>NZ_JARTVT010000030.1:0-83977 GCF_029625685.1 Mesorhizobium sp. WSM4976
GCGCCGCCGACAGCGCCTTGGCGGTCTGGTCGGAGAGGGTTGCGTTGTCATGTTCGGCGATGAGGAGAATTGCCATTATTTTATCCCTGACTTTCGTCTTCGAGGCTCCCTGAAATCCGGTCAGGCCGAGCCGAAAACGGTTGGTTTCGAGAACCGGAGCGGAGCGTACATCCGTACGTGAGCACCGGAAGGGCAGAAGCCAGCCGTTTGCAGGCCGGCCTCATCGGATTTCCTTAGAGCACGCCGGCTTCGTTCTTGAGCTTCTTGACGAGCTCGGCCACCGACTTCACCTTGACGCCCGCCTTGCGGCCACCGGGTTCCTCGGTCTTGATGACCTTGAGGCGCGGCTTGACGTCAGCGCCGAAGTCGGCCGGGCTCTTCTCGTCGAGCGGTTTCTTCTTGGCCTTCATGATGTTGGGCAGAGAGGCATAGCGCGGCTGGTTGAGGCGAAGGTCGGCGGTGACGATCGCAGGCATCTTCAGCTCGACGGTCTGCAGACCGCCGTCGACTTCCCGCGTCACCTTGGCCTTGTCCCCGGCGAGCTCGATCTTGGAAGCGAAGGTGCCCTGCGACCAGCCGAGGAGTGCGGCCAGCATCTGGCCGGTCTGGTTGGAATCGTCGTCGATCGCCTGCTTGCCGAGGATCACCAGGCCCGGCTTCTCGGCCTCGACCACGCCCTTCAGCACCTTGGCGACGCCGAGCGGCTCGGTCTGCTCGTCGGTCTTGACCAGGATGGCGCGGTCGGCGCCCATAGCGAGCGCGGTGCGCAGCGTCTCCTGCGCCTGCTGCGGGCCGACCGAGACGACAATGATCTCTTCCGCCTTGCCGGCTTCCTTGATGCGAATCGCTTCCTCGACCGCGATCTCGTCGAACGGGTTCATCGCCATCTTGACGTTGGCAAGCTCGACGCCCAGTCCGTCGGCTTTCACCCGGACTTTGACGTTGGCATCCACAACCCGCTTCACGGGCACCAAAACTTTCATCCCGGCAATTCCTTCCAATCAGGCCGCCGCTAGCGCTTCGTGTAATGCCGCGACAATCTTGTTCACGTCGCTTGTGGTGATCACGAGCGGTGGGGACAGGATGATGTTGTTGCCTGATACGCGGATCATGACCCCGGCCTCATAAGCCTTCTCGAAGACGAGGCCGATGACCTTCTTGTCGATAGGCTTCTTCGTGGAACGGTCGGCGACCAGTTCCAGCGCCACCATCAGCCCTTTGCCGCGTACATCGCCTACCACTTCGTGCTTTTCCTTGAGAGCCAAGCAACCGGCAAGCAACTCAGCGCCGCGCAGTGCAGCATTGGCCGGCACGTCCAGCTTTTTTGTCTCCGACAGACAGGCAAGTGCAGCGGCAGCCCCCACTGGATGCGCCGAATAGGTGTAGCCGTGGCCGATTGCACCAAATGCTGTGGCGTCATTCTCAAACGCGTCGACCACCTTCTCCGAGATCATCACCGCGCCGAAGGGGAAGTAGCCGTTGGTAATGGCCTTTGCCATGCAGGTGAGATCGGGTTTCACGCCCCAAAGACGAGAGCCTGTCCAGGCACCGGTGCGGCCGAAGGCGGTTATGACTTCGTCGGCGATGAGCAGGATGCCGTGCCTGTCGCAGATTTCGCGCACTTTGGGCATGAAGCTCTCATGAGGAGGGATAACGCCGCCCGCACCCAGAACGGGCTCCATGATAAACGCAGCGATGGTGTCAGCACCCTGGAAGACGATCTCGTCCTCAAGCGCAGCGGCACACAACTCGGCCAGTCTTGCCGGGTCCGTCTCGTTGAATGGATTGCGATAAAGATAGGGCGACGCAATCTGGAAGCAGCCCGGCAATAGCGGCTCATAGTTGCGGCGGAAATTGGTGTTGCCATTTACCGAAGCCCCGCCAAAATGCGTGCCGTGATAGCCTTTCTTCAGGCTCAGAAACTTGGTGCGGTCGCGCTCGCCGCGGATCTTGTGGTACTGCCGCGCTAACCTAAGTGAGGTCTCTACGCTGTCGGAGCCGCCGGACGTGAAGAAGCTGCGCACCAAGCCGTCTTGTTTGAACCATTCGGCGAGTTGATACGAGAGTTCGACCGCAGATCCCGTGGTGGTGCCGCGAAAGGCAGAGTAATAGGGAAGCGCGTTGAGCTGGTCGGCGATCGCCTTCTTCACGGGATCGCAGGAATAACCGAGATTCACGTTCCACAATCCGCCGACTGCATCGAGCGTCCGGTGGCCCTCGACGTCGGTCAGAGTCACGCCCTCGGCCCCAACCAGCACTTTGGGCGGGTGCGCGCGCATCTCGGCTGGATGCGCCATCGGATGCCAGAGATGTCGGGCGTTATTTTCCTTCAGAAAGTTGCTGTCATGCGCCACCATCTCAGTCCTCCGTCTTTGCGCTCAGCCCTAGGAGCCGAAGCGCTTCTGAATAGCTTTCCGCGGGCCGGCGCACGTCGAACTGGATAGCCTTCATTCCGACAGACAACGCCCCGCGCACGTTCTTCAACTGGTCATCAACGAAAACGCATGCGGCGGGTTCGAGCCCGAGCGCGCTCGTCACGGTCCGATATGCGCGCGAATCGGGCTTCAAGATCTGCGTGTAGGTGCCGTCGACGATGACGTCGAAGTCGGCCAGAAAGGGCAAACGCTGGCGAAAATCGGCGCCGTAGAAGAGGTCGAGTTCGTTGGACAGAATGCCGAGCTTTTTTCCAGCAGACTTTGCTTTTTCGATCGCGGCCAACGCCTCCGGCCTGATGACGGAAGCCGGATCGTCACCGCGTACCCGTCGTAGGAACTGAGGCAGCGTCGTCCAGTCCTCTCCTACCAATTGTCCCGTCTCAGACGCGCGACGATACCAATAGTCGCGCTCCGATATCTCGCCTGCTTGCATGGCACGCCAAATCGGATCGGTCCCAGGATCGAACGGCCCCAACCAGTCGAGCGTCCCGACCGGAAGTCCAAGAGCCGTCTCGCTTTGCCGGTGCGTCTCGAACAATGTCCTGGAGATCACGCCGCCAAAGTCGAGCACGAGTGCGCCAGGACGTTGTCTCATGCCGCGGGCCCTTTGTGAGTTTCAAGAAATCCCGAGGGTGGCACGGCCCCCAGGGCCCGCGTAATATCGACGGCGGCTTCGGTCACAGCAGCGGCGACACGGGCCTCTAGCGAAGCAGTGATACGCGAGGCGACGCACGCCACCGCCACCGTCGCCGACGCGAACCCCGTCCAGTCAAAGATTGGGCACGCAATGCCTATAGTTTCCAGCTCAAAGCTCTTGGCAGATATCGCATATCCGCGCTCGCGAATCCGGACGAGTTCAGAACGCAATTCCTTCGGATCGATGACGGTGTGCTGGGTATGAGCCCGGAGTTCACCGGCCGAAAGCGCGGCCTCCACTGCCTCATCTTTGGCGAATGCCAGATACGCCAGTCCAGATGCCGTCGCGTGGTAAGGAAGCGGCTGGGAAGGGTCCACATAAACCCGGGTGGCCCGCTGCGGTGCGACAATGCTGACCGTCGTAAGCGCCTCTCCGTTTGGCACTGACGCATGAGCCGTTTCTCCTGTGGCCTCCGCCAGATTCTCAAGTGATGGCTGGATGACCGTGACAAACGGGAAGGACGCCTCGCGGACCCTTGCGAGCTTCAAGACAGTCGTGCCTATGCGAAATTTCTTGGTTTTGGGATGCTGTTCGACGAAGCCGCCGCGCATCAGGCTGTTGAGCAACCGCAAGGTGGTGGTCTTGTCGTGCCCAGCTTCGCGAGCCAGCTCGCTCAATCCCCACTCTGGATCGGCAACCGTGAAGAATTCCAGCAAGATCAAAGCTTTGTCGACAGTCCCCATGGTCTTACTCATGAAACCGTGCTCCGCCCATCACTTTGACCGCGACCGCCGGTCGGGAGAAATGACTCTGTCACAGATACTCAGCCTTGATTTCGTCCCAGAAAACGGGCGAGCCCGACACCCAGTATCAATGCGCATCCGTTGATCAGATCGTTCACATACACGTCAGCACCGGCAAGGTTTAGCCCGCTATTGAGGGTGGCAAGGAAGAAAACAGCCACAATCACGCCGAACACATTATAGACGCCCGGCTTGATCGACGCTGCGCTCAAGAAGGCTGCGGCCAGCGCAGGCAAGGTGAATGCCTCTCCAACTCTAGGATTAGCCCCACCAGTCCTCGCCACTTGCAGAAACCCGGCGAGCCCCGCAAGCAATCCTGCCAGAACGAAGGTGCGAAACAGGATTCGGTTAGTGTTGATTCCAACCAGGCGGGCAGCAGACGCATTCGAGCCGATGGCGTACATGTAGCGACCGAAAGGTGTATGATACACTAGATACGCCAGAACCAACGTCAGGGCCACGAGAGCGAACATAGGCAAAGGAACGCCAAACAAAACGCCAGACCCAAATCGCGTGAGTTCAGGCGGGATATTGGTAACGATGCTCACGCCATTCGTTTTCCACACAACAATCCCGTGAATGATGATGGAGGTGCCCAAAGTCGCAATCAGCGAGTTTACACCTGCCTTGGTTATCAGCAGACCATTCACCACGCCTACACTTGCACCGACGCTCGCGGCGACCAAAAGCGCAATCGGCCACGGAACGCCAATCGACATGGCTGACGCGGCAAGAATTGATGCCAAGCCAAGATTTGCCCCTACGCTTACGTCAAATTCATTGATGATGAGTGGTGAAAATGCAGCCAACGCAACAATCGCAAGCACAGCTTGGTTTGCGATGACAATTCGAAGATTGGCGGCTGTTGGAAATGTCGCGTGCGTTGCAGGCAGAATCGAAAAGAAGATCGCAATCAACAACATCAATCCGACAAGCGTATACGCTTCGCCGTAGCGAATGATCAGCCCGGCGATTCTGCTGTTAGTTGTCCTAGACCCTTGCGTGGACATCTCGGTCACCATAGGCTCACTCATGCCGCTATCCTCATGTGGGCGAGTTGTTGAAGTTTTTCACTTGTCAGATGATCCGCGGCAAGGTCGGCAACGAAGCGGCCTCGGTTAAGGACGACCACTCGATCGCACAATTCCACCAGCTCAGAAAAATCGGAGGAGACGACGATCGCGCTCGATCCTCCAGAGACGGCATCGCGCACAAGTCGATGGATGTCAGCGCGAGCGCCGACGTCAACGCCCTGTGTTGGTTCGTCTAGAAGAAGCAATCGGGGGCGCCTTAGCAGCCAACGCCCAATTACAATTTTCTGCTGGTTCCCGCCCGAGAACTTGTTGATTGTCAGGTCCGTGCGCCGTGGACGTAGCCCCACCAGATCCGCGACCTTAGCCGTATCGTTGTGCTCGAGCTTCCTCAAAATTCGCATCTTCGACCAGTAGCGGTCGAGACTGGCTATGGAAATATTTCGGCTTACGGAGAGACTGGGAAACGTTGCATCGGCAAGACGATCCTCCGGCACATAAGCAATACCGTGACCAACCGCGTCTCCAGGACTGGCCGGACTATAGCTGGCCCCATCAAACACCAGTGTACCGGCGCTAGGACGAGCAAGTCCAAATAGGGCGCGCAGGAAGGATGTCCTGCCCGATCCAACCAGACCGGCAATTCCCAAAACCTCGCCAGCACGAAGCGTAATGTCCGCATCGACAAGGGGTCCCACGCACAAGCCCTTCGTTTCGAGAATTATTCGATCTATACCGGTCGCGGTTCCATGCTTCTCAACGATGGAAACTGAGTTTCCTGCTATGAGCTGGACCAGGATATCGTGGCTGATCTCGTCGCGAGGCAAATCTCCCACGACTTTCCCGTCGCGCAGAACGGTTACATGGTCAGAGAGATCGAGTACCTCATCGAGCCGGTGGGTGACAACGATGATGGTCTGGCCAGCGGCCGCATATCGTCGCAAAGCCTGCGCGAGACGCGCAACCTCGGCGGAGGACAGGGCTGCCGTAGGTTCGTCAAGGATGAGCAGTCCGGTCGAACTTCCCTCTTGATCCTGCAAAGCCCGCGCAATCGCAACCATTGTCTGCACAGCGGGTCGTAGTGAGGACAAAATCTGATCCGGACCCGCCTCGATGCCGAAACGGGCAAGAACGCGCTGGGCTCTTTCGCGCACGGTGGACCACGAAATCCGACCGCCCGTGCTCGTCTCATATCCCCGCCCAAGCGAGAGATTTTCTGCGACAGAGAGATGCGGGAACGTCGAGGAATGCTGGTGAACAACGTGGATCTGGTTCTTGCGCGCAAGACTGGCGGAGAAGGAGGCGGCATCAAACTGCGTGCCGCCGATGTGGATCCGGCCAGCGTCGGCGTGATCGACGCCGGCCAGAATGCGTATCAGCGTGGACTTTCCTGAGCCGTTGCCGCCAAGCAACGCATGGATCGACCCAGGCTTGACGCTCATCGACACACCGGCGAGCGCTCGCGTCGCACCATATGTCTTAACGATATCGGTTACTGTGAGAGCGGCAGCCGGCGGGTGCATCACTGTGAAATACCCCAGGCCTTCTTGAACCCGGCTATGAAGTCCGTCGAAGAGGAAAATGCTCCCGACGTTCCGGCGTTGTGATCCTTGTCGTAGACCTGTAACCCTGCGCCGGATCCGACCGGTTCCTTGTCCTGGAAGAGCCGGTTGAGCATGTCGACAGCGGAATAACCTTCCCATGCACTGGGAATGCCCACGCCGGCGGTCACTTGCTTGCTGCCAGCCCTCACCAAGTCCATGGTTGCCTGCTGACCCTCAGCGCCCATCACGATGATATCGCGACCGGAGGCCTCGATCGCCGAGCCCATCCCACTGAGGATGAGTGAATCCGCGGGCACGGCAATTCCATTCGCGTCCGGAAAGCGCAGCAGGGCCTGCTCGGCCAATTGCTGCAGTTCCGGCCCCTGCGAGGCATAGCTGAACTTGACTTCGTATACCTCGCACCCGGAGCACCGCTTGAGCTCCGCGATCGTTCCCTCGCTATTCAGTTTCGAGATAAGAACTTCGTCGCTGACAAATACGATAACCTTGGCTTTACCCTTTGTCCGGGCGATTATGTAATCCGCCTGCCACTCGCCATACTTCTTTACCCAGGAAATGACATCGCCTTCTACGTAACTCACCTCTCCGTGGAAGAGTGGCTGCTCTCCTGGGCTCGTCACACTGCAATCGGCACCCTCGATGCCGACGACCTTCATCCCGGCCTGACGGGCCTCCTCAAGGGGTGCCTTCACACCAGCGCAATCAGCGCCGGCAATGACGACGGCGTCATATTTTCCCGCGATCGCCTGCCGTATGCCGTTGCCCTGCGTGGCCGGATCATACTTTCCATCAAAAACAGTTGTCGTCCAACCGAGAAGTTTTCCCGCGTCGGTAATCCCCTGGGCTTGCGCCGCGCAGAGGCTGACGTCCTGACTGCAGGATATTACCCAGATCTTTTTGCCCGTGACTGGTTTCGGCGCACTCGTCGGGGGGCCCTGATACGTGCCCTTGTACAATTCCTCCAGGGAGGGAAAGGCGGCCTTGTCTTCTGCCCAAGCATGGGTCGCGATGGCGGTCGCGATCAGTCCGCCCATGCCGGCCAGCGCCAGCAGTTTGAAACAGGTATCTGAAATTCTCATGCATCTCTCCTCATGCTGCGGGCTTCGCGAGCCCCACTCATTCCCACACAGGCGCTAGGGTTTTCCCTTTTTGATGCGCTCGTTTTTGCACTTCCAAATATTTCTTGACACAAACCTAACCCTCTTGCAACATTATTTTCACCGTCGGTAACAATATTGAACCGATGATGAACTCGTAAACCATCGCATGCGCACCACTGGTCGGCGACGTTACGACGCCAAAGGCCTCGTCACGATTTGCGGCCGCATGGGCCAGGCAGCGTGCTGGTGATCAATGACATGGTCTAGGAAGGGGTAGCGATTGGTTAGCAGGTCCACCCAAGAGAGTATTGATGCGCTGCGCCTGAACTCCATCCCGCCGCAGGGCCTTTTCATCGGCGGGAAGTCGCATGACGCTGAAGGTGGCAAAACCCTGGAGGTGGTGTCACCGATCGATGGCCAGCCTTTGACATCGATCGCAGCAGCCGGCACCGCCGATGTGGACGCAGCCGTCAAGGTTGCGCGCAGAGCCTACGAAAAAGGCGCCTGGTCGCGCGCGGCGCCTGCCGCACGTAAGAAGGTCCTGCTTCGGATCGCCGAGCTTATCGACAAGCATGCGCTGGAACTCGCAGTGCTAGGCGTGCGCGACAACGGCACGGAGATAGCCATGGCGCTCAAGGCCGAGCCCGATAGCGCGGCCGGCACCTTCCGCTATTATGCGGAGGCCATCGACAAGGTCTATGGCGAGATCGCGCCGACGGCGGATAACATCCTGGGCCTGATCCATCGCGAACCCGTGGGCGTCGTCGCTGCGATCGTCCCTTGGAACTTTCCAATGATGATCGGCGCGTGGAAAATCGCGCCTGCCCTCGCGGCCGGCAATTCAGTCGTGCTCAAGCCGGCCGAGACAGCGTCGCTGTCGCTCCTGCGCTTGGCCGAGATCTGTGCGGAAGCGGGCTTGCCGGAAGGTACCCTCAATGTCGTGACCGGGCGCGGTGACGTAACGGGCGAGGCACTGGGGCTGCACATGGACGTCGACGTCCTCGCTTTCACCGGTTCCGGTGGCGTTGGACGCCGGCTGCTTGAATATTCGGCGCGCTCCAATCTCAAGCGCGTCTATCTCGAACTGGGCGGCAAATCCCCCAACATCGTTTTCGCCGATGCGCTGGATCTTGATCAGGCTGCAAAGGTTTCCGCCAGCGGCATCTTTCGCAATTCGGGGCAGGTCTGCGTCGCGGGCTCGCGGCTCCTTGTCGAAAAGTCGATCCATCGAGAATTCGTCGCAAAGGTAGTCGCAATCGCGGCGTCCATGAAGGTTGGGGATCCTCTCGACCTCTCGACTGAGGCCGGCGCCGTCTCAAGCGCTGATCAGCTCGACAAGAACCTGGCTCATGTACGGACAGCATTGGCCGAAGGCGGCGAACTCAGAACCGGCGGCAGCCGTATTCTGGAGGAGACTGGTGGCTTCTACATGGCGCCGACTGTACTCGACGCCGTGCGGCCCGACATGAAACTAGCGTTGGAGGAGGTCTTCGGCCCGGTTCTTGGCGTCATGGCCTTCGATGACGAAGATGAGGCAATCAGGTTCGCCAATTCCACCCGCTACGGCCTCGCCTCGGCCGTCTGGACACAAAATCTGTCACGCGCGCATCGCATGGTGCGGGCCATCAAAGCCGGCGTGGTGCATGTCAACACCTATGGCGGTGCCGACGGGACGGTTCCGCTGGGAGGCGTGAAGCAGTCTGGAAACGGCCACGACAAGTCGCTGCACGCGCTCGACAAGTTCCACGATCTCAAGACCGCTTGGATTCAACTGTGATGACGACAACCAAGGAACTCCTTGAAAAGCGGTCCAAACTGCTCGGACCGAACGTCTCCACCTTTTACGAAGAACCTGTCCATCTGGTCCGGGGCGACGGGGTCTGGGTTTGGGATGCCGACGGGCGAAAGTACCTCGACTGCTACAACAACGTGCCCCATGTCGGGCATTGCCATCCCTATGTCGTCGAGGCGATCTGCCGGCAAGCCTCAATGCTCAATACCCATACCCGCTACCTGCACGAAAATATCCTTGACTATGTCGAGCGGCTGACCGGCACCTTCGAGGGTGGCTTGTCGACCGCGATCATGACCTGCACCGGGTCCGAGGCAAACGACATTGCGTTGCGTATGGCCGAAGCGGTGACCGGCAAACGTGGGTTCATCGCCACCGACCATACGTATCACGGAAACACCACGGCGGTAGCGCACCTTTCACGCACGAACATTCCATTGACCGGGGATGGCAGTCATGTCCGTCATGTGCCAGCCCCAGACAGCTACCGTCCACTGGGCGGAGAGACCGGCCCGGCTCATGCGCTGGCCTTTGCCAACAAGGTGGCCGAGGCGATCGACGACCTGGAACGGTCGGGATATGGCTTTGCCGCGATCATCCTCGACCCCGCTTTCCTGAATGAGGGCTTTCCACGTCTCGATCCCGGGTGGCTGGATCTCGCATTGGCAGAGGTGCGCAAAGCGGGGGGCATCTTCATCGCCGACGAGGTGCAGCCGGGCTTTGGCCGCAACGGAGAGCGGTTTTGGGGCCACCAGCGTATCGGAGCGCAGCCGGATGTGGTGACGATGGGAAAGCCGATGGGCAACGGTCATCCGGTCGCAGCCGTCGTAACCACTCCAGACACAATGGCCGCGTTCCGCAATTCGTTCCGCTATTTCAATACATTCGGAGGCAATCCCGTCTCCTGTGCCGCCGCAAGCGCCGTGCTTGACGTGATCGAACACGACGGCCTGCAGGAAAACGCCCGCCTCGTCGGCTCGTATGCACGCGACGGCCTCAAGAAGTTAGCCGAAAAGTACTATTGGATCGCCGATGTCCGCGGCTATGGGCTGTTCTTCGGTGCCGAGATGGTCGTCAACCGTAAGACCAAGGTGCCCGCGCCGGGTTATGTGGCTCGCGTGGTTAACGAAATGCGCCGCCGCGGCGTTCTGCTGAACCGGCTGGGCATTCATTACAACACGCTCAAGATCCGGCCCCCGATGCCGTTCTCGAAAGAGAACGCCGATCACATGCTCGGCGTTTTGGACGGAGTGCTCGCGGACTTGGGAGCGCCTGATGAATGACCCGCGCGTTGCAGATGCGCTGGCGCTTTGGGGCCTTGAGGGTTGCCTGGTGACACTTGTCGCAGCGCGTGAGAACCAGGTTTTCCGCGTCGAGGCGCTCAGCGGACCGTTGGCGCTGCGCTTGCACCGGCCAGGCTATCGAAGCCGAGCAGAACTAGCCTCGGAACTCGCTTGGATGGCAGCTCTTGAAGGGCGCGGCGTCAAAGTACCGCGCCCGGTTCCGGCAAACGACGGCAGCCTGTGCGTTGCGGTCGCGGGCACCTTCGTCGATGTACTGACCTATCTTGAAGGCACTCCGCTGATCAAGGACGGCCAGGTGGCGCAGGACGCCGATTCTTCCGAGACGGCTTTCAGGCTGGGAGGAACACTCGCTCGGCTGCACGACATTTCCGACGAATGGAATGCGCCCGCCGGCTTTGTCCGTCCCGCATGGGACGTTGAGGGTCTGCTGGGCGATAATCCGCTTTGGGGGCGGTTCTGGGAAAACCCAGCGCTGACGCGGCATCAGGCTGAGCTGCTGACTGGGGCTCGGCGGGCTGCGCAGCGCGCCCTGTCGCGGCTTGGGCCGGACCTCGACTACGGCCTCATCCATGCCGATGCCGTCCCCGAGAACGTGTTGGTTGGCGATGGCGCGGTGTATCTCGTCGATTTCGATGATGGCGGCTTCGGGTTTCGCCTGTTCGATCTGGCGACGACCGTGAACCGCCTGCAACGACATGCGCCCGATGGCGCAGCCAGTCGCCGTTTCCTGGACGGATACCTAAAGGCCCGCCCCATCGATCTGCGACCGCTGCCGCTTTTCCGGCTGCTCAGAAGCTTGACCTATGTCGGCTGGGTGATTGCGCGCATCGACGAACCCGGCGCGGCTGCCCGCTGCACCCGTTTCATCGACGAGGCCATCAGCCAGGCGAAAACGTATCTCGAATACGCGAAGGACTAAGGAACCCAGAATGTCTGCGAGTGAGGAAAAATCAGGGAAAACGCTTCCGGAGACGGCGTCGGTCGTCGTCATTGGCGGCGGCATCATCGGCGTCTCGAGCCTCTATCACCTCGCCAAGAAGGGCATCGAGAACGCGGTGCTTGTCGAGCGCAAGACGTTGGCCTCGGGTACGACCTGGCATGCCGCCGGAATCGTCGGGCAGTTGCGTGAGAGCTCTGGCCAGACGGAGCTATCAAAATATACGGCACGCCTCTTTACCGAACTCGAGGAGGAGACCGGGCAGGCCACAGGCTACAAGCAGAACGGTACACTGCACGTGGCATTGTCCGATATCCGTTGGGAGCAGTTGCTGCGCAACCATGATCACGCGCACCGCATGGAGATCGAAAGCCGTCTGTTAAGCGTCTCGGAAGTGGCCGCCCATTACCCCTACGTAGCGACGTCGGATTTGATTGGCGGGTTTTTCGTGCCGTCGAATGGGCAGGTGAACCCGCTCGACGTAACCCAAGCCATGGCCAAGGGTGCGCGGGCCTGCGGCGCCCAGATATTCGAGAACACCAAGGCCATCCGCATTCTGACCCGCAATGGCCGTGTCAGCGGCGTCGAAACCGACAGGGGCGTGATCGCAACCGAAAAGGTGCTGCTGGCCGGCGGCATGTGGACCTCGCGCTTCGCGGCGCAGCATGGCGTCACCGTCCCGCTGCACGCAACCGAGCACTTCTACATTCTGACTGAGAGCATCGAAGGTCTGCCGCGCACACTTCCGGGCCTCGTCGTTGCCGAGGAACGGCTATACACCAAGGAGGATGCCGGCAAGCTGCTGATCGGAGGTTTCGAGGCGCGAGGAAAGAGCTGGGGCCAGGACGGCATCCCAGAAGTCTTTGAATTCGACGAACTGCCCTTCGATATGGAACATGTCGAACCGATGCTCGAGCGCGCCTTCGCTCGGTTCCCCTTCCTGGCGGAGACTGGAATCCACACCTTCTTCAACGGTCCGGAGAGCTTTACGCCTGACGGGCGTCCCTATCTCGGGCCCGCGCCGGAGATGCCTGGTCTCTTCATCGCGGCGGGAATGAACTCCAACGGGATTCTCAATGCAGGCGGCTTCGGCCTGACGATGGCTGCCTGGATCACTGAGGGCATGCCAGTGCGCGCGGTAGGTCCGATGCTGACCGCACGCGCCCATCCATTCCAGCGCAACGCCGCCTACAACGCCGAGCGTGCGGCCGAATCCATAGGGTTTCACTACGGCCTGCAGTGGCCCGGCCGTCAGATCGAATCCGCCCGGGGCATCCGCCGACTCCCGATGCATGACCGCCTGATCGCCGCAAGCGCGGTGATGGCGGAACGGATCGGCTGGGAAGTGCCGATGTACTACGACCCCTCAGGCCAGGGTTGGCCCTCCCGCCCCTCGATCGGCTGGCAGGACTGGTCACCGCTGGTCCGCGAGGAGTGCCTGGCCGCGCGGGACGCCGCCGTGCTGGTCGATCAATCCATGTACGCCAAGGTTCTGGTCCAAGGCCCTGATGCCGCACGCGCCCTCAATAGGGTATCGGGAGCGAGTATGGACGTGCCGGTGGGAACCTCCGTCTACACCCAGTTCCTCAATGCCAAGGGCGGCATCGAGGCCGACGTCACCGTTACTCGGATCGCGGACACCCAGTATCTGGTTGTCACTGGCCACCCCAGCCAGATCCGGGACCAGGCGCATATCCGTGCTCATGCCGAACCGGACTGGCGGTTCGAGGTCTTCGACGCCACCGCCGCCTATTCCCTGTTGACGGTTCATGGCCCCGCGTCCCGTCGGATCCTTCAGGCGCTGTCGGGTGACGACTTGTCTAGCGAAGCCTTCCCATTCGGCGCGGCGCGGGAGATCGACCTCGCTTTCGCAAGGGCCTGGGCGATACGCCGGTCCTTCTTCGGCGAACTCGGCTACGAACTCATGATCTCGACGGAGTTTACCGCGCATATCTACGAAGCGCTCATGCGCGAGGGCGAGACACACGGCTTGCGTCATGCCGGCATGTTCGCGATGAACGCTTGTCGCCTGGAAAAGGGCTTCCGCCATTTCGGGCACGACATTGCCGAGGAGGACACGCCTTACGAGACTGGTCTTGGCTTCGCGGTCAATCTCGACAAGGATGACTTCGTGGGTCGAAACGCCCTAGCCCGACAGAAGGCCGAACAGGGCGCGGCGACGAAGTTCCGCACCGTTGCGATCAGGCTGCGTTCCGCCACCGCGGAAGGCGGCCCGTATATTATCCATAACGAGCCCATCTGGAAAGGCGAGAAGTTGGTTGGCCACGTCACCTCCGGCGGCTGGGGGTGGCGACTCGGCGCGATGGTTGGCCTTGCTTCGGTCCACAGCGATGGTGGGGTCACCAAAGAATGGATCGCCGGCGGCGGCTTTGAAGTACAGATCGCGGGCAAGCGTTATTCGATCGATATGCAATTGGCGCCGTTCTACGACCCCACCGGCGCGATCATGCGGGGCTGAGGCGGGGATAAGGGGAAGAAGGAGGAGGAGATAATGACCGACACCAAAACCATTCTCGTCATCGGGACGTATGATACCAAGGACGCCGAACTGTCGTTCGTCTGCGACAGGATCCGCGATCTCGGAGGCGCCGTGATCTCGATGGATGTGAGCGTTCTCGGTGATCCGGAACATCCTACAGACATATCAAAGCATGACGTCGCTGCTGCCGCCGGAAAGACCATCCACGATGTTATCGAGGCGGGCGACGAGAACCATGCGATGCAGATGATGGCCGTCGGCGCGGCCGCGCTAACCGCGAAACTGTACGGCGAAGGCCGTATAGACGGGATGATCGGGCTTGGTGGCACAATGGGAACCGACCTGGTGCTCGACTGTTGCCAGGCGCTGCCTTTAGGCGTTCCGAAATACGTCGTTTCGACAGTCTCCTTCTCACCGCTCATCCCCGCCGACCGGCTCTCCCCGGACGTTCAGATGATCCTTTGGGCAGGCGGACTCTACGGGTTGAACTCGGTCTGCAAATCCTCCCTCAGCCAGGCGGCGGGAGCCGTGCTCGGTGCGGCACGTGCAGTCACACCGCCCGATCGTGAGCGGCCAGTGATCGGTATGACGAGCCTCGGCTCGTCCTGCCTGAAATACATGAAGCATCTTCGCGAACCGCTCGAGACGCGCGGATTCGAGGTCGCTGTGTTCCATGCCACCGGTATGGGTGGCATGGCGTTCGAAGCGCTCGCCCGGCAGGGCCATTTCTGCGCCGCGCTCGACCTTGCGTTGCCGGAACTGGGCAACCTTATGGTCGGGTCGGTCGTCAATGCTGGCGCGGACCGCCTCACCAATGCTGGAGCGGCCGGCATTCCGCAGATTGTCAGCCCCGGCTGTGCCGATCTGATTGACTTCGCAGGTTGGCAGGAGATCCCGACAGCTTACAAGGATCGTCCTTTCCATGCCCACAACCGTCTGATCAAATCATCGGCTTTGAATCCTGACGAGCGGCGCGCGCTCGTCCGCGACATCTCAAAACGGCTAAACGAAGCCAAGGCGCCCGTTGCGTTCCTCATGCCGCTTGGAGGTGTGGAAGAATGGGATCGCGAAGGCGGGCCCGCACACGATCCCCAAGGCCTTGCTGCGATGATCGACGAGGCGCGCCGAGCAATCAAGCCGCCGATCATGCTAACTGAGGTGGCATGCCACATTAACGATGCGGCATTTTCGAAGAAGGTCCTAGAAATTATCGATCGCTGGATCTCTGACGGGATCGTGCGGGTGGAGCGATAGAACTCGATGGATCCCCGCTACGAGATTCTGTTTCAGCCCGTGAAGATCGGACCGGTGACGGCACCAAACCGGCTCGTGTCAATGCCTCATGCCATCGGGCACAGTTACCTGATGCCGAACGGCGCCATCGGTATCCGTGAGACTCGAGCCGAAGGCGGCTGGGGCATTGTTTCCATGCAGCTCTCCGAGATCGATCCGACATCCGACCTTTCCGGCCTTCCATATGAACGGCTGTGGGACGATGAAGACGTGCGCGCCCACGCGAAGTCGAACGAACGGATCCACGCTCATGGAGCGCTGGCGTCTATCGAACTGGCCCATACGGGCATCCGCTCGCGCGGGATCTCGAACGGCTATCCGCCCCAAGGACCATCCGTTCTGCCAACGCTAAAGCCGGAGATGCCGCTGATGGCGCGGGCCATGACGAAAGACGATATCCGGCATCTGCGGCAGACCTACCGTGCCGCTGCGCGGCGTGCCAAGCAGGCGGGCTACGACATCGTTTATGTCTATGCCTCGCACGATGCATCGGTGCTCTGGCATTTCCTATCACCCGCCTACAACCGGCGGACCGACGAATATGGCGGCAGTTTTGAAAACCGGCTGCGGTTGTTCCGTGAGGTGCTGGAAGAAACCAAGGAAGAAGTCGCAGACGATATGGCTGTGGCGGTCCGCTTCGCTGTGCACGAGCTGTCGGGGCCAAAGCGCATCCTCAACACCGGTGAGGGTCGTGCCGTGGTCGAGGCGCTCGCCGAGCTTCCAGATCTCTGGGACGTGAATATCTCCGGTTGGAGCCGAGACAGTGGCACGTCTCGCTACGATCCCGAAGGGTTCCAGGAGGAGTTCACCAGCTTCGTCAAGCAGGTTACAGGCAAGCCTGTGCTCGGGGTCGGTCGCTTCACCTCGCCTGATGCGATGGTGGGCCAGATCCGGCGCGGCGTGCTCGACCTGATCGGGGGGGCGCGCCCGTCGATCGCCGATCCGTTCCTGCCAGCAAAGATCCGCGAGGGGCGGGTCGAGGATATCCGCGAATGCATCGGTTGCAATTTCTGCGTCTCGGCCGAGACAATCGGCGTCGAGTTGCGCTGTACCCAGAACCCCACGATCTCCGAGGAATGGCGCCGTGGCTGGCATCCCGAGCGCGTGCCGAAAGCGCCGAGGGCGGAGACCGCACTGATCATCGGCAGCGGCCCTGCTGGACTCGAAGCGGCATTGGTACTGGCGCGCGCCGGCCATGCGGTAACGGTGGCTGAGCGGCGCGAGGAATTTGGAGGTCGGGTTGCGCGCGAGGCGCGGATAAAGGGGCTCGCTGCCTGGGGCCGGGTCAGGGACTACCGGCTTTACCAGCTTCGCCAGATGCCTAATGTCGAACTTTATGCCGGCAGCGATCTCGACGCCGAGGCGATCGCCGAGTTTGGGGCCGACCATATCCTGCTTGCCACTGGCGCGCCTTGGCGCGGCGATGGGGCGGGGCGCACACGCCTCGATGCCATTCCCGGCTTCGTGGGCGTAGCACTGTCGCCTGATGATGTAATGGACGGCGCGCCTCTCGAAGGGTCGGTCGTCATCTATGACGACGACCACTACTACATGGCCAACGCGCTGGCCGTTGATCTCGCGGCCAAAGGGCATGCGGTCAGCATAGTCACGCCGCTACCTTCGCTCGGAGCCTGGATGTCGCAGACGCTGGAGCAGCCTCGCATGCTGGGTCAGTTGAAATCGGCGGGCGTCGAGATGCATCCCAATACCACCGCGATCGCATGGAAGGGAGAAGGACTATCGGTGTTCCGCTCCGATACCGGCGACGAGTTGCCGATGGTCGAAGGACGCACGCTGATCTCGGTCACGACGCGCCTGCCCGATCCGGCCCTGTCGCAGGCTCTCAGCGAACGTGGCGTTGCTCATCGCGTAATAGGCGACGCGGACTGCCCTGGCGTAATCCAGGCGGCGGTCTATTCCGGCCACCGGCACGCGCGGGAGATACTCGGTACGGAACCCGCAGATCGCATCTTCCGCCGTGAACGGCCGATGCTCTTCCTCTAGATGCAGGAACATCAACAATGACAGCCAAGCGGACTCCGCTCTACCATGCATTTCTCGCGCGAAACGCCCAGATGGCGGAGAAGGCGCATTTCCTCACCGCCAACGTCTTCACCGACGCAAAGACCGAGCACCGGGCCGTTCGAAACGCCGCCGGCCTGTTCGAGATTTTCGGTCAGTTCCTCGTCGAGGTCGCCGGCAAGCAAGCGGAACGGTTCCTGAACGAGACTCTGGTGGCGGAGGTCACCAACGTCGCGCCCGGCCGGGGCGTCTATTGCGGCATCCTGAATGAGCAAGGCGGCTACATTGACGATGTCATCACCTATCGTCCCGAGTCGGACCTTTTCTGGGTCGTGCCCGCCCCGCACCGGGTGGATCGCGTGGAAACCTATCTGCGCGAGCGCGGCGCGGCCTATGGCGTACACGCCGTTGCGCTCGGCTATCGCTATGTCTCGCTGTCGCTCCAGGGACCGAGATCGCGCGATTGTCTCGCTGCAGTAACTGACGCCGATTTGTCGAACACTGCATTGCCGGCGTTCGGATTGTTGACAGCGACAGTTGCGGACATTCCTGGCGTTGCCATCACGCGCACCGGCTTCACCGGCGAACTTGGCTATGAGCTGTGGGTGCCGACCGAGTACGTCGAAAGTTTCTACGACGCTCTGCTGAACGCTGGGAAACCCTTTGGCCTCGTGCCCTGCGGCGCAGGCTCGATGGGATCGCTCAGGATCGAGAAACGCTATCCGATCTGGGGCCGTGACATCGGCGAGGACACCACACCGGTCGAAGCCGGCCTCGGCTGGACGGTGAAGCCGAAGGACGCCGACTATCCCGGCAAGGCCGTCGTCGAACGTCAGAAGCGCGATGGCACCGAGCGGCTTTTGGTGTTGCTGGAACTGCCCGAGTGGGCGGCTCTCCCCGAGATGGGCGCCACGGTCACGCATGAGGGCGCAGCCGTGGGCAAGGTGACATCGGTCGCGATGGGCCATACCGTCGGCCGGCCCTTGGCGCTTGCTTATGTGAAACGCGATCTCGTGACCGATGGCCGGGTTGTGAATCTTCCTGGAGACGTGGCGGCTACAGTCCACCCCCGCGCGTTGTATGACCCTAAATCCACGCGCCCCCGCATATGACGTGGGCAGGCGTTGGCCAAGCATCGCGATGAGACAGGTAGGCCACTCGATCTTTGGCGCCATCCAACAAACGGTGACGCAATACCAAGAAGGAAGCATGAAACCATGGCTAAGCAATTCGCATCAGTCGGCGATATGGTAGAGAAGAAGATCTCCTTCACCGAGATCGGCCGCGACCTGTGGGCTTTCACTGCCGAGGGCGACCCGAACACCGGCGTCATCATCGGCGACGAGTCGGTGATGGTGATCGACGCGCAGGCCACGCCGCGACTGGCCGGCAAGGTGATCGAGAAGGTCAGGACCGTCACCGACAAGCCGATCAGCTATGTCGTGCTAACGCACTATCACGCTGTGCGGGTTCTCGGCGCTTCGGCCTATGGCGCACAGCAGACGATCATGTCGGAGAAGGCGCGCGCCATGGTCGCGGAGCGCGGGCAGGAGGACTGGGACTCCGAGTTCGGCCGGTTCCCGCGCCTCTTCCAGGGCCACGAGTCGATCCCCGGCCTGACCTGGCCGACGCTGACCTTCAATGACCGGTTGACGCTCTATCTCGGCAAGCGGCGGGTGGACCTCGAGTTCCTTGGCCGCGCACATACCGCAGGCGACATCGTCGCCTTCGTGCCCGACGCCAACGTCATGTTCACTGGCGATATCGTCGAGTACCATTCGGCCTGCTATTGCGGCGACGGGCATTTTGCCGACTGGCCGCACACGCTAGAGGCGATCCGGTCGTTCGACCTCGACGCGATCGCGCCGGGACGCGGCGACGCGCTGGTGGGCTCGGAGAAAGTCAATGCCGCGCTCGACAACACCGCCGATTTCGTCACCTCCACCTACGGGCCGGTGGCGCGGGTGGCGCAAGGCGGTGGCTCGCTAAAGGAGGCGTGGGACGCGGCACGCGCAGCATGCGATCCGAAATTCGCATCATACGCCATCTACGAGCACTGCCTGCCCTTCAACATCGCCCGCGCCTACGACGAGGCGCTCGGCATCGACACGCCGCGCATCTGGACCGCAGAGCGCGACCGGCAGATGTGGGCCGCACTTCAGGGCTAGCAGTCCGCGCGCGACCGGGAAGAAACATGGCAAAGATATTCGAGACGCCGATTTATCCTTATAGGCGGTCGCCTGATCAGGACGCAGCCGCGCCGGTGCGCCATCCGGTTGTTGTGGTGGGCGCCGGTCCGGTCGGCTTGGCCTGCGCCATCGATCTAGCTTGCCAGGGCATTCCCGTGGTGGTGCTGGACGAGAACGACAAGGTCAGCTTCGGCTCGCGCGCCATCTGCTTCGCCAAGCGGCCGCTGGAGATCCTGGACCGGCTGGGCTGCGGCGAGCCGATGGTCGAGAAGGGGGTGGTCTGGAACGTCGGCAAGGTGTTCTTCCATGACCGGCGGGTCTACGAGTTCAACCTGCTGCCTGAGGCTGGCCACAGGCGACCGGCCTTCATCAACCTGCAGCAGTACCATTTCGAAAAATTCCTCGTCGACCGCGTGCGCGAGCTGGAGGCGGAAGGCAGGCCGATCGAAATCCGCGGCAACAACAAGGTCACGGCGGTCGAACAGGACGGCGATGGGGTGGCGCTGTCGATCGAGACGCCGGAAGGATCCTACTGCCTGCGTGCCGACTGGCTGGTCGCCTGCGACGGCGCCAACTCGCCGATCCGCGCGATGACGGGGCTCGACTTCGTCGGTCGCGTGTTCGAGGACAATTTCCTCATCACCGACGTGGTCATGGAAGCCGAATTTCCGACCGAGCGCTGGTTCTGGTTCGACCCGCCTTTCAACCCCGGCCAGTCCGCGCTTCTGCACAAGCAGCCGGATGGCGTCTGGCGCATCGATCTCCAGCTCGGTTGGAACATCGACAAGGAGCGGGAAAGGCAGCCGGAGAACGTCATCCCGCGGCTAAAGGCGATGCTGGGCGAGGACACCAAGTTCAGGCTGGAATGGGTGTCGATCTACACCTTCCAGTGCCGGCGCATGGAGAGTTTCCGCCACGGCCGGGTGCTGTTCGCGGGCGACTCGGCGCACCAGATCTCGCCGTTCGGCGCGCGCGGCGCCAATTCGGGCCTGCAGGATGCTGACAACCTGGTGTGGAAGCTGAAGCTGGTGATGGACGGCAGGACGCCCGAAAGCCTGCTTGACAGCTACGATGCCGAGCGGATCCACGGCGCCGACGAGAACATCCTCAACTCCAGCCGGTCGACCGACTTCATCACGCCGAAGTCGGAGATGAGCCGGATTTTCCGCGATGCCGTGCTCGATCTGTCCGAGCACTTCGCCTTCGCGCGGCCGCTGGTCAATTCCGGGCGCCTGTCGGTGCCGTGCACCTATGACGGCTCGCCGCTCAACGGCCCTGACGCGAAGGGGCTGCCGCCGCGCACCCGGCCCGGCTCGCCGGCCGTCGACGCCCCGATAAAGGGCGGCTGGCTGCTCGACCGCCTCGGCGACCGCTTCCAGTTTCTAACCATCGATGCCGACGCGCCCGACATAATCGAAAGCGGCGGCATTGCGGCCGAGCGGCTGGCCCTGTCAACCGCGGACGATCCGACCGGCGCGCTGCAGGAGCGCTATCTCGGCGATGCAGGCATGGCGGTCTATCTGTTGCGGCCCGATCAGCACGTCGCCGCGCGCTGGACCGCGTTCGACCGCGCGGAGGTGGAAGCCGCGCTTGCGAAGGCCACGGGACGCTGACGGGAGAAACCGGCGATGATGACACTCAATACGGCTCCGAACATTCCGCAGCCGGACGATTTTTACGCCGAGCTATTGGCCCTGCACGAAGGGCGAAGCAAGGCCGAAAGCGACGCCATCAACGCACGGCTGGTCCTGCTTCTGGCCAATCATATCGGCGACCGCCGCGTGTTGAGCGATGCGCTTAGGGCCGCGGCGGACCCGCAACAGAAGTGATGATCAGGGAAGACGCGGCGGCTCCGGGTCGGTGTGTCTGGAGCCGCTGCCAGGGCAAAGGAGCCATTCCAATGAAGATCGAGAAATCCACCACGTCGCCTATCGCTGCAGGGATGCCAAAGAGACAGTCAACTGGTATGTCAATAACCTGAACCGCGCGCATGCCCGATCCGTCGCTCAGCAACGGGCTCGCGGAGCGCAATATCTCCCATCGTGTCATCGGTGACGCCGACGCGCCGGGAACGATCCAGTCCGCAGTGTTCTCGGGTCATCGCAACGCACAGGAACTGTTAGGACAGGTTCCCGCGTCCGGAAGCTTCAAACGGGAACGCCCAATCTTGTTCGCCTGAAGGCTCCTACTGGATTGTGAGGACCGAAACGTGGGACGAAACGACTGCCCGCGGCCGCAAAATCGGTCGCAGCGAGGTGAACAAATGAACATCACTTGTACCGAAAAATCCGTCGTTCTCATTACCGGAGCCAGTTCGGGAATTGGTGCGGCGGTTACCGCCATGCTGGCCCCCACACATCGTCTTGCAATCGTCGGCCGCAGGGCGGAGAAACTTGGCGCAATCGCCCGCGCGACCGGGGCGACAGCGCTTGTTGCCGACATAACCGACGCAGCGGAGTGCGAGCGCGTTGTCGCGGAAACCATCAGGGAATACGGCCGGCTCGACGGCCTGGTGCTGAACGCCGGAATCTCCCGAGCTGCGCCTCTTGCCGACACGTCGATCGACGACTGGGAGCTAGTCCTGCGCACAAATCTCACGAGCGCGTTCCTCGTCGCCAAGGCTGCGATCCCGCATCTATTGAAAACGAACGGCGCGATCGTATCAGTCTCGTCGCTCTCTGCTCTACGTGTGGGCCCCGGATTGGCGGCCTATTCCGCATCCAAGGCAGGATTGGTGCTGATGACGCAGGCCATCGCCCGTGACTACGGACCCAAAGGCCTTCGCGCGAATGTCGTTTGCCCGGGATGGATCCGCACCGAGATGTCAGAGATGGAAATGTCGGAATATTCGGAAGCCACCGGAATCGACAAAGAAGCGCTCTTCAAGAAGGGCGTCGAGCATGTTCCCGCTCGCCGGGTTGCACAGCCCGAGGAAGCAGCCGCCCCAATAGTATTTCTCTTGTCCCCACAAGCGTCCTACGTGAATGGCGCCGTGGTGTCCGTTGATGGGGGGGCTGCCATGGTCGATGTGGGGACCCTGGTGTTTGGATAGCTCTCCAAGGTTTACGGCAGCCGCTCAACGGCGACATCGCCGCTTGCAGGCCTCGCATACTTCCTCAGGAAAACCGCATCTCGGGATTCGCAGACTGATACATCGGCCGGCGCGAACAGCGGCGACGCGCACTGTCCCGGCGTGATCCGGCGGCGGTTTATTCGGGGCGTCGGCACGCGCGGGAAATCCTTGGCATCTTCCGGCGCGAACTTCCCCAACTCTTCGTCTGAGACAGGCACTGCGATGGTGCCTGCAAAGCGGACACCTCTCTGCTTGCATTTCTCGCGCGAAACGCCCGGATGTAGAGAAGGCACATTTCCTGACCGCAAACGCCTTCACCGACGCCAAGACCGAGCACGAGCTGTCCGTAGGGCTGCCGGCCCTGTTTGAGATACTCGGGCAATTCCGCAAGATCGGCCGGCCTGGCGTCTGTTGCGGCATCTTGGATGAGGAAGGCGGGTTCATCGACGACGCTTTCACACCTATCGTCCCGCGCTTTTCTGGGTCGTGCCGGCGCCGCACCGGGTGGATCGGGCCGAAACCTATCTGCGCGAACGCGGCGCAGGCTATGGCGTATAGACTGTTTCGCTCGGCTACCGCTATGTCCCGTTGTTGCTGCCGGATCGAGATTGCGCGATTGCCTCGCCGCCGCGACCGATGCGGATCTGTCGAATGGGGCATTGCCGGGGTTCGGACTGCTAACGGCGACAGTTGCAGGGAATCCGGGCGCGATCGTCACGCGGACCGGCTTCACTGGTGAATTGGGTACGAATTGCGGCGCAGGCTCCATGGGATCGCTCAGGATCGAGAAACGCTCTCCGAACTGGCCCATGACATCGGTGCGAACACCACGTCCGTCGAAGCCGGGCTCGGCCGTACGGTGAAGCGGACGCCGACTACCCCGGCAATGGCTTCGTCGAACGTCAGAAGGGCCATGGCACCGTGGCTTCTGGTGCTGCTGGAACTGCCCGAGGGCGCAGCTCTCCCTCTGATGGGCCCGGCGGTCACGTATAAGGGCGCCGCCGTCGGTAAGTGACATCGGCCGGGATAGGCCATACCGTCTGCGGGCCGCTGGTCTCGAAGAGCATGCTCACCCAGGGTCGGCGTGCGGCGTTTCTGGCTCGCCGCGAAAGACTTTTGCTTGAATTCGTCGACGCCGAGCATGCCGTCGATGGGTCACCGGCGCTCGAGGAAATCCAGGCGTTAGCCAGAAAGATCTTGTTAGGCGCTACTCGTGGCCAATTGGGCCAGGAGCTGGAAGAGCCGTGAGCGGTTGGCCTGATCGAATCGGTGCAAGCCCATTAGTTCGAGCATCATGATCCCCTCGCATGCCATCCAGACGAGGCGGGCGATATCTACGTCCTTTGCCTCGGCATCGATCATGTGCGCATAGCCCTGGTAGGCTTCCCGAACCGGCCGCATCAGCCTGGGATCTTCGGCAAGGGCAAGCATCATTGCCTCCACGTAAGACGGCGCCGACGGGTCCGTCGCCGAGAACGTTTCGACATAGGCGCGCAGTGCCGCGGCTGGCTCGCCTGAAAGAGCGGCGTGGCTGTGCCTGAAGCGTTCGTCCCAGTCGTCGCAGAGATCCTTCAACAACGCTTCGAAGAGCTTGGTCTTGCTGGGAAACGAATGCAGCACCGCACCTTTGGTAGCGCCGATCTCTCTCGCCACAGCCTCAAGGGTGACGTTTCCCGCCCCGCGCTCGAATGCGATCCGTCTCGCGGCCGCGATCATCTCCTGTTTGACGAACCTGCGCCTTGCCACACTCGATCCCTTCTGATACATACCTTCTGGTCGGTATGAATTCTACAATGCCTTTACCGCCGAAAGCGAACGTCCCAGCACACTTCAAAGCGATGATCAAAGCCAGGATTCTCAGCGTTGAACAATTATCGCCGGATGTGAAGTCCTTCGCTGTCGAAGCCACGACGGGCTAACGGATGTCGCCCGCAGAACCCGGCTCGCATATCGACCTTCACTTGCCCAATGGCCTGATCCGTCAATACTCGCTGTACAGGGAGGCGGACGGAAGCAAGTACGAATTCGCAGTCAAACGCACCCAGGATTCGAGAGGCGGTTCACAATTCATTCACGAGAAGCTGGCCAAGGGCGACATCCTCACGATTTCGCAGCCACGCAATAATTTTGTTCTCGGCCGGCACCCCCATACGCTGCTCATAGCCGGCGGAATCGGCATCACGCCAATCATTGCCATGAGCCGTAAGCTTGCCGCCGAGGGCCGGAGCTTCGCTCTTCACTATTTCTGCCGTGACGCGGAGCCGCCATTTAGGAATTGCGTAGATGAACTGACAAGCCGATGCGCGACCCGGTATGTCGGCCTGGATCCAGCGGCGACTGCGCGCAAGCTCAGCGAACTCGTTGCAGGCGACATCCCTGGGCAAACCCACGTCTATGTTTGTGGCCCAGAACCGCTGATGGACGAGACCGTCAGACTGGCCGCCCCCAAGCTGGGCAAGCACGCCATCCATCTCGAACGGTTCAGCCCGGGAAGCATTGCCGCCGATCGGGCCTGCCAAGCCTTCACCGTGAAGCTCTCCCGCAGCGGAAAGACGCTAGAAGTACCTCCTGACCGATCGCTTCTGTCCGTTCTAGTTGCTGCAGGGGTCCGCATATCCTCATCCTGCCAGGAGGGCATATGTGGCTCGTGCCTCACCGGCGTCCTTTGCGGTACCCCCGATCACCGCGATTCCTTCCTGACCGACGAGGAAAAGGAAGCCGGGCAGGACATTTGCCCCTGCGTGTCGCGTGCCAAGACTCCGGAACTTGTCCTTGATCTCTAACCCACGCAACCTGAATGGAGCAGCATGATGACCATTACAGTCAGTAGCCACGAGCCGCAGGCAACTGGCGACTGGAGGCCGGGTCATTGCCTGCCGCAGGCCCTATACCAGAGCGAGGGCATATTCCGCTCCGACGTGCAGATGCTGCTGGATAGCCAGTGGCTTTTGGTCGACCACGAAAGCCGCATTCCGAGCCCGGGAGATTACTTCCTGTTCGAGATCGGCGAGGAGAGTATCATCGTCCTCCGCTCACGTTCCGGCGCAGTGAACGCCTTCTACAATGTCTGCCGCCACCGCGGCTCGCGGATCTGTCTGGAGCCGCAAGGTAGCAAGCGCATCCTTACCTGCCCCTATCACGCCTGGAGTTACGATCTCGATGGCGGGCTGCGGGCCGCGCATTTAATGCCGGAGGATTTCGACCGTTCGAAGGTCTCGCTTGGGCCCATCAATGTCGGTGTGTTCGAGGGCCTCATCTTCCTTAACGCGGCGTCCGCGCCGCCCCTCTTTGAAGAATTCGTCGCGCCCTTCCATGAGTTGGTGCGGGGTCAGGGCGTGGCGGCCGGCAAGGTCGGTGCGCGTAAGCTCTATCCGACGCTGGCGAACTGGAAGCTGGTCGTTGAGAACTTCTTCGAGTGTTACCACTGCAATACTGCACATCCGACTTATTGCTCGGTTCACGATAGGATGAAGATGCTCGCCTTCGGCGCTGGCGCCGGATCGGGCGACGACGTGGCTGTCCAGGAATATGAGGAAAAGTTGAAGGTCTGGGAGGCCAGATCGGCTTCGCTCGGTTATCCAACCGGTATGTTTGCGGACGGACCGGAGACCCCGTTCTTCAGGTCGGGCAACCGCCTCCCGATTTCGGATGACGCCAGGACGGAGAGCGTCGACGGCAATCCCGTCGCGCCCCTGATGACCGCCTATGGCGAGTTCGACGGGGGTCAGACGGGATGCGTTTTCAATCCCGTAAGCACGGTCCTGGTTAACAACGACCATGCTGTGATCTTCCGCTTCACACCGCGCGGCCCGCAGTCGACGGATGTCGAGGCGGTTTGGATCGTCCGCGGCGATGCGCGCGAGGGCGCCGACTTCAGGCCGGAAGAGCTCATGCGCGTGTGGGATACGACGCTGCGGGAAGACAAAACGATCACTGAAAACAACCAGAAGGGCGTCAACTCCTCCGCTTACAGGCCCGGCCGATACTCCACCCAGGAAAGGCGCATCTCGGAATTCGCTGACTGGTACATGGGGCGGCGCGAACGGCGTTTGGAACGAAGCGCCACCTGAAAGATGTCTCCACCAGGGGCGGAACCCGGATCGACCCGCTGCCGCGGTCTGCCAGAGCGCGCTTTGGTTCGGCCAGTTCCAGGGAGCGGTGGCCTCGAACACCGGGAGTTTCGCGCAACGCTGTGCGATCGCGTTGACGTGCCGCAATAGACCTATGTCCGCATTCCAGCGCCTGGCGTTGTAGAGTTGTGGCACCAGGTACAGATCGGCCATCTTCGGTAGATCGCCGTGGCACAAGAGCCAGTAGCCGGACTGTCGAGCAGCGGTTAGCCGCGACTACTCACGCATCTATCGCGAGTGTTTTGGCCTATTTCGGCCCGAGTGGCACCTCCTGGCCACTCTTGGGCAGTTCGACACGATGACGCGGGGGTCGGGCAGGATCCATGCACAAGACAA
Organism: Mesorhizobium sp. WSM4976; assembly: GCF_029625685.1. Taxonomy (NCBI): domain Bacteria; kingdom Pseudomonadati; phylum Pseudomonadota; class Alphaproteobacteria; order Hyphomicrobiales; family Phyllobacteriaceae; genus Mesorhizobium; species Mesorhizobium sp. WSM4976. The sequence goes on from NZ_JARTVT010000030.1 coordinate 27,148, forward strand.
AGGTTTCAAGCGCGGTTGCTGCCTTGGAGCAGCGCCGCTGGCTAAAGCACTGGCCTGACGACGCTGATCGCCGAGTGGAGCATCTGACGCTGACCGGAATTGGGCGGAACGTTTATCTGGAGATGGTGCCGCTGAGTGCCGACATTGCACGTGGAATCGTAGGAAAGGTCCGGCCTCGTGTGGACAGCTAAGCGATCAAATCCTTTCACCAAACCAAAGGTCGGCCGTTCACGATGGCCGCTCGGCTAACCTAGAAATACGGCAGCCTCCAAAATCGGCAATCATTGCACTCAGGTGCCGCGAATACTTAAGGGTTTTGGGTGCTGTAAGACGAAAACCTCTAAATCGACGAGGCATTCAGAGAAGCTTCGGCGCAATCGGCCACGGCTACACCTATTCGGGCCATCCGGTTGGGTGCGCGGCCGATCTGGCGGCACTCGCCGAGACGAAGCGGCTGGCTGTCAACGAGAATACGGCAGCCCGCTGAGTCGACCCGTACTCGTCTATTCACTAGCCCTCCGCCATGCCGCAGGCGCCACTCCAACCGCCTGCCGGAAGAAGCGCGAGAAATAGGCCGGATCGTTGAAGCCGGTCTCATAAGCGATGTCCTCGACCGTGCGTATGGTGAACCGCAGCAGACGCTTCGCCTCGACCAGCCGTCGTTCGCCGATCGCCTGGCGCACGCCCGAGCCGAGCACCTGGCGCGACGCTTTGTCGAGCAGATGCCGTGTGGTGCCGAGCTCCTCGACATAACGCTCGACCGACCAGTCGTCGCGGAAGTGGCGGTCGATCAGCCGCCTCAGCCGTCCGCCCAGAGCCACCGCCGCAGGCACGGTCACCGCATGCGACTGGGCGTCGAGACGGGCGACGTGCGACAATGCCACCGCGATCAGCGGCGGCAGGATCTTTTCCGCGCCGGCCTGAGCCTCGACATACTCAGCCTGGATCATTTTGATGGTGTCGGTAAGCCGCTCCCACAGCGCCGCGTCACCTCGTCCGGTCACGAAGACGGGCTGGTCGAGTGGTAGGGTCGAGTGCTCCGCCACTGCCGCGAGCGCCGCATCCGCGACCGAAACGACGATGGCGTCGGTGCCCGGCTCGATGTCGAAGCCATGCACCACGCCGCTCGGCATGAAGCTCACGGTCGGTGCCGAAAAACTCCAGGTTCTGTCCTCGATCCGATAGAGGCCCTGGCCATTCGTCCAGAAGGTAATCTGCGCCATCTGCGGGTGCTTGTGCGCCAGGACCCGACCGCGATGCACAGCGGCGCGGGCCTGCACGGTCTCGACATGCAAAAAGCCAACATCGAGCAGTCGCGCCGGCTCGCCGTAGACGAAGAACTCTGGAATGAGGAACTGGGTCATGACGTCGGAAAAAATCCAACCTATTTCGGATTTTGTCCATAACCTTCGACTGTCGGATTCGATAAATTTAACATGTTAAGGGAGGATCACGAATGCGATCGGAAGATTTTCGGGCCGACAATTCGCGACCGTTCACGGGCGCCGAATATCTGGCTAGCCTGCGAGATGGGCGCGAGGTCTATATCAACGGCGAACGGGTGGCCGACGTCACCAGCCATCCGGCGATGCGTAATTCAGTACGTTCGCTGGCGCGGCTCTACGACGCGCTGCACGATCCCAACCAGCAGCCGATGCTCACCTCGCCGACCGACACCGGCTCGGGCGGCTACACGCACAAATATTTCCGCGTCGCCCATTCCCCCGCCGATCTTGCCGCGCAGCAAGGCGCGATCGCGCATTGGGCGCGCATGACCTATGGCTGGATGGGCCGCACCGCTGACTATAAGGCAGCGCTGATGAACACGCTCGGCGCCAATGCCGAGTGGTACGGGCCGTTCAAGGACAATGCACTCGCCTGGCACAAACGCGCGCAGGAAGCGGTCCTGTTCATGAACCACGCCATCGTCAATCCGCCGATTGACCGCCACAAGCCGGCCGACCAGGTGAAGGACGTGTTCGTCCACATCACCAAGGAGAGCGACGCCGGCATCTGGGTGTCGGGCGCCAAGGTGGTGGCGACGTCGTCGGCGCTGACCCATTATAATTTCCTGGCTCAGAGCTCGGCGACGGTCACGGAGGATCCGTCGCTGTCGGTGATGTTCATCGTGCCGATGAACGCGCCGGGCATAAAGATGTTCTGCCGCGTCTCCTATGAGCAGACGGCGAACAGCGTCGGCCATCCCTTCGACTACCCGCTGTCCTCGCGCTTCGACGAGAACGACGCGATCCTGGTGCTCGACAACGTGTTTATCCCCTGGGAGGACGTGCTGGTGCTGCGCGACGCGCAAAAAATCCTGTCCTTCCATCCAGCGTCAGGCTTCATGCACGGCTACTGCTTCCAGGGCTGCACGCGTTTTGCGGTGAAGCTCGACTTCCTCGCCGGCCTGCTCGCCAAGGCATTGCGCGCGACCGGCGGCGATGCCTTCCGCGGCAACCAGGCCGCGCTCGGCGAGGTGATTGCGCTGCGCCACATGTTCTGGAGCTTTTCCAACGCGATGGCGCACAATCCGATCCCGTGGGCGAACGGCGCGGTGCTGCCCAACCTGGAAGCCGCGCTCGCCTACCGTACCTTCATGTCGGAGGCCTATCCGCGCGTCATCGACACGGTGCGCCGGGTGATCGCCTCGGGGCTGATCTACCTGCCCTCCTCGGCGCGCGACTTCGACAATCCCGAGATCGACCGCTATCTCGCGCAATATGTGCGCGGCTCCAACGACATGGGCCATGTCGAACGCATCAAGATCATGAAGCTGTTGTGGGACGCGACCGGCACCGAGTTCGGCGGACGGCACGCGCTCTACGAGCTCAACTACGCCGGCGCGCCGGAAGAGGTGCGGCTGCAGGTGCTGAAGGGCGCCGAGCGGGGCGGCCGGCTGAAGCAGATGGAGGAGCTCGTCGAGCAATGCATGGCCGATTATGACGAGAAAGGCTGGACCGGCGACACCTGGCTGCCGCCGCTCGGCGCCCAGGCCAACTGACGGAGGCCGGCGATGGAGGCGCCCATGGAGACACAAGTCGCGAGGCTGGAATTCCGCGAGGCGATGGCGCGGGTCTGCGCGCCGGTCAACATCGTCACCACCGATGGTCCGGCGGGGCGCGGCGGCTTCACCGCAACCGCCATGTGCAGCGTTTCCGATGACCCGCCGACCCTGCTTGTGTGCATGAACGAGCGTTCGGCGCAGACCTCAATGTTCCTCGCCAACCAGCGTTTTTGCGTCAACGTGCTGACTCAGTCGCACATGCACTTGGCGGCCAAATTCGCCGGCGCGATCCCCGATATGACCGAGCGCTATCAGGCGGCGCGCTGGCAGACGATGCCATCCGGCATGCCGGCGCTGCTCGATGCGATCGTTTCCTTCGATTGCGAGATCGGCGCGGTGAACAAGGTCGGCACGCACAATGTGATGTTCGGCCGCGTCGTCGACATCCGCCACGGCAGCGACGAGGCGGCGCTGCTCTATGTGGGACGCAACTACATGCAGCCGAGCGCGCTGGGGAGCTTTGGCGGGTGAGGAACGGTTCGCGAAGCGGACGAAAAGCCAATTGCTTGGCTTTTCGAGTGACGAACGCCCGGAGCTTGCGACGGGCCGGCCAACCTTACTCGGGAAGCGACTCCGACTGGATCAGGCTCTCCAGCATGTCCAGCAGGCGCTCGTGCTCCTCGGCGCCATAGCGCTTCTCGATGGCGTCGTAGATGGCGACGCGCTCGGGCGCCAGTTCCTCGATCAAGGCCAGGCCGGCCGGGCTGATGGCGAGCAGCGCGCGGCGTCCGTCGTCCTTGACCTTGTTGCGGGTGATGAACTCGCGCTCTTCCATCGCCTTGATGATGCGGGTCAGGCTCGGCGGCAGGATCGAGGCGCGGTTGGCGAGCTCGGTCGCCTCCAGCGGGCCGGTTTCGGCGAGCACGCGCAGCACGCGCCACTGCTGCTCGGTGATGTCGTGACGGGCGAGCATCGGCCGGAAATGCGCCATGATCACTTCGCGGGCGCGAAGCAGAGCCATGGGCAAGGAGCGGCGGGTGCTGGGCGGTAGCAAAATCAGGTCTCCGAAAATTCCAGTCCGTAGGACTCGCAACAAGGATAAAGGCCCGGATCGCAGCTATATCCGCGATTTTGCCGGGAGCGGCAATCCCACCCCGGAAGCTGCATCCACAGAGGGAACGACGCTTGACATTCCGGCGTCAAGATGTAATTCACATGTTAACTACAAGGTGGAGGAAACCTTGCCCCATATGGCGATCGAATATTCGGCGAATCTCGACGCGAAGGTCGACATGGGCGAGCTTTGCGCGCTGGTCTCGCGCACCATCCTCGAAACAGGACTGTTCGAACCGGGCGCGGTCAGGGTGCGCGCCTTCCGCGCCGAAGCCTATGCCATCGCGGACCGGCTTCCGGAAAACGGCTTCATCGACATGAATTTCCGCATCGGCAAGGGCCGCAGCGCGGCGGAAAAGAAGAGCGCCGGCGAGGCGATCTTCGCAGCCGTGACCGATCATCTGGCATCGCTGTTCGCCACGCCGCATTTCGCGCTGTCGCTGGAGATCCGCGAGATCGACGCCGAGCTGAGCTGGAAGAAGAACGCCATCCATCCGCGCCTGCGCGGCAAGTGATCTAGAACGGGAAAGAAATCATGGCGGCACTGGACGACAATCTGCGGAAGGCCGAGGCCTATCTGGAACGATTCCGGAAAAACGGCGTGCTGAACCAGATCGGCGGCGAAGCGGTGCCTGCCGCGGACGGCTCGACCTTCGAGACGCTTTCGCCCGTCGACCTCAAGCCGATCGCCACCGTGGCGCGCGGCAAGGCCGCCGACATCGACCGCGCGGCAAAAGCGGCCAAAGCCGCCTTCAAGGACTGGGCGGCGATTTCCGGCGACGCGCGCAAGAAGCTGCTGCACAGAATAGCCGACGCCATCGTGGCGCGGGCGGAAGAGATCGCCTTCGTCGAATGCATGGACACTGGTCAGTCGCTGAAATTCATGGCCAAGGCGGCGCTGCGCGGCGCCGAGAACTTCCGCTTCTACGCCGACCGCGCGCCGGAAGCGCGTGACGGCCGCACGATCCGCGCGCCGAACCAGGTCAACATGACGACGCGCGCGCCGATCGGCCCGGTCGGCGTGATTACGCCGTGGAACACGCCCTTCATGCTGTCGACCTGGAAGATCGCGCCGGCTTTGGCGGCCGGCTGCACGGTGGTGCACAAGCCGGCCGAGCTGTCGCCGCTCACCGCCCGGCTGCTGGTCGAGATCGCCGAGGAGGCGGGTCTGCCCAAGGGCGTGTGGAATCTCGTCAACGGTCTCGGCGAGGATGCCGGCCGGGCGCTGACCGAACACCCCGACATCAAGGCGATCGGCTTCGTCGGCGAAAGCCGCACCGGCTCGATGATCATGAAGCAGGGGGCGGAGACGCTGAAGCGCGTGCATTTCGAGCTCGGCGGCAAGAACCCGGTCATCGTCTTCGCCGACGCCGACCTGGAGCGGGCGGCGGATGCCGCCATCTTCATGATCTATTCGCTGAATGGCGAGCGCTGCACGTCGTCCTCGCGCCTGCTGGTCGAGGCTTCCGTCCACGACAAGTTCACCGACCTGGTGGCGGAGAAGGCGAAGCGCATCAAGATCGGTCATCCGCTCGATCCCGAGACGGTGGTGGGCCCGCTGATCCATCCGGTGCACGAAGAAAAAGTGCTCTCCTATATCGAGATCGGCAAATCGGAAGGCGCGGTCGTCGCCGCCGGCGGCGGCAAGTTCGCCGGTCCGGGTGGCGGCTGCTATGTCAGCCCGACGCTGTTTACCGGCGCCACCAACAAGATGCGCATCGCCCAGGAGGAAATCTTCGGGCCGGTGCTGACGGCGATCCCGTTCAAGGACGAGGACGAGGCGCTGGCTCTCGCCAATGACACGCAATACGGCCTGACCGGCTATCTATGGACCTCCGACGTCACCCGCGCACTGCGTTTCACCGACGCGCTCGATGCCGGCATGATCTGGGTGAATTCGGAGAATGTGCGCCACCTGCCGACACCATTCGGTGGCGTCAAGAGTTCGGGCATCGGCCGCGACGGAGGCGACTGGTCGTTCGACTTCTACATGGAAACCAAGAACATCGCGTTCGCCACGGCGCCGCATTCGATCCAGAAGCTCGGCGGCTGACCGGAGACAATTATGGCCCTACCCCAACCCAACCTCTACCCTGCCTTCAACATCGTGCGGCTCTCCCATGTCGAGCTCGCCGTCACCGACCTGGCGAAATCCCGCGCCTTCTATGTCGACACACTCGGCCTGCAGGTGACCGACGAGACCAGCGACGCCATCTATCTGCGCGCCATGGAGGAACGCGGTCACCATTGCATCGTGCTGCGCAAGGGTACGACGCCGGAAGCGCGCGACCTCGGCTTCAAGGTTTTTTCCGACGAGGACCTCGACAAGGCGGAGCATTTCTTCAAGGGAAAAGGCCTGCCGGTGGAATGGGTCGAGCGGCCCTACCAGTCGCGCACCTTCCGCACCCGCGATCCGCACGGCATCCCGCTCGAATTCTATTCGAAGATGGAGCGGCTGCCGCCGATCCACCAGAAATACGCGCTCTACAAGGGCGTGAAGCCGCTGCGCATCGACCACTTCAACTGCTTCTCGCCGAATGTCGATGAATCGGTATCCTTCTACAATGAGCTTGGCTTCCGCGTGACCGAGTACACCGAGGACGCCGAGACTGGGAAGCTGTGGGCCGCCTGGACGCACCGCAAGGGTGGCGTCCACGACATCGCTTTCACCAACGGCCTTGGCCCGCGGCTGCACCATGTCGCCTTCTGGGTGCCGACGCCGCTCAACATCATCGACCTGCTCGACCTGATGGCGACCACCGGCTGGCTGCCCAATATCGAGCGCGGCCCCGGACGGCACGGCATCTCCAACGCCTTCTTCCTCTACATCCGCGATCCCGACAATCACCGCATCGAGATCTATTGCTCGGACTACCAAACGGTCGATCCGGACCTGGAGCCGATCAAATGGGACCTGAAGGACCCACAGCGCCAGACGCTGTGGGGTGCGCCGGCGCCGAAGAGCTGGTTCGAGGAAGGCAGCGTGTTTGCGGGTATCGAGCCGCGCAAGTCCGATCTGGCCGCCTCGCCGATCGTGGCGCCCTAAGACCAAGGAGCATCGGCATGAGCGCGGGACGCCTCGCCACCTTCACCGTCGGCGGCAAGATGCGCTATGGAGCTATCACCGACAAGGGAGTGATCGACCTTTCAGCGCGCCATGCTCAATGGCCAACGCTGCGCGAAGTGGTCGAAGCCGGCGCTCTCCGCCGCCTGGCCGAGGAAGCGGACGCCTTCGCCGCCGACTTCGCGGCCGAGGACATCGCCTATGAAATCCCGGTCCCCTCCCCGGAAAAAATCGTCTGCGTCGGCGTCAACTATCCGGACCGCAACGAGGAGTATAAGGACGGGCAGGCCGCGCCCTCCAACCCGTCGCTGTTCATCCGCTTCCCGCGTTCCTTCGTCGGCCACGGCGCGCCGCTGGTGCGGCCGCCGGAATCGCCGCAACTAGACTATGAGGGCGAGGTCGTGATCGTCATCGGCAAGGGCGGCCGCCGCATCGCGGAAGCCGATGCGCTCGGACATATCGCAGCACTTTCGCTGTGCAACGAAGGCACGATCCGCGACTGGGTGCGCCATGCCAAGTTCAACGTCACCCAGGGTAAGAATTTCGATCGCACGGGTTCGATCGGGCCATGGCTGGTGCCGTTCACCGACGAGGCGCAGATCGCCGACATCAGCCTCACCACTCGCGTCAATGGCGACGTGCGCCAGCTGGACCGCACCAGCCGCATGATCTTTTCCTTCCGAAAGATCATCAACTACGTCTCGACCTTCACCACGCTGGTGCCGGGCGATGTCATCGTGACCGGCACGCCGACCGGCGCCGGCGCCCGCTTCGATCCACCGATCTGGCTGAAACCGGGCGACGTGATCGAGGTCGAGGCCGAGGGCATTGGGCTGCTGCGCAATGGCGTCGTCGACGAAGGGTCTGGCAGATGATGACGGAAAGCCAAGTCGAGGGCGCCGCGCTGCGGCTGTTCGAAGCCGAGCGCGACCGCCGCCAGATCAGGCTGCTCAGTCTCGATTTTCCGCAGGCGACGATGGACGACGCCTACCGCGTCCAGGCGGCGCTGGTGAAGCGAAAGGTTGCATCGGGCCTCGCCATCAAGGGCTGGAAGATCGGCTTGACCTCGAAGGCGATGCAATCCGCGCTCAGCATCGACATCCCGGATTCCGGCATCCTGTTCGACGATATGTTCTTCGAGGACGGCGGCACGGTGCCGGCCGGCCGCTTCATCCAGCCGCGCATCGAGGCCGAGATCGCCTTCGTCATGAAGGCGCCGCTCGCCGGTTCGGACGTGTCGATCAACGACGTGCTCGACGCTACTGATCACATCACCCCGGCGCTGGAAATCCTCGATACCCGTATCGAGCGGATGAACAAGGAGACCGGCAAGATCAGAACCTTCTTCGACACGATCTCGGACAATGCCGCCAATGCCGGCATCGTTGTCGGCGGCCGCTCCGCAGGCCCGCGCGAGGCGGACCTGCGCTGGATCGGCGCCATCGTATCGCGCAACGGCGAGGTCGAGGAGACGGGCCTGGGCGCCGGCGTACTCGACCATCCGGCCACGGGCATTGTTTGGCTCGCCAACCGGCTGCATCGATACGGCATGCAGATCGAGGCCGGACAGGTGGTGCTGTCGGGCTCGTTCATCCGGCCGGTCGAATGCCGTCACGGCGACGAGATCCTCTCGGATTTCGGTCCGTACGGATCGATCCGTATAAGCTTCGCCTGATCAGGCTACGAACCTCCAAATTACCTTCGACGCAAAGGGCCAGCGCAAAGAACTCTGGTCCAGTGACGAAGAATAGATGTTGGGCCGGCGTCGACGTGTCCGCAGCACTGCTCCGCTGTTGCCAAGACGAAGCACTGTCGCCTTTGCGTCCGCCACGCGGTGTCGCGGCTGGGACGAACTGCCCTGCTTCCTGCACAATGGTCGCAACGCGCTCCAACCAATCCTGTCGAGCCCGCGATCAGGTACGTCGCGCTCGGCCGCAAGCTTTCCTGGTAATCAACACGTTAGGCTGCGTCAGGTTTGTGAATTGCTTTTACTTCTTGAAAGTCTTCAAGACCAAACTTGCCACCCTCGCGGCCATTTCCGGACTGCTTGTAGCCGCCAAATGGACTTCCGTAGCGGTGCGGCGCCCCGTTGATATGAACCATGCCGGCCCGCAGACGCGAAGCAACTCGTTCTCCTCTGATCGGATCACCGGTTTGCACATAGGCGGCAAGGTCGTAAATCGTGTCATTCGCCATCGTGATAGCTTCTTCTTCGCTGTCAAAAGGAATAATCGCAAGAACCGGCCCGAAAACCTCTTCGCGTGCGATGCGCATCCCGTTCTCGACGTCGACGAAGATGGTTGGCTTTACGAAGTAGCCAGCTTCGAAGCCTGCCGGTTTGCCCGGGCCGCCGACGATCAATTTCGCACCTTCATCGATCGCAGCGTTGATCAAGGTTTGTACACGGTCAAACTGAATGGCGCTCACCAGAGGTCCAATATGCGCCCCACCCTTCATGGGATCCCCAACTTCGGCGGCCATGCCGGCGCGACGCGCTATCTCGATTGACGGGTGATAGACGGAGCGCTGCACGAGAAGGCGGGTCGGAGCATTGCAGGATTGGCCAGAATTGTTAAAGCAGTCAGCGACACTGGCGGAAATGCGCTCTTCGAGATCCACATCTTCGAAAACGATGTTCGGTGACTTGCCACCAAGCTCCAGGGTCACCCTTTTAACAGTGTCCGCAGCATCTTTGCTGACTGCGATCCCTGCTCTCGTTGAGCCGGTGAACGACACCATGTCAACGTCATTGTGCTTGGAAAGCGCCGCGCCGCAGTCGGCGCCACCATTGACCAAATTGAAGGCACCCGCGGGAAAGCCTGCCTCATCAATCATCTCAGCGTACAACATAGCATTGAGAGGCGTGAGTTCGCTGGGCTTCAGGATGCATGTGCACCCTGTCGCGAGGGCCGGCACCACCTTCAATGCGATCTGATTGATCGGCCAATTCCATGGCGTAATCAGACCACAGACGCCGATAGGTTCGCGCAGAACGAGATCGCCATTCGGCAGCGTCTCGCGGACTTTCAGATCGCGCAGCGCATCGACGAAGCCGCGCAGATGGCCAACACCGACATCGGCCTGCTGCTCGCGGCTCATGGTGATAGGGGCGCCCAGCTCCAACGTGATCGTTTCAGCCATCTCGTCGTAACGACGCTTGTAAATGGCCAGGAATCTTTCGAGCAATCTAAGTCGCTCTTCAAGAGGAGTTCGGCTGTAGGACTCGAACGCATTCTTTGCCGCCTTGACAGCCTTGGCGATATCCTCTTTCGAGCCCATGGAAATGACGGCAATCGGCTTTTCGGTTGCAGGGTTCAGGACTTCGAGGTCCAGCGCCGCGATTGGAGATACCCACTCGCCACCGATATAGAACTTCCGCTTATCGAGCATGACGATGCTCTCCCCAATTCGAAAAAGCTCACAGCCGACTCATTAGGGATGGGCTAAACGTCAGTAGGCTCAAAATTTCAAAGAGCACCTGAGCCCCCACCTGCGCTGTGTTGGTTGTCGCGTCGTATTGCGGGGCCACTTCGACGACGTCTGCGCCGACAAGATTGACGCCCTTCAGTCCCCTGATCAGCTCCAATACCTCGCGCGTCGTGAGCCCGCCAATCTCTGGAGTGCCTGTCCCCGGTGCGAATGCCGGGTCGACGCTGTCGACGTCAAAAGAAAGGTAGGTCGGGCCGTCGCCGACAATCTCCCTCGCCTTGCGGATCACGGCTTCGATTCCAAGACCCGAAATTTCTTCGGCGTGGATGACCGTCATGCCGGAGGCATAGGAGAATTCCCACAAATATTCCGAAGGGCCGCGAATTCCGATCTGGATTGTCCGGGCAGGATCGAGCACGCCGTCCAGGGCCGCGTTACGCATCGGCCCTCCGTGATGGAACTTAGTCTGGTCGAAGGGGCCGCCGGTGTCGCAATGCGCATCTATATGGATCAGTCCGACCGGGCGATCGCGGCCGACGGCCCTAAGGATAGGGTGAGTGACCGAGTGATCGCCGCCAACAGAGACGGGAATTACGCCCGCAGCGACGACCGCCGCAATCGCCGCGTGGATATCATCGTGACTTTGCTCCAGGCGATAGCGGCTTTTAAAAGGAACGTCGCCTATGTCGGCTATCCTGAGATCGAACGCGGGAGCGCATTCGAGGACATGATTGTAGGGCCCAATCCGCTCGATTGCTCGTATCGCTCGCGGCCCGAAACGCGATCCGGGTCGGTTGCTTACACCAAGGTCCATTGGCACGCCGACCACCGCCACCTGGAGATCGCCGAAGTCGGGCGCGTTAAAATCGATTGTCTTCATTGGCAAGCTGGCAAAGGTTGAGATGCCGGAATACGGCGCCAGACGGGTTCCCCCGCTGAATATCTTCTCACCAACCTTGCGAAAGTTTGGATCGTGAAACTCGAGACTGTCGGCGAATTTCGCCCGCAGCGCTGCAAGGCGCTCATTAAACTCAGACATTGCGAAACCCTCTCCTTGTGTCGCGTTGCTTCTCAGGAATCACGACATGAAACTGGCCGACGGCGCGTCCCGCCATCCAGGCCCTGAATGGCTTCAACGTGGCGCCCTCAATGTTCATATTTCCCACCCGTAGGGGGAGCCGGAGCATAGATGATCATCATGATCTGGGGCGGGGTGACCCGGGGGCGTTCAAACTCTCCGCGACCGCGCCGACATAGCGGTCCAGGATGATTGCCAGCGCGGAAATCGCGAGGCCCGCAAGCAACCCTCTGCCGGGCTCGACGCGAGCGATGGCATCCACGGTCTCCAGTTCAAGCCCTTGTGAGCCAACCAGCGCGGTGATGACCACCATCCCAACGCACATGAGGATGGTCTGGTTGAGACCCAGCATCAGACCGGGTCGGGCAAGAGGTAGGCGAACCTTCCAAAACGTTTGAAGCGGGGTGGCCCCGAACGCCACCGCGGCTTCGATCGTGGTCGGATCGACATTGCGGATGGCATGGTCGGTGTATCGCACCGTCGTCGCCACGGAGTAGAGCGCGATGGCGATCACCGCAGTTGCATCTCCGGGGCCTAGAAGCATGACAACGGGCACCAGGTATACGAAGGAAGGCAACGTCTGCAGGGTCGTGACGATAACCTCCGAGACCGCGTGCACGCGGCGAGAAGATCCGGCCCATATGCCCAGCGGCGCCCCGACAAAAAGGGAGAGCAGCGTCCCGACCGTCACCAGATTGAAGGTGATCAGCAACCTGTCCCAATAGCCGATGGCGGCGATCAGGATGAGTGTGGCGCAAGACAGGACAGCCAGAGAAGGCCGCCTCAGCGCTAAGCCGAAACAAAGGATGCAGGCAGCAATCGACGCCCAGCCGAGATCCCTCAGTATCGTCAACAAGGGCCGAATGACGCCGAGCGTGATGATCAGCCGGGTGGCTTCGAAACCATCGCCCCAGTTGCCGTTCAGCCAAGTGATGACGCGTGACCAGAAATCAGCGGTCGAGATTGTCAACGCGGCTGGATATTGCGCCAGAGGTGAGATTGCGACGCCCGCGACTGTGGGAATGATCAGGATGGCGGCCACAATCGCGAGATGCGTCATCGGTTGTGGTCGGGACAGATGAGAAGGTCGACGCACAGCGATGGAATGTCCATAGCCGTAAAGCAGTACGGCGAGGAGAGTTATCGCAATCCCCGCCTCCAACCCGCGACCGATCTTGAGAGATTGGATCGCGCGAAGCACTTCCGACCCCAGACCACCTGCGCCGATCATGGAAGCCAGAATGACCATGGCCAGCGCCATCATCACCAGTTGATTGACGCCCAGAAGGAGGTCGTCCCTCGCGCTTGGCAAAAGGATCTTCGATGTGGCCTGCCAACGGGAGGCACCGGTCATGCCCGACAACTCGAACGTATGGTCCGGCAGCCGACGCAGGCCATAAACCACCGCTCGCGCCATCGGCGGCAAAGCGAAGATCAGTGTTGCCACCAATGCCGCGACGGGACCAAACCCGAAGAGGATCAGGACTGGGACCAGATAGCTAAATGGCGGAATCGTCTGCATGGCGTCGAAGACGGGGTTCAATAGGGTTTCGAGCGAACGCCAACGAAACAGCATCACGCCCAGCGCGAGCCCAAAGACCACGCCGACGACGATCGCAAACGCCACGGAAGCGAGCGTCAATGTCGCTTCTGCCCAAAGATTGAAAACAAGAAAGTACGCGAAAGTGGCAAACGCCAGGACAGCCAGGCGGCGCCCACCGGCGAGCCAACCCAAGTAGGTTGCAGCCAGAACGACCGACACCCACGACAATGGCGGCAGAGTAACCGTTTCGGACGCAGTGCGACCCGGAAAGGACCAGCCGGCGGTCAGAAGGTTCTGCAGGCCACGCATCGGAAGGCCGATCGCCTCCCCGCCCGCGCGCGTCCAGACACGGAGAGGCTCGCCAAAGATTTCAGATCGGCGAAGCAACTCGTTGAGCACATCATTGGACATTTTTAGCAGTGGCAACAGCCATTGCTTCGGCCAGACATACAAAACTTCGGGTAGCGCCGCCCGCCCGACATAGGCGGCGAACAGCAAAAAAAGGCCGAATGCTCCCCACAAACGGCCGCTCGGCAGCCATTTGGGGCGAAGGAGCGGCGCCATTGATGTCACGCCGAAGCTTATTGAAGCCACGGCGACCACTTCTTCTGGTTCTCAGAGATCCACTCAGCCGCGGCCGCTTCGGGCGTGAGCCCGCCCTTATCCTGCTTGAGGATGCCCCAGGCAACATCCTCATTGGTCAGAACAAATTTCTTCAAGAGCCCTGTGACGTTGGGCTCTCGCTTGGCAAAATCATTGTTGATCAACTCGATGATATCGCCCGTGGGCAACGCGCAGTCACCCACGAGATCGGGGTTGACGCCCCAGGCGGGATCGCTGCGGCACGCATCTTCATAAGGCGGAAAATCGACAAAGGTGCCCTCGCCGGAGCCGTACAACCAGTGAGGCACGAAACCAAAGCCAATGATCGGTTTTTTCCTCTCGATTGCGCCCTGCATCGTGGCGACCATGGCCGCCATGGTGCCCGGCAAGGTTATGTGAACGTTGAGGCCCAGCGCCGCGATGCGGCGCTCGTCATCGGAGTCGAAGTCTGCCGGTGTGCCGAGATAATTGATTTTTCCGTCCGTCTCAGGGTTGGATAGTGCTTTGATGCAGGCAGGGTTCTTGAGCGCCTTCCAGTCCGGCAGCCCCGGACATAGCTCAGCAACATAGTTGGGGTACCACCAGGTTTCCCTGATCTTGACGCCGACCGACCCCACCTTCGTCACAGAGCCCGACGCAAGCGCAGCTGCGATCAATTCGGGAGAAGACGACCAGATTGCCGGACTGATCTCGAGGTCGCCGAGTTCTATGGCCGTGAACTGTGCCGTGTAGTCGGTATGCACGTACTGGATGTTGTATCCGGCCTTCTTGAGCAGGGTGCCGAAGACATTCGTGATAAAGTCCGCATCGGGCGCACTAACGATCGCTAGCCGTACCGGATTTTGGGACTCGGCGGCGGCGAGCGCCTGGCCGGAAGAAATGCACAGACTGGCGCAAAGCACAGAAGCGAACGAAACCGACGAGAGTGGAAACCGCATGGCGAAACACCCTTTCAAATGTCCTATGGACCAAGGTTAGGGCGCAATTCTTATCACATGTCAATCACAAAAATCAAAAAACTTGGTTGCATTGCCAAGGCTTATCGAGTTGAATGAGGCATGAGCCTAGATGATAAAAATCACAAATGAGTCACAAATGACGAAGAAGGACGAGGAGAGCACGACCGCTTCGGACCGCGTGTACAAGCTTGTCCGTCAGGATATCCTTGAGTGCCGTTGGCGGGCTGGTCAGCGACTGAAGATCCGCGACATCGCCGCCGAACTGGGCGTCAGCCCGATGCCGGTCCGTACGGCGTTCCGGCGTCTGGGCGAAGACGGCATTCTCATCATCGAGGAAAACCGGTCAGCTCGTGTCCCCTTCGTTTCCCGGCAGAGCTTCAACGAGTATCTTGAAATCTCGGTGAGCCTCGAATGCCTGGCGCTCGAGAGGGCAGCCGCGCGCATTTCGGGTGAAACGATCCAGGCGCTCCGAAACGAAGCCGAGCGCATGCAGCGCGACATCGAGGCTGGCGACACTGTTGGCTACGCCCGTCGGTTCAACGGCCTTTTGATGAAGATCTATGTGCGAGGGGAATCTCAGGCGCTCATCGAGATGATCGAAAGCGTCTGGATCAAGACAGCTCCGCCGGCGCGCGAGGCCTTCGAGGAAAAGGGCATGATCACGCGGCTGAATGCGGCCCTGATTGCGATCATCGACGCTTTGGAAGCGTCAGACGCGGCCAGCGCCAAGGCTATTCTGACGTCGGCCCTGCAGTATGCCTGCAAGGGCGTAAATCTGTTCCTTGAAATGGATCAAGACCAGAAACTGAGGCCAAAAGCCAAAAAGAGGATCGAAGAGCAATATGTCGAATCCAAGTGAAGTTCCGATCGCGCTGGTCACCGGCGCCTCCCGCGGTATCGGGCGAGCGACAGCAGAAATGTTGCTTCGAGACGGCTACGAGGTGCATGCCACCTACCTCAACGATGCAGCAGCGGCAGAGAACCTCGTTTCATATGGCGAGGAATTGGGGCGCAAAGTCACGCTTCACCATTTTGATGCCGGTGCGCGAGAGAGCCAGGACGCGTTGATGCGGCGCCTGCAGGGCGTCCAACTTCGGGGCATCGTTCACAATGCGGGAATCGTCAAGTTCGAGAGATTTGCTGAATACGATATCTCGATCTGGGACCGCACCTTCGAAGTCAATCTGAATGCAACGTTGCGCCTGACTCTTGGACTGCAGAAGCAGATAGTGTCGGGAGGATCGGTGGTTCTGGTCGCCTCCACCGACGCGTTCGTCGGCTCCTACGCAAGTATGGCTTACGCTGCGTCCAAGGCGGCGATGGTCAATCTGGCCAAGAGCCTCGCATGCAATTTCGGCTCCCGAAACATCCGCGCCAACGCGGTCTCGCCGGGATGGATCCAAACCGACATGACGACCGGGGCGTCCTCGGGATCAGCGTCGGTCACCCCCCTTGGGCGAGACGGAAGGCCCGAGGAAGTCGCTGGCGTGGTCGCCTTCCTTCTATCCGACCGGGCCAGCTTCGTCTCGGGTACGAGCATCACCGTCGATGGCGGCTATACCTCCTCTGACGCGATCATGTTGAACGAAGCCAGGGAACTGGGCTGATTACGAGCGGGGATAGCCATGTTGAGCTGCAAGAACCTTTGGAAGATCTACGGATCGGCCAAGGCGCATAGTATCGATCCCGGCTTGCCACTTAGCGAGAACATCTCCTCGGTGGAGCAGCGCGGCGGTTTCGTGGCATTGGCCGACATCGATCTCTCCGTGGCGAAGGGCGAGATCCTGGTCATCATGGGACTTTCTGGATCCGGAAAGTCTACCCTGCTTAGATGCTTGACGCGCCTGGTGGAGCCGACGGCCGGAGAGTTGCGCTTCGAGGGTCAGGACCTGCGCGCTGTGCCTGACAAGAGCCTGCAACTGCTGCGCCGGACACACATGAGCATGGTGTTCCAGAATTTCGCGCTGCTTCCCCACCGTACGGTGGTCGGCAATGTGGAGTTGCCACTGGAGATCCAAGGTGTACGAGCAGCTGATCGGAGGCAGAAAGCGCTCGATATGATCGGGCTTGTCGGGCTGTCCGGCAAAGAGGATCACTACCCGCATGAGCTATCCGGAGGCCAACAGCAGCGTGTCGGCATTGCCCGCAGTTTGTCAACCAATCCGAGCCTCTGGCTGCTGGACGAGCCGTTCTCGGCGCTAGACCCACTCATTCGCGAAGAAATGCAGGACGAGATTCTCAGGCTACAGAAAACGCTGTCCAAGACTGCCGTGTTCGTGACACACGACTTCAACGAGGCTGCTCGCGTTGGAGATCGCATCGCCCTTTTGCGCAAAGGCCAGCTCGTCCAGACCGGCAGCGCGGCGGAACTGATCCTCAATCCTGCGGATTCCTACGTGAGAGCATTCACCGCGAGTGCGGAACGCAGTCGAATACTGACGGCGGAAAATTTCATGCAGCCTGGAGAGCCGGGCGCATTCGACGTGCAACTCGAGACTGAGGCGACACTGCGAGAAGTCGCGGAAACGTTCCAGGGCGGGGCCAGCGTGATCGCCTTCGGCAATTCCACGG
The DNA here is from genome assembly GCF_029625685.1 of Mesorhizobium sp. WSM4976. Lineage (NCBI taxonomy): Bacteria > Pseudomonadati > Pseudomonadota > Alphaproteobacteria > Hyphomicrobiales > Phyllobacteriaceae > Mesorhizobium > Mesorhizobium sp. WSM4976. The sequence goes on from NZ_JARTVT010000030.1 coordinate 44,512, forward strand.
GCACAACGGTAGGGTTCATGAGACGCCAAGATCTGGGCGACGCGCTCACGTCTGCTATGACGGCGTAGCTGGCCGGGCGTCGAAATCGAGGTACCAGTTCGACCATGCAAACGACGATCACCGAGACTGAAGCGCGCTCGCTCCTGCGCAGCATCAAGGCGCCGCGACTGGACCTGAAGCCGGTCGCGGAGCATGTGCTCGAGCACTACGGGCTGGCAGGCGAATGGCATCAGCTGGGGGGGGAAAGAGAGCAGAACTATCGTCTTGCCACTGCCGCGGGCGAGAGGTTGGTCGTCAAGATCGCATCTCTCGAAGAGGATGAGGAAAGCCTCATCTTTCAGGCGAAAGCACTTGAACATATCGAACAGGTAGACCCGACCCTCCAGGTCCCACGGGTCCGCAGGACCCTTGCAGGTGACCTGCTTTCCAGCATTTCGGCTGGAGAGGGAAAGAAGCATTCCTTGCGGGTTCTCTCGTTCGTGGCCGGCGAAACTGTCATGGATCTGTTGAGCCGGCGAGGCTTCACCCTGTCCACCGACGACCTTCTGAGCCTCGGCGCGGCACAGGGCCGCCTTGCACGCGCGCTCCAGGGCTTTAATCATCGCGGCGCCCTTCGACCGATGCCGTGGGACCTTGCAAATGGCCTGGTCCTTGGTGACTGGCTGCGCGACTATATCCCCGAAGAAATCCGCCCAGAGGTCGACCGGGCACTGGAGCACTTCGCCGGATCGACCTTTGCGGCCCTGCCGCGCCTCCGATCCCAGGTCATCTACAATGATTTCCACGAGAGCAACGTTCTGGTCCGGGCGGAGCCTTCGCTCGAAGTTGTGGGGGTTATTGACTTTGGCGACCTGGTCTACGGCACAGTCGCGCAGGACCTGGCAGTTGGCGTGGCGTCTTTCATCCATTGGAGTCCGCAGCCAGTCGCGGCCGCGGCAGCCGTCGTGCGCGGCTACCAAAGGCATATGCCTCTGGAGGCCGCCGATCTTGCGGTGCTCAAAGATCTGGTACTGGCCCGGCTGATCCTGCAGGTCGGGCTCGTCCGCTACCAGGCTGTCGTCAACGGCCGGATTGACCAGCACCTCGAGGAACTGCAATCACTGTATTCGTCCGCCGTATCCCGCCTCGCCCACATCGACAACGGCGCGTTCGTCGCCTCGATGACACCGTCCGTGGTGCCCACTCCAATTCCATCGCCCGTGGTGGAACAGACTTCGAGCGATATCAAAGCCCTGATCTTGCGCCGGCAATCGGTGTTGGGCGAGACCTACACTTTTTACAATGAGCCGCTCGAACTCGTACGCGGTCGCGGCACCAAACTGTTCGACGCCTCCGGGACGGAGTACCTGGATTGCTACAACAACGTCGCCAATGTGGGGCATTGCCATCCCTATGTGGTTGAGGCGCTCGCACAGCAGGCGGCCACGCTCAACACCAATTCCCGCTATCTCCACCGCGAGATCCTGCGGCTGGGAGAGCGGCTGACGGCGACCCTCCCAGAAGGGCTGGATACCTGGATCTTTGTCTGTACCGGCTCGGAAGCCAACGACCTGGCGGTTCGTATTGCGCGGTCGGTCACCGGCAACGAAGGCGTGATTGTCACCGAGAACAGTTATCATGGCAACACCTCGGTGGTCGCGCCGCTCTCGTTGCTGGAATACGACCTCAAGGACAAGCCGAGCTGGGTCGACGCGGTACCGCCTCCCAATGTCTACCGGGGCATCTATCGAGGTGCCCAGGCCGATTTGGGGGAACGATACTCCGGTCACGTGACGGAAGCGGCGGCCCGCCTCAAAGCAAGGGGACCGGGCGCCGCGGCGCTGTTGATCGACTCGATCTTTGACGGCAACGGCGCTTTGGTCCCGCCAGCGGACTACATGGGCCGGGCCTTCGACAAAGCGGGCCGCGCAGGAGCGTTGTGCATCGCTGACGAAGTTCAAATGGGCTTCGGTCGATCGGGCACGCATATGTGGGGCTTCGAGGCCTTCGGTGTTCGTCCCGACATAGTCACTATGGGAAAGCCGATGGGCAACGGGCATCCTATCGCCGCGCTCGTGACGCGCCGCGACATCGCTCTGGCGTTCCAGCGTCGCACTGGCTATTTCAACACCTTCGGCGGCAACACGGTGTCGGCGGTTGTCGCCAACGCCACTTTGGACGTGCTGCAGGGCGAGAACCTGCAAGGCAACGCCGAACGTGTCGGCGCGCATCTCAAGGCATCTCTCGACGGCTTGATCGGCACGCACGAGCTTGTCGGCCACATCCATGGGCGCGGCCTTTTCCACGGGGTCGAGCTAGTCGTCGATCGGGCATCGCGCGCTCCCGCGAAACTCGCGGCCCGCTGGGTGCGTGAGCGGATGAAGAGCCTGGGTGTCCTGGTTGCCTCGACGGGCCCCTTGGGAAACATCATCAAGATAAGGCCGCCCTTGGCCTTCAGTGTCGCCGACGCCGACCGGTGCTTCGAGGCTCTACAGACCGCGCTGACAGAGGTGCCGCCCGATCTTCGGATCGCAAACAGCGCCTGAGCCAACCGGGGATCATCAAATGAGAATCTACAAATGCGATGCTCATCTGGAGCATCAGTCGAAAATCGAACTCAACCCCGGGAAGTTCGTCCCGACACTCGACGTGGCGAAGCGCACCGGCGTTGTTCTGGACGCCTTACGGCAGGCCGGCCACATTGATGTCTTGGACTGTGCACCCGCATCGAGGCCAGATCTGCGCACCATTCATTCCGGAGACTACCTTGAATTCCTCGCCACGGCTTGGGATGAATGGTCGAGATCATTCGGCACCGAACTAGACGGCGTCGGCTTCGTCTGGCCGCACCGCAACCGACCGCCTCGATGCCCAAGCGCGATAGAAGGCAAGATCGCCTACTACATGTTCGATGGCGTGAGCACGATCACGCCGGCCATGTGGCCTGCAACACTCGGCGCAGCCGGGGCTTCCCTTCAGGGGGCCAGGGATCTTCGCCTCTCTGGCTCGACGGGCCTGGTTCTGGCTCGTCCCCCGGGGCATCACGCCTGCCGGAACATGGGTGGAGGGACGAGTTATACCAACCACACCGCACTGGCCGCACAGGAATTGGCGCGAGATGGCGCCCGGGTCGCGATCCTGGATGTTGACGCTCACCATGGCAACGGTGCTCAAGACATCTTCTGGACCAGGTCCGACGTCCTCACGATCTCTCTCCACACGGATCCCGCGGTGGACTACCCCTATTTCTCCGGCTACGCCGACGAGATTGGCGCCGAGGCTGGAGAAGGCTTCAACTTGAACGTGCCACTGCGACCCGGTACCGACTGGTCGGGCTATCGCGAAGGTTTGACGATGGCGCTCGAGAGGCTGCGCGATTATTCTCCGGACTACATGGTGGTGGCACTTGGGGTAGACACCTATGCCAAGGATCCCGCAGGGCGTCTGGCCCTGGAGTTGGATGATTTCAGCCGGATTGGAGAAACCGTTGCATCCATAGGCTGCCCGCACATGTTTGTGCTGGAAGGGGGATACTGCCTTGAAGCAATTGGTCCCTGTGTTGTGAATGTTGTCGGGCCGGGAGGTTAGATGCGCCTATGCCTCGCCGGATGCTTCGAACGACCTGCCAAGGGGAACGGATTGGCCTCAGGAAGCGAGTAGCCACTTGCGTTGGCAACCGGGATGATCGCCGTCGGGACCAACTTTCTCAGTATCTCCTAATTTTGTTTGGCAAACGATCGGAGGGTTTAGTTATGGAAAAGCATGACAAAGAAGAAAGCTTCGAGAGCCGAATGATGCGCTTGGTTGAAAAGTGCCATCAGGAACAGAGGCTCATTATGAACCACGTCTGCATTCGGGTCGACGACATCGGTCGCACGGAAAGGCTGCTTACCGAGTCTTTTGGTATCGGCAAGGGAGGTTTCACTCGCGTCGAAGGAGATTTGTTCAAGGGGGAGGCTTTTGTCAGCGGCGCCTGGGTGAACGACGATTTCTACCTGGAACTGATGGAACCGCTGGAAGAACAGAAGCTGGGATACGAAACTGGGTGCGGCGCACCAATTGGACACTTGAGTGAAATCGGCTTCCTCACCCCTAATATGGACGCAGAATTGGACCGGCTATCGAAACTGGGATGGCAGGTGACCGACACGCTTTCATCTGAATATTCCAGAGAAGTAAAGATGGACATGGAGCCGTCCATTGGGCTCCCCATAGAGCTGATGGAGGTGAAACTGCGCGGCAGATAATCTATTTTAATAATTTTGCTAGAATAGAAATGCTTCAATGACGCGGGAACATACTGGAATGGCTTACATTGAAATCTTCCCTAAATCCATTGACTCTCAAAAGAAATTGTCTGACCGCCGCGCTTCTGTGATGGATATTCTTTATGCGGCGACGAAGGAAATCCTCAACGTTCCTGACCACGATATCATCGTCGAGTTGAATCAGTGTACAGCAATTGCATTTAACTCCCTAGCAGTGCAGGCCTCCGCGGTTCCAGATGTCGTGATAAAGATTTCAACCAGCGATCATGACTTTCAGCCAAAATTTCAATCTCTATGCGATCATATCGTGGGCAATTGGAACGAACAGTTCGGGAATACACTTAAGTTGGAAATCTGGGTAAACGTGATTAGTGCCTGGGGCTGCAATATCGATTTCAATTAGAAGGGAGCACCGCTCTGTGCGTTGCGGTTAGGCGCCGATCGCGCTTTCATTCCGCTGATCCGGCCGGCGGCAGCAAGAATGATGCTGATTGAACAACCTATTGACCGGCGCCGTCAAAGACAGCCAGCGAGCTTCGCACGCTGCCGAATGAGCGCCTCCACGATGTCGATCGTCGGGGTCGCCTGACCGGTAAGACGGCCCAGTTCCTGGACGGCAGTCACCAGAGCGTCGATCTCCATCGGCCGGCCAAGTTCCAGATCCTGCAGCATCGAGGTCTTGTGCGCCCCGACCGCAGCGGCGCCGGCGATGCGTCGATCGACATCGACCCCGAAACTTGCCCCCAGCGCCTCGCCGATCGTCTGCGCTTCGACCATCATTGCGCGAATGATCGCCCGCGTGCCTGGATCGGCGCAGATTTCGTCGAGCTTTCCGCCGGTCAGAGCGGAGACTGGATTGAGCGATAGGTTGCCCCACAGCTTCACCCAGATCTCATTGCGGATTTGCGGGCGGACTGGCGCCCTGAATCCCGCCGAGACGAGGAGAGCAGATAGATTGGCGGTCCGTTCGGTCTTCTCGCCTGAGGGTTCGCCAAGCGGCAGCCGATCGCCTTCGATATGCCGAATGACGCCGGGAGACGCGATTTCGGCGGCCGGATGTACGACACAGCCGATGACGCGCTGAGGTCCGATCGCCTCCCACAGCACACCATTCGGATCGACGGCCTCGATGCGGCGGCCTTCATGCACGCCCCCATGCTTGTAGAAGTACCACCAGGGAACACCATTCTGCGCCGTGACGACCGCCGTTTCAGGTCCCAGAAGCGGCTTCAAGCTGGCCAAGATGCCCGGAAGTGAATGAGCCTTGAGAGCCAGGAAGACATAATCCTGCGGGCCGAGATCCGCGGCCTGATCCGTCGCGCGCACGGTAACGGTGGTCTCGTCCTCTTCGGACTTCAGTGTCAAACCCTTGTCGCGCAACACGGCAAGGTGGGCGCCTCTGGCGATGAGACTTACTTCGGCCTCGCCTCGCGCGGCGAGCCTGGCACCTACGAGACCTCCGATCGCTCCCGCGCCGAACACGCAGATCCGCGTCATCCGGCCCTCCGTTGCCCTGTCGGACAGTCCACCAGCATCCGATCCACCTCTCGCGACAAGCTTCCAAGGGTTGGCCGCAACAGAGGCTGAGACATGCCTTGGACCGGCGATCTAATAGCCAAGCGCGCACCCGTCCATGCGCGGATCCGAGCCTCCGACAAGCACTCCTTCGGACCAGTCGATCTTTATCATTTGTCCGCCGCCGAGCGGCTCAATTGGCTGGACGATCCGATGGCCGAGTTTTCTGAGCCCCTCGACCGCATCCATCGGAACGCCACGCTCGACCTGAGTTTCGCCGAGCGAATGGAAGACGCGGGGCTGGTCGATCGCCTCCTGCGGGTCGAGCCCGAAGTCGACGACGCCCGTCAACACGTGTGTATGTCCAAATGGCTGATAGTCACCACCCATGACCCCGTAGCAAAGCAATGGCCGACCATCCTTCAAGGCAAGCCCGGGCATGATCGTGTGGAGGGGGCGCTTGCCCGGTCCTATCGCGTTGGGATGAGCGGGATCGAGCGAAAAGCCCATACCGCGATTTTGGAGGGTGATGCCATAGGTCGGAGCGACCCGGGTTGATCCAAAGCCCCAATAGACGGAATTGATGAAGCTGACGCAATTGCGATCGCGGTCGACGACCGTCAGGTAGACCGTGTCCGACTTGCGCATCAGTGGCGGCGGCAGATGGTCTGCCACACGATCGCGCCGGATCTCATTTCGCAGGCGTGCGGCGTAATCCTTGGACAGGATTTCGTTCACTGGAAATGCGGCATGCCGCGTATCGCAGACAAAAGCGTCACGATCACGGTAGGCCAGCCTGCCCGCTTCGATTTCAAGGTGGAGGCGTTCAGCGCTCATAGGCTTGAGCGCCGCGAGATCAAAACCCTCAAGGATGTTGAGCATGAGGAGCGCGGTGATGCCCTGGTTGTTGGGCGGAATCTGGCAGACTTCCATGCCCCGGTAATCCGTGCGGACCGGCTCGACATATTCGCCTGCGGCGATCTCGAAATCCTCAATTGTGTGATGGCCACCCAGGCTGCGCAGATAGTTCACGATATCCTGAGCCACTGGCCCCTTGTAGAATCCATCTCTGCCTTTGGCGGCGATCAGGCTGAGCGCGTCGGCCAGGCCTGGGTTGCGAAATACCTCCCCTGCCCGAGCGGCCCGGCCACGTGGAAGAAAAACGCGGGTCGCATTGGGGTCGCGCCGCAACCGCGGTTCCTCCAAAGCCCAATCTTCCGCCACGCGAGGGTGGACCGGAAATCCCTCCCGGGCAAAGGCAATTGCGGGAGCAAGAAGCTCACCGATGTCCTTGCGTCCATGATCGGCCACGAGCCGGGTCCACGCATCAATCGCGCCGGGGATGGTGACGGCATGCGGGCTTGAATCCTCAAGTTGGCCCTGGCCAACGGCGAGTTCGTCAGCTGGAAGCCTGGAAGGTGCTCGTCCGGAACCATTATAGGCAACAATCTGATCGGTGCCATTCTTGGCCATGATGACAAAGCAGTCGCCACCAATTCCAGTTTGCTGGGGTTCGACGACCGCAAGCACCGCGGCCGCGGCGACTGCCGCATCGATTGCCGCGCCTCCCTTTTGCAGCACCTCAATGGCCACCCGCGCCGCATGCGGGTTGTGAGTGGCCGCCATGCCGTTCATGGCCATGGCCGGAGAGCGGCCAGGAAGTTGGAAGTCGCGCATGGTGTTCTCCTGTCGAGAATGAAACCTGCGAGCCTAAAGCCGCGCCGCCATTCCCATTGCTTGTCAGTTACATTTGAAAAATGTCGCGACGGCCCTGGGCTTCGTGTCCTGCGGGCCTCGAATTGGCTTTCCTGAAGCAAAGGAGCACGGCTTCGCAACCGCTCCTGGCGCGTGAGACGTTGTTGGTCATGCCTATGCCAGCCCAAGTTTTGCCGCGAGGCCAATGCGCTGCATCTTGCCGGTGGCGCCCTTCGGAATTTCCGGCACAAAGACAACTCGTCTTGGCACTTTGAAGTCGGCGAGCCGACCAGCAGCGAACTCGCGAATATCGCGCTCGCCGGCCTGGGCGCCCTCCCTCAGGACGATGACCGCGGCAACGTCCTCACCGAGCTTGTTATGCGGTATGGCGAAGGTCACCGCCTGGTGAACCGCTGGGTGGGCCATCAGGACTTCATCGACCTCAAGCGGGGCGATCTTTTCGCCACCGCGATTGATGATCTCTTTGAGCCGGCCGGTAAGGCGAAGAAAACCGTCATCGTCCATCACGCCCTGATCCCCTGTGCGAAACCATCCGTTGGTGAACGCCTCGGAGTTGGCCTTCGGGTTATTCTCGTAACCACGCGTCACATTAGCGCCGCGTGTGACAATCTCTCCTACCTGCCCCAGAGGAAGCAACCTTCCGTCTTCGGACATGATCGCAACCTCGGGTCCCGCGGCGAGCCCGACACTTCCTGGCTTGCGCTGGCCTGGCGGCAACTGATTGGATGTCATTTGATGGGCGTTCTCAGTCATCGAATATGCTTCGATCACCGGACACCCGAACGCCCGTTCCATTTCGGTGAAGACAGGTGCCGGCAAAGATGCCGAGCTCGACCGGATGAACCGCAAAGGGTTGGCAGCGATCGTTTCTGCGTTGCCGCTGCTGCGGGCGAGAATCGCCTGATGCATGGTCGGCACGGCCGTATACCAGGTCGGCCTAGCCTCGTTCATCCAGCCGAAGAACTTCAGGGCGTTGAAGCCCGGCGTGCAGAAAACACTGCCGCCAGCCGACAGGCTTGCCAGCACGGCCGCAACCAGACCGTGAATATGGAAGAGCGGCATGATATTGAGGCAACGGTCCGACGGCCCAAGCTTGAGCGTGCGTACGATGTTTGCCGCTGAAGTCAGGAGGTTCGTGTGACTAAGCGGCACTATTTTGGGCCTGGAGGTCGTACCCGAAGTATGCAGGACCAGCGCGACATCCTCAGAATTCGCCGGTCCCGGCGTAGTGGCCGCGGCCGACGTGCCCGACAGATCGAAGAGCCCCGCTGGACCTTCCTGTCGCGCGTGCAGGTGGATTATCGGTATCTCTAAACGCGCAGCCGCAGCAAGCGCCGGACTATCGCTACCGGCTGCGACGAGAAGCGCCTTCGCCTTGAGATCGTCCAGATAAAAGGAGAACTCGTCCTCGCGATAGGCTGGATTGAGTGGAGCTGTCGTACAGGCGGTTGCGCAGGCAAGGAAGGCGGCAACCATCTCGGGGCCGTTATCAAGAACGATCGCGAGCTTGTCACCCCTGCCAATGCCAAGACTGTTGAGCGACAGGACCGTTCGGTCGACAAGAGCCAGCAGTTCTCCGAAGGCGACGTCTGGGCGAGCAGGAGCGCCAATTGCTTGGCCCTCCGAGGTCGCGGAACTCAGAATATCGCGGATCGTATTCATGCCTGCCGCTCTCACTCTTTCCTGCTGATGACCCGAGACAAAAACGCCGCGGTTCTTTCATGAGCCGGCGCGGTGAAGAACTGCTCCGGAGGAGCGTCCTCTACTATCCGGCCGCCATGCATCATGATCACGCGGTTTGCCACCTCACGCGCGAAGCCCATCTCGTGGCTCACCACAATCATGGTCATGCCCTCACGGGCGAGTTCCTTCATGACGTCCAGGACTTCGCCAATCATCTCAGGATCGAGCGCGCTGGTCGGCTCGTCGAAAAGCATGAGCGCAGGACGCATGGCCAGAGCACGGGCGATGGCCACACGCTGCTGCTGGCCACCAGAGAGTTGCGCGGGGTAGGAATCCTCTTTGTCGGCCAGGCCAACGCGGGCAAGTAGTGCGCGGCCGGTTCTGAGCGCTTCCTCGCGCGGGATCTTGCGAACGTGAATCGGTGCTTCGATGATGTTTTCGAGAGCCGTCAGATGCGGAAACAGATTAAACTGCTGGAAGACCATTCCAATCTCGCAACGCTGGCGGGCAATGTTGCGCTCGCTGTCTTCCACAAGCTGACCGTTGCGTTCGCGGTAGCCAATCAAATGGCCGTTGACCTCGATCCGACCTTTCTGGATCCTCTCGAGATGATTGATGCAGCGTATGAACGTGGTCTTGCCCGACCCCGATGCGCCAACGATGACGACCACCTCTCCCTTACGAACGGTGAGATCGATGCCCTTGAGGACCTGAAGGTCACCGAAGCGCTTCTCCACCCCGCGCGCGGTAACAATCGCGGGTTCAGCCGCCGGATCATCGCTCATCGCGGTTCTCCAATCTGGCCAAAACCAAACAGGCGCCGATGTCCCTTTGATCCAAGCTTCCGGGAAGCTGCCGCGGCGGTGTCGCCAAACCGTGACTCGAGGCGCTGCTGTACGAAGCCCCAGAGCGTGGTGAGCGTCAGGTAGTAGCAGGCGACCACCATATACAATTCAAAAACACGAAAGGTTACAGAGGTCACCATCTGCGTTGCAAGCAGCAGTTCAGGAACGCCGATCACGCTGAGCAGCGTTGTGTTTTTAAGCATGCTGTTGAACTCGTTGCCGAGTGGCGGAACAACGACGCGCGCTGCCTGGGGCAGGATGATGCGCCGCATGTAGAGGCCATAAGTCATTCCCAGGGACTTCGATGCTTCCGTCTGGCCTATGGCGACGGAATTGATACCCGCGCGAATGATCTCCGCCATGTAGGCCGCTTCGTTGAGCGTCAACGCAAGAATTCCTGCCTGCATATTGCCGGGAAGGACCGCGAAGCCGAGATCGATATCCTCGAAACGAAAAATGTTCGCGGCAGCCAAACCGGTGTAAATGAAGACGATCTGCACCAACAATGGCGTGCCGCGAAAACCCCATACGAAGATTCGTGCGGGCAGCTGTAGGACGTGATGCTTCGAAATCCGGGCCAAGGCTATGAAGAGCCCCAGGAGCGTTCCGAAGCCCTGGGCGATAACGCTGATGCTTAAGGTCAGCCAAAGACCGTGCAAATAGACGGAACTTGGCCGGAACAGGTATTCCCAAAAAACGCTCCATTCGAAGTTCATGGAGACCGCCTACTCAATGGCGTCCCCTTCGAGTCCCCATTTCGCGAGTAACTTCTTGTAGGTGCCGTCGGCCTTCATCGATTCGAAGGCCTTCTGAACGGCGTCGTGCATCTCGGTCTCACCCTTGCGGGTTGCGATGCCGGTCTTGATCTTGGCGAACGGCTCACCGCCAATATCGAAAATATGGCCGGCCTTCTGGAGGAAGAAAGCAGCCGTTTCGAGGGTGGTTCCGTAGACATCGACCTGGCCAATTTGCAGCGCCTGGCGGGCATCGGAATCCTTGGGGAAGACCGTGACGGCCACCTCGGGTTTTCCAGCCTCCTTGAATTTCTTGTTCTGTTCATCGAGCAGGCTCTGGATCGTCGTTCCATTGTCCACAGCAGCCTTGAGGCCTGACAGATCATCAAGCCCCTTGATGTTCTTCGGGTTTCCCTTCGGTACCAAGAGCGACTGGCTCGAATACATGTAGTTGGTGAAATCCACGACTTCGCGGCGCTGCGGCTTGTCGAAAAGCTGCGACAGAATGGCGTCACATTGCTTCGCCAGGAGAGCCGGAATGATCGCGCTGAATGCGGTTTCCTTCCATTCGACCTTTACCCCCAGCCGCTTCCCGATCTCGGTGCCGATATCGACATCCAGACCTCCCAAAACCTGGTTTTCATCATAGAAGCCGAGCGGCGGGTTCCCGAATTCTGCGCAATACGTGATCTTGCCTGCCTTGGCGATATCCGCTGGCGGCGCCACCTCGGCTGCATGTGCAACGCCAACGGCGAAGGCGAACGCAAGGGCGGAACCGGCACTTTTGTAAATACGAGACATCTGACAACCTTCCCCTTCGTTATCGGTCCAACGAATTGGACCATTGCGTATTGGTCTATATCCCGATAGTGTTCTTGTTATGAGTTTTGCTATCTAATCCCCAACCTGAAGGCCCTGTCAACATACTTGGTCTGCTGCCGATCAAAATAAACCAATATTGAATGGTCTAAAATGAAGAAATCCGACTACGCCCACCAGAAGCTTGACGAGATGCTGCGGGAGAACCGCTTCCAACCGCAGAGTCGACTTCCGCCGGAACGTGATCTGGCACGTCAGCTTGATGTCAGCCGAATGGGGCTGCGGGTGGCGCTTGATCGGCTGGAAGCGGAGGGACGAATATGGCGCCATGTTGGTCAGGGCACCTTTGTTGGGCCGCGTCCGGAAAAGGTACCGACACAGTTGTCGTTCGTTACCGCAAACACGAGCCCAGCCGAGGCTCTCGAGGCGCGACTGGCGATCGAGCCTCAGATCGCCCGAATGGCAGCGCTGCGTGCGAGCGAACTTCAGATTTCCGATCTGTTCGGGCTTGTTCAGAAGGGACGGGCCTCGGGGGATCCTGCAGCGTGGGAGTCCTGGGATGGGCAATTCCACCGGGCTCTTTGTCTGGTCACAGGCAATCGACTCCTGCTTTCAATTTTCGATAGCTTCAATGCGATAAGGCGGCAAAGGACGTGGAGCGAGCTGCGTCAGGCTGTACTCACGCCGGAGCGACGGGAGCACTATGCGCAGCAGCACAAGAATATTCTGGATGCGATCAGCGCTCGCGACGCCGCGCAAGCGGAATTCGCTATGCGCGCGCACATAGAAGACGTAGCACGCAGCCTGCTCGATCCCCGCAAGTAGGCGATCGGCCAGCACTATGGGCTGGACGACGACGCGGAGAGGGACGACCTGATCGCACGCTTGACGCTGCGCAACGCTGCTGGCTGAGGAAATGTCAAGGCCGGGCTTCAATTCGGCAACTTCCAAAAGGGCTGGGAACGCCACGAGGATTGGCTGGTCGTATCAAGCCTGCAGCAAAACTGCATGACCCATGCGCCGGCGGCAGCGACAAGAATGCCCGCCAATCACGGAGCAGCCGCGACCGCAGTCTGTTGGGCGTTGACGAGACAGTAAGCGCCATTCACCTTTGCGATCCGATTCAGCCAAACCCGGCTGGCCGCATCGCCGGGGGGAACATGCGACAGACGAAAGCGATCAAAGCAGAGAAAGCTACCAGCAAGGTCCAGAATGCGAAGGTAGACCTGATCGCAGTGGTCGTTGCTATGACCGACCGGGCACCGTGCGTCCTTACCGTGCCAGCCAACGCCCTGCCCTCTGGTCCGTTCGAGCTTGGTCATCGTTCCCTTCAATTCGGCCTCAGGACCTGGGTGGAACAGCAGACCGGTCACCACCTCGGCTATATCGAGCAGCTCTACACGTTCGCCGACCGCGACCGGATCGGCGAGCAGCGCCAGCAGCGCGTGATCTCGATCAGCTATCTTGCCCTGACGCGCGCCGAGCACGCCGCCGGATCGGGCAAGCGTGCCTGGCGGAACTGGTACGACTATTTCCCCTGGGAAGACCACCGTTCCGGCGCGCCGCCGATGGTCTCGGACATACTGCAGTCGCGCCTGCTGGCCTGGGCGGCCGAGGCGGACCACGATTCATTGCGGCGTGAGCGCCGACAGCGGGGCGCGATTGCCTTTGGCTTTGACGGTCGCGACTGGAACGAAGAGCTCGTCCTGCAGCGTTACGAGCTTCTCTACGAGGCGGGTTTGGTTGAAGAAGCTCTGCGTGGGCCGAGCCGGATAACAGCTTCGCCCCTGCCCGGGATATCCATGACTGCAGACCATCGCCGCATCCTGGCGACAGGGATCACCCGGCTGCGCTCCAAGATCAAGTACCGGCCCGTTGTGTTCGAGCTGATGCCGCCCGTCTTCACCTTGCTGCAATTGCAACGGACTGTAGAGGCGCTTTCGGGAAGGCTGGTCCACAAGCCGAACTTCCGGCGCCTCGTCGAGCAGCAGGATCTGGTCGAGGAGACCGGAGAGACGGCTGCCGACACTGTCGGGCGGCCGGCGAAGCTCTTCCGCTTTCGACACGCCGTTCTCGATGAGCGGGTTGTCGCAGGGACGAAATAGCCACAGTCGCGCGCTTGACATCCCTTATTCTCAAAGTAAGTATATATCCAAATTATACTCATCTAGAGAATAATTGGAGCGCAGATGTCCGTTTTGCCGCTGACTGCCGCATCCCTCTACGAACGCGTGCGCGGAGTCATCCCGCCGATCGAATGGCCGGCCTTCGCCGACGACATCGAAGCCATCCTCGCGCTGAAGCGAAAGCGAAATGCCGTCATCCTGGCACACAACTACCAGACGCCCGAAATCTTCCATTGCGTGGCCGACATCGCCGGCGACAGCCTGGCGCTTGCCCGCAAGGCGATGTCGGTCGATGCGGACGTCATCGTGCTCGCCGGCGTACATTTCATGGCCGAGACGGCAAAGCTGCTCAATCCGGAAAAGACCGTGCTCATCCCGGATCTCGGCGCCGGCTGCTCGCTTGCCGATTCGATCACGGCCTCGGATATACGCCTGATGCGGCAACGCTATCCCGGCGTGCCGGTCGTGACCTACGTCAACACGTCCGCGGCGGTAAAAGCAGAGTCCGACATCTGCTGCACCTCGGGCAATGCGCTGGCGGTTGTGGAATCGCTCGGCGTGCCGCGGGTGATCATGCTGCCCGACGAATATCTGGCGAAGAACATCGCCGCACAGACCAGGGTCGAGATCATCGCCTGGAAGGGACACTGCGAGGTCCATGAACGCTTCAGCCCCGCTGATATACGCGAGCTGCGCGAGGCGCATCCCGGCGTCACCGTGCTTGCTCACCCGGAGTGCCCGCCGGAAGTTGTCGCCGAGGCGGACTTCGCCGGCTCGACGGCGGCGATGTCCGACTATGTCGGACGGCACAAGCCGGCGCGGGTCGTGCTGATGACCGAATGCTCGATGAGCGACAACGTTGCCGTCGAGCATCCTGAAGTCGACTTCGTGCGCCCATGCAACCTGTGCCCGCACATGAAGCGCATCACGCTTCCCAACATCCGCGCGGCGCTCGAGGAGAACCGCCACGTGGTCACCATCGACCCTGATGTCGCTGACCGCGCGCGCCGGGTGGTGGAGCGGATGCTCGCCGTATGAACGCGCACGACCTCCATGGCCGGCCGGTTATCATCGGCGGTGGCATCGCGGGCCTGATGACGGCGCTTCATCTCGCCCCGGAGCCAGTCGTGCTGATCTCCAGAACCTCCCTGGGAGACGAGAGCTCCAGCGCGCTCGCCCAAGGCGGGATTGCAGCGAGCCTGGGTAGCGATGATTGCCCGGACCTGCATCTTGACGATACGCTCGCGGCCGGCGACGGGCTTTGTGACGAGGCGGCGGTGCGGCGCGTCGTCGAGGCGGCACCGCAAGCGATCGAGCATCTCGGGCGACTGGGCGTTGCTTTCGATCAAGCGCCCGACGGCCCGCTGCTGCTCGGGCTCGAAGCCGCGCATTCGCGCCGGCGGATCGTTCACGCCGGCGGCGACGCCACCGGGCGTGAGCTGGTCCGCGCGCTCGCCGCCGCCGTGCGACGGACGCCTTCGATCGCCATCCTCGAAGGCGTGGAGGCGCGGCGCTTGCTTGTCGAGGATGGCGAAATCGCCGGCGTGCTCGCCGTCGGAAACGGCGACGCGACGACGCTGTCGACAGGCCGTGTGGTACTCGCGACCGGCGGTATAGGCGGCCTGTTCGACCATACGACGAACCCGCTCGGCTCATTCGGGCAGGGCCTGGCGCTTGCCGCGCGTGCCGGCGCAGAGCTCGCCGATCTCGAATTCGTGCAGTTCCACCCGACCGCGCTCGACGGCCCGCCGCGCCCGATGCCGTTGGTGAGCGAAGCGGTGCGCGGTGAAGGCGCGGTTCTCGTCGACGAACGCGGCCGGCGCTTCCTCGCCGATACGCCGGGAGGCGAGCTCGCGCCGCGAGATGTCGTCGCGCGGGGGGTGTGGCGCCAACTCGTCGCCGGGCATCGCGTGTTCCTCGACGCGCGGCAGTGTCTAGGGCCGAGATTCGCCAACCGGTTTCCGGCGATCGCTTCGCTCTGCCTGGCGGCCGGCATCGACCCCGCCATGGAGCCTATCCCAGTGCGTCCCGCGGCGCACTATCACATGGGCGGCGTGGCCGTGGACGCCGCGGGCCGCAGCTCGCGTCGCGGCCTGTGGGTGTGTGGCGAGGCCGCCCGCACCGGGCTGCATGGCGCCAACCGGCTTGCCAGCAACTCGCTCATCGAAGCCGTGGTGTCAGCAGCCTGGGTCGCGACAAGCCTCGCCGCCGCGTCGCCAGGCACACATAGACGGCTAAAGCCGGCAATTGTGCCGCCACGACCGGACGCCTCGCGCATCCGCCCAATCGCTTCGCACGCGCTCGGCATCGAGCGCGACGGCCAGACGCTACGCGACGCGGCAAGGACGCTCGTGCCAATTGTCGCCGGCGATGATGCCGTGTCCGATCCCGCACTGGTCGCGCTGATGATCACGGTTGCCGCTCTCCGTCGCGAGGAAAGCCGGGGCTCGCATTTCCGGACCGATTTCCCCCGGCGCGATGCGCAGCCGCGATCGCTGCGGTTGACGCTCGGCGAGACGCTCGAAGCGGCGGCGATCCTTTCCGACACGGCATCCGACACCGCAGCGCTGCTCGGCAGGAGGGCTTGACCATGACGCTGACGCCTTTGCCGCGCGTGATGGTCGAGCCGCTCGTGCGCACTGCCCTGATCGAGGATCTGGGCCGCGCTGGCGATCTCACCACCGACGCGATCGTTCCAGCGGAAGCGACCGCAATGATGGTGCTCGGAGCAAGGCAGCCGGGCGTGATCGCCGGCCTCGGTGCAGCCGCCCTCGCCTTCAAACTGATCGATCCCAGGACCGACGTCACCGTGATCCATCCGGACGGCGCGGCCATCTCGGCTGGCAATGTCCTGGCGACCGTGCGCGGACCTGCGCGCGCCCTGCTCACGGCCGAGCGGACGGCGCTCAACTTCCTCTGCCATCTGAGCGGCATTGCCACGCAGACCGCGGCTGTCGTCGAAGCAGTTCGCGGCCACAAGGCAAAAGTCGTGTGCACGCGAAAGACGACGCCCGGCCTGCGTGCCCTGGAAAAATACGCTGTGCGCGCCGGCGGCGGCGGCAATCACCGCTTCGGGCTCGACGACGCCGTGCTCATCAAGGACAATCACATCGCGATTGCCGGCGATATCGGCACGGCCATCGAGCGGGCGCGTGCCGGCGTCGGCCACATGGTGCGGATCGAGGTGGAAGTCGATACGCTTGAGCAACTCGACATAGCGCTCGCGGCCGGCGTCGATGCGGTGCTGCTGGACAACATGTCCGTCGAGGAGCTGACCCAGGCGGTAGCAATGGTCGGGGGCCGCGCCATCACAGAGGCGTCCGGCCGTATCACTGGGCAGACGGCACCTGCGATTGCAGCGACCGGGGTCGACCTGATTTCGGTCGGCTGGATCACGCACAGCGCGCCGATCCTCGATATCGGCCTGGACATTGCGGTCGATACGAACATGAACAGGCTTTTTGAACTGAGACAAAGCTGAAAGCCGAGCCTAAAGCCGGCAGAGCGCCGCTCCCAACAAGATATGCGGCCCGGGCACAATTTGAACGATCTGGAGGAATGAGGATGCGCAAAATCGCTGCCGGCAAGCTGCACGGCATCCACGTCTCCGAGGCCAATCTCAACTACCATGGCTCGGTCACGCTCGACCCCGACCATTGCGAGGAAGCGGGCATCGTGCATTCAATGCTGTCGGCCAGTCGCTCGGCATTGAGCATGCGCGCATCGTCAAGACCATCGCCGACTATGGCAACTCGTCGGCCGCAACGATCCCGCTGTCGCTGTCGGTTGCCCACGGTGCCAATCGCCTTCGACCGGGCGAGAGATTGCTGCTTGCAGCGGCCGGGGCCGGCTTGACCGGCGGCGCACTGTTGGTTGGTTTCTGACCAACAGGTCCCCATCAGCCCGATACGAAGCGGCGCCGAGCTGGGCTTAATGTCACCCTTGAGGACGGACTTGCGCCACAAGAGTTGACAGGGCGACGTCGCATCGTCCAACCTAAGGCCCTCACCAGGGGAGTCCCGGCAAGGGGCTGAGATACTGCTATCGCGCGCAGTGACCCGTTGAACCTGATCCAGTTCATACTGGCGTAGGGACGGTGCGAAGTTTCGCGGGTCGGCAATTCGACTTCGGTATTCGGGGCAACGCCCGCATCCTGCGCGAAGCATCACTTCCTCCTCATCGCTTGGACTGGGTCTCCGTTGCACTCGAGCAAGGAGGCTCACTCATGAATGCCCACACCCCGACCGTCACCGTCGGCGAATTGCCAGCTTCCAAGAAGGTCTACAAGCCCGGCCAGATTCACCCGGACCTGCGGGTGCCGATGCGCGAGATCTCGGTCCACCCGAGCGCCGGCGAGCCGCCGGTCACGGTTTACGATTCGTCCGGTCCCTACACGGACACGGCTACAAAAACCGAGATCGATCGTGGCTTGCCGCGCTTACGCGAAGGATGGATCGAGGTACGCGGCGATGTCGAACGCTATGAGGGCCGCACGGTCAAGCCCGAGGACAACGGGTTCGTCTCCGCCGATCGCCTGACTCCGGAATTTCCGATGCGCAACAAACCCTTGCGCGCCGCCGCCGGCCGCGCCGTAACCCAACTCGCCTATGCGCGCGCCGGCATCATCACGCCGGAGATGGAGTTCGTCGCCATCCGCGAAAACCTTGGTCGTAAGCAGTTGCGCTCGAAACTTCAACGCGATGGCGAGAGCTTCGGCGCCGCGATCCCGGACTTCGTCACGCCGGAATTCGTGCGCGACGAGGTGGCGCGCGGCCGCGCCATCATCCCGTCCAACATCAACCACCCCGAGAGCGAGCCGATGATCATCGGCCGCAATTTCCTGGTGAAGATTAACGCCAATATCGGCAATTCCGCCGTCACCTCGTCGATGGCCGAGGAGGTCGAGAAGATGGTGTGGGCGATCCGCTGGGGCGCCGACACGGTGATGGACCTCTCGACCGGGCGCAACATCCACAACATCCGCGAATGGATCGTGCGCAATTCGCCGGTGCCGATCGGCACGGTGCCGATCTATCAGGCGCTGGAGAAGGTCGGTGGGGTTGCCGAGGCGCTGACCTGGGAGGTGTTCCGTGACACCCTCATCGAGCAGGCCGAACAGGGTGTGGACTATTTCACGATCCATGCCGGCGTGCGCCTGCCCTATATCCCGCTGACCGTCGACCGCGTCACCGGCATCGTGTCACGCGGCGGCTCGATCATGGCCAAGTGGTGCCTGCATCACCACAAGGAGAGCTTCCTCTACGAGCATTTCGAGGAGATCTGCGACATCGCCAAAGCCTATGACGTGGCGTTCTCGCTAGGCGACGGTCTCCGCCCCGGCTCGATCGCCGACGCCAACGACAAGGCGCAATTCGCCGAACTGGAAACGCTCGGAGAGCTCACGAAGATTGCCTGGGCCAAGGACTGCCAAGTGATGATCGAGGGTCCCGGCCACGTGCCGATGCACAAGATCAAGCAAAACATGGACAAGCAGCTTGCGGTCTGTGGCGAAGCGCCGTTCTACACGCTGGGGCCGCTCACTACGGACATCGCGCCAGGCTACGACCACATTACGTCGGGGATCGGCGCGGCGATGATTGGCTGGTTTGGAACGGCGATGCTTTGCTACGTCACGCCGAAGGAGCATCTCGGCCTTCCCGACCGCGACGACGTCAAGACCGGCGTCATCACCTACAAGATCGCCGCTCACGCCGCAGACCTCGCCAAGGGCCATCCGGCCGCCAAGCTCAGGGACGACGCGCTGTCTCGCGCCCGGTTCGAGTTCAGGTGGGAGGACCAGTTCAACCTGTCGCTCGATCCCGAGACGGCACGCGCCTTCCACGACGAAACCCTGCCGAAGGAGGCGCATAAGGTGGCGCATTTCTGCTCCATGTGCGGCCCCAAATTCTGCTCGATGCGGATCTCGCACGACATCCGCGATGCCGCCAGGGAAGAGGGAGCGCAAAAGGAGGGGCTCGCAGCCATGGCGGCGAAATACCGCGACGGCGGCGACCTCTACATGCCCGTCGACAGCACCTCGGAGCGCACGGACACGCCATGAAGGTGCTCATTCGCGGCGCGGGCGTCGCCGGGCTGACGCTCGCGCATGAACTGGCAACACGCGGCGCCGATGCAACCGTCGTCGAGAAGCGGGAGGAGATCGCCGGCAATGCCTCCTGGCAAGCCGGCGGCATGCTCGCTCCCTGGTGCGAACGTGAGAGCGCCGAAGAGGCGGTGCTGACACTCGGACGGGATGCGGCCGACTGGTGGGACGCAGCCGTGCCCGGCCATGTCTGTCGCCGTGGCACACTCGTGCTGGCGCCGGCCCGCGACGCCGGCGAGCTCGACCGGTTCGGCCGCCGCACGTCCGGTTTCAGGCAACTCGACGCCAGCGAGATCGGGGCGCTCGAGCCAGACCTTGCTGGCCGGTTCGGGCGTGGGCTGTTCTTCGCTGGGGAAGCGCATCTTGACCCGCGCAAGGCGTTGCTTGCCCTTCGAGACAAGCTGCTCGGCATTGACGTGCGCATCGAGTTCGGCCGCTGCGCAGCGTCGGGATACGCGGATGTCGAGGTGGACTGCACCGGCATCGCCGACAGACGCTCGGAGCTGCGCGGCGTGCGCGGCGAGATGCTCATGGTGCAAACAGGCGAGTTCTCGCTGGCGCGGCCGGTGCGACTGCTTCATCCCCGCATCCCGGTCTACGTCGTGCCGCGCTCGGAAAACCTGTTCATGGTCGGCGCGACGATGATCGAGTGCGATGCCGAGGGCCCGATCACCGCGCGATCGACAATGGAGCTGCTCGGCGCCGCCTATGCGCTGCATCCGGCCTTCGGCGAAGCGGAGCTGGTCGAGACCGGCGTGGGCGTGCGTGCCGCATTCGCCGACAACCTGCCGCGCGTCGAGCGCGACGGAAAGAACCTTCGCATCAACGGCCTCTATCGCCACGGCTTTCTGCTCGCGCCGGCCATGGCGCGGCGGGCAGCCAACATGATCCTGGGAAACCCCGCCGCAAAGGAGTTTGCTCTTGAAGCTCACCGTTAATGGCCAGAGCCATGAAGTCGCGGCTGGGACGCTCGCCGCGTTGCTTGTCGAACTCGATTTCCAGGGCGGTTGGCTCGCCACCGCGCTGAACGGCGACGTCGTGCCGGCCGGGGAGCGGGATCGCTGCCCCCTCGCCGAAGGCGACCGCATCGAAATCCTCTCGCCGATGAAGGGAGGCTGATACCATGCTCGAACTCTACGGACAGAAACTGTCGTCCCGGCTTCTGCTGGGCACCGCGCTTTATCCTTCGCCTGCCATCATGGCCGAGGCCATCAAGGCGTCCGGCACCGAGATCGTCACCGTCTCACTCCGCCGTGAAACCTCCGGCGGCAAGGCCGGAGGCCAGTTCTGGTCGCTGGTCCAATCTCTGGGCGTTCGCGTCCTGCCCAACACCGCCGGCTGCCATTCGGTGAGCGAAGCGGTAACGACGGCGCAGATGGCGCGTGAGGTGTTCGGCACGGACTGGATCAAGCTCGAGGTGATCGGCAACCACGATACGCTGCAGCCCGACGTCTTCGGGCTGGTCGAGGCGGCAAGGATCCTTGCCTCGGAAGGTTTCGAGGTCTTCCCCTACACGACCGACGACCTTGTGGTCGCCGAGCGCCTGCTGGATGCCGGCTGCAGGGTGTTGATGCCCTGGTGCGCGCCGATCGGCTCCGCGCGCGGGCCGCAGAACCTCGATGCGCTGCGAAGCCTGCGTGGCCATTTCCCTGGCATTCCGCTGATCGTCGATGCCGGCATTGGCCGTCCGTCGCATGCCGCAGCCGTGATGGAGCTCGGTTACGACGCGGTACTGCTCAACACGGCCGTTGCTAAGGCAGGTGACCCCGTCACCATGGCTGCGGCTTTCGGCAATGCGGTCGAGGCGGGTCGCGAGGCCTATTGCGCCGGCCTGATCGAGCCGCGCGACATGGCCGTCCCCTCTACCCCAATCATCGGCATGGCAGCGTTCTCATGAAGCTCGATCCGTTCTACCTGATCGTCGATTCCGCCGCCTGGATCGAACGTCTTGTGCCGCTTGGCGTGAAGCTGGTGCAACTGCGCATCAAGGACCAGGACGAAGCCTCGCTGCGCAGAGAGATCCGCGCTTCGAAGGCGGTATGCGGACGCCATGGCTGCCAGCTTATTGTCAACGATTACTGGCGCCTCGCGATCGAGGAGGATTGCGATTTCGTCCATCTCGGCCAGGAAGACTTGGCCGAGGCGGATGTGAAGGCGATACGCAGGGCGGGCCTTAGGCTGGGCCTCAGCACCCATGACGACGCCGAACTGGAGACCGCGCTCGCGGCCGAGCCAGACTACGTCGCGCTCGGCCCGATCTACCCGACCGTCCTCAAGGCGATGAAATGGAGCCCGCAGGGGCTTGACCGCATCGCCGCCTGGAAGCGGCGCGTCGGCAAGCTTCCGCTGGTGGCCATCGGCGGACTAACCGTCGCGCGGCTTGCTGGTGTCTTCGGGCAGGGCGCCGAGAGCGCAGCAGTCGTGACCGACATCACCCGCAATGCGCATCCCGAGGCTCGTACGCTGGAATGGCTGGCGGCGACGGCGCAATGGCGATGACACCGCATGTGCTGATTGTCGCCGGTTCGGATTCCAGCGGCGGTGCCGGAATCGCGCGCGACATCGAGACCGTTTCGGCGTTTGGGCTGCGCAGTTGCCTCGCCGTTACGGCCGTCACCGTGCAGACGCATGCGGCCGTCGAGCGGATCAACCAGATGCCGCCGGAGCTTATCGCCGCCCAGATGCGCGCTGCCTTCGCCGCCAACCCTGTCGCTACGGTCAAGATTGGCATGCTAGGGACGGCGGCAGCGATCGAAGCGGTCAGCTCCGTCCTGGCGGCCAACCGCTATGTGCCTGTCGTGCTCGACCCGGTGCTGGCTGCCAGTTCTGGACGAGTGCTTTTGGAGGACGATGCTTTGGATGCGCTCCGCCGCGATCTCATGCCTGTCTGCCGGCTCGTGACGCCCAATTTACTCGAATTGGCGATGCTGACCGGATCGGATTCGGCGTCTGACGAAGAAAGCGCCTGCCTTCAAGGCGAGGAATTGTCGCGCACCGCAGCTACCGGTGTGCTCGTCAAGGGCGGGCACGCACAAGGAGCCTATGCCGTCGATATGCTGCTGCAGCCAAACCGCCCTGCCATTCGGTTCGAGGCACCTCGCCTGGATCGTGGGATGCGCGGAACAGGTTGCATGCTGTCCAGCGCCATCGCCGCCCTTCTTGCTCTCGGCGCATCGCCGGAAGACAGCGTCCGGAGTGCCAAGCAGTATGTTTTCGATATCATTGCTAGGCTGAAGTGAGCTTCCTGAATCAACTTTGGCGAACTGCTTCGTAAGCGATTGGCGAATAACTATCTTGCTGAGGCGTTGGCCGCAGCACGACACAGAATGTATAGGATTGCAAAATAGGTTGGTTGCGGGGACTGGATTCAACCCCGCCAGCGTTCCTTAAGGAAGACCCTTTCAACAAACGAATTCCATGACAGCACTGTATGGCAACCTGACCAGAGCGCGTCCGCGATAGTTGGTTCGCGATGTAGCGGTCCTTCTGCTACCACAAGTATCGGTCCCGGCGCATCTGCCGGTCACCGTTGTCCCGCGACTTCCATCAACTCAATCCGATTATCAAACGGATCGGACACATACGTCCGGTAAAAGCCATCAATCGGCTCATCGTCTTTGCATGCAAATCCCGCCGGGTTCAGACGCGCGCGAATGCTTTCGAGCTCGTAAATCACAAACGCCGGATGCGCCTTCTTGGTAGGGCGAAAGTCGGCCCCCCACACCCAGATGCACACGGACGCGGCCAGCCTCGAACCAGCAGCCGCCCCGCTTGGCCAAATTCAGAGGCTTCCTCACCTCGGTCATGCCCAGTGCGCCGGCGTAAGAATGGCGTGCGGGATCCTCGGCGGCAGTTCGGCGGGGGGCGTTTGCCAGTCCCCGATTTTTGGCCGAGCAGACGAGGGTAGCCGCTCCGGATCCGTTCCCCCAGGCGTCTACCGCCAAGCCGATTTTGGCTGATCAGCATGATGCGGCAGCGCCGCTCAACGAGGACAGGCAAGAATTCCTACCCGTGCCACTTCGCCGCTCCCTTTCACCGTCAGTCTTCAAATCGAGTGTCCCCACGAATTCGACCCATTCCAAGTTTGATCCACGTCAATGACTTCAAGAACTCCTTGCAGTCTGATGTATTAGGCAAAACTAAACAGGGAAGGGAAGGAGACGACCGATGGAAATCACTACCCGCGACCTAATGACGGTGCTGCATGGAATGGGTTTTGGCGCCCTTTTCATGCTCGCGTTTTCCGGCGCCATCGCCGGCCTCTATCGGATGTCGGCCCCGGGGGCGCCGCCAATGAGCACAAGAGAACAGTCGCTGCTCAACTTCTGGCTTGTTGCGATGGTGGTTCTCTCTTGGCTTACGGTGTTCTCTGGCGCCTACGGCGTCTATCCATGGTACCGCGCCGTTCCGCCGGCCGGGGTGACCGACCTTGCGAACTATCCGCGTAGTCTTCTCCTGTCGAGCCCAAGAACATCCGAGTGGCATTCTCTCGGCATGGAATGGAAAGAACACGTCGCCTGGCTGGCGCCGATCGCAATGACCATGGTGGCCTACGTCACCATGAAATACGGGCGGACGATCATTCAGCACAAGAACATGCGCATCTCAGTCCTGGCTTTTGCGGTGGCGGCCTTCTTCGCGACTGGCGCAGCAGGAGCACTGGGCGCCTTCCTGAACAAATATGCCCCGGTCCGCGGCGGCCAGTCGATCGTCTTGATCCAGGGTGAGCAGCCGGAGGGCGCCCAAACACCGGGAGTTCAGCCACAGTCCGCACAGCCGAAGGGAGAACAACCATGACCATCTTGCAGAAACCGTTCGTCGGCCAGAGTCTGCCCGTTGAAACGATGCCGGAGACCATCCCCAATGGTCCCGGCGCGGCAGCCATTCTGGCCGCGGGCATCGGTTGTGCTACAATTGGCATCCTAGCGCTCGCCGGCGACGCATCGAAGGCCATCAACAGTTTACTGAACTTCTACAATCCGTCAGGAGCTCTCTCCGGCGTGACGACCGTGGCCATCATTGTGTGGCTGGTGGCGTGGTTCATCCTCGCTCGTCGTTGGGAGAAGAAGACGGTGGCTATGAGCAGGGTCAATATCGCCGCCTTTGCGCTGCTGCTGGTCGGCGTGCTACTCACGTTCCCCCCGTTCATGGATTTCCTGCAAGGAAGGTAGACGGCAAAGGCGCCTCTGGCGCAAAGCACCACTGAGAAGTCAGGACAAGGGCTGCGCGCTAGTGCCGACGTTACCCCTAAGAAAAAGCAAAGTGGCGGACGCTTACGATAGCGGTCGCCACTTTGTGCCATGGTGCCACAGGCTAGCGAGTTCCCTGCGGAGCCGGCTCGAAAACAGGGTTGCCGCTTGGATCCTCCACGAGAATCTGTCTGCCACCATGCCTGCAATGACGTCGCTTCGAAAAACGCAACCCATATCTACAGGCTCCTGCGCATGGACTGTGGAGGAAGGGTGGCGAGGCAAACGCCGACAAGATCGTGATCTTTGAAGTCATGACCGATGAGATCGACCTACCCGAGTGGCGTGATCGCCGCACCGCACTCGAGCGACAATTCCGGCAGGAGAAGGTGATCATCCGCCATTTGCCGATCACGTTGATCTAGGCACCAAATGATCGCGCCCACAGTGCCGGAGGGGCCCTGCTGCGTTCAATCAGATGGGCTGTCGCCCGACGGCGGCTGGCCAGGAAGGCGATCCGATTCAACTCATTGACCTGCACACCTAGCCGAAAGGCCTAGCCGTCAGCATACGACTGCGTCAATTCCTCGGCTTCAAAGGAAAAGCGAGGGTCTTTCCATAGGAGGTCACGCGTACTGCCCGGAGGCAATGCATGGGCCAGGCGAGCCAGAAAAAGCAGGCCGGAATTGCATGCAGGCATCTCCTCACGTCTCGATGGAGCGAATTGTCAAATAGGGAGTTAGGCTGCCGAGACGGAGACACAGAATGAATCCCAAACCCGCCCCCGTAGGCTACGCCACGCCAACCACCCCGGCGGCGGAAGGGCTGGCCCCTGCCCTGGCCCGGAACATAGAGGCACTGGTCGAGAGGCGGAAACGGGACGCCAAGACAGCATCCTTGGAGGAACGCACAGCTGAGGCCATCAGCAAATTCGCCGGCAGCATGGCATTCGTCTACATCCACCTTGCCTTCTTTGGGGCGTGGATTGCGATCAATCTCGGGGTCGTAACCTTTATCAAGCCGTTCGATCCATCCCTGGTCGTTCTGGCCATGTTGGCTTCGGTCGAGGCGATTTTTCTGTCGACCTTCGTGCTGATCAACCAGAACCGGATGGCGGCGGAGGACGATGCCAGGGCGGACCTCGATCTGCAGGTCAGCCTTCTGAACGAACACGAGACGACTAAGCTCATCAAGCTGGTGGAAGAGATTGCTAAGCGCCTGGACCTCAACACCGAAGCAGACGACGAACTGAAGGAGCTCAAGCGTGACGTGGCACCCGAAGCTGTTCTGGACAAGATCGAAGAGGTCGGCGAGCGCAAGACGCCGAGTTGACTCGGCGCAAAGCTACTTCGGCTCACCAATCGGGTGGCTCTAACTCCTATTTGCCCGTGAGCGGCTGATCAACATCACCGAGGATCCCGGCGTCAAGGATGCGCTAGGGTTCCTCATGACTCGTGAAATCGCGCATCAAAAAATCGTTCGAGAAAGCGCTGTACGTGATTGAGAACAACTTCCCCACCGGCAAGCTCCCCGGCATCGAGAGATTTGCCAGCATGTACGTCAACACGTCGCAGGGCGAAGGGGACGTGAACGGGCCATGGAACTCGGGCAGCGAATGGGACCGCGTGGACGACTTTGAGGAAGTCATTCCGGCGGACGACGGCGATGGCAGGCAACAGTCAAGCTGACGGCCAAGGACATGAAGATCGTAGCCAAGATTGGCGAGCGCACGCTCTCTGACCCCTCCTCCGCTCCGACCACGGGCGCGGATCTAGGTGCCGGGCCGGGGGCGGACGAGCCAAGAATGGCGACATGGGCGGCGCGGCGAGCATCAAAGAGGCGCCTGCGCGGGCAGAAGACCACCGCTCGCAAGAAAAAAGGTTGGGGTTGATTGGGCCCTGGTGCGTCCTTACGGGGTAGACGAGCTGCCAAGGCGGAGAGACAGCCAGCACTGGCCTCAAGGCACTGTCGTTGCGTGTAACTACCGCGCAGAGTTCGGGAGCTCGTCAGAACAGCTCGATTGCGGGCCGTGTGATCATGAGCCAATAGATCGCGGCCACGCAGGCGAATGCTGGAAACCCGAAAGCGAACCAAAGCCGAAAGAGCTGTTTGTAGCGCTCGGGCGGCGGGATGCCAGCGGATGCGGCTTGCGCAGCGAGATCCCGCATGCGCATCTGCATCCACACCACCGGTAACCAGAACAGCCCGGTGACGACGTAGAGCAGGATCGACAGCACGATCCAACCCTCGCGGAGCGAGTAGCCAGACTGCCAGGCCAATGCGGCCCCGGTTATCGGTTGGGCGATGACCGCTGTGGCGGTGAATAGGAAATCGGCAATGACGACGATCCGGGCCACGGCGGCGATCGTGGCGGCGCTGCCGGTCCGGTGGGCGAGGAGCATGAAGAACGCAATGCCGGCCCCCGTGCCGAGCAGCACGGCAGCGCCGATGAGGTGCAAATATTTCAGCGCAAAGTAGAGCATCAGCGTTCCTCCAGGATCGCCAGCGCGCAGAAGTGCAAGACGAGTATCGGCAGGATTTTCATCAGGGGGCCGAGGGGCTCGTTCCACAGCTCCGGGCGTAGAATTGTTCCAGCAATCGCATAGAAGGACGATATCGCGATCGCCCCCCAGAGCCCTACCCGGCTGGCCGGACGCCATGCGATCATCGCGCCGACGACCATATCGGCCAAAGCGCCTGCGACAACAGCAGGGCTGGCCGAGGGCTCGAAGGCAGTGTTGAGCAGAAGCTCCACTCCGCTGCGCCAACCGGTGGTGAGGGAGATGATACCGGTCGCGATCCAGAAGAACGGCAAAACCACGAAGATTGCCGGCTTCACGAAGTAGAGCCTGGCAAACCAGCGCTCTTGCACGGTGGGAGGGCTGGCGGCCAAGGCGGACGCGAGACTGGACGGCTGGAGCCCGGTTGCAAGCTTCCACGGTTCCAAAGCACCGGTCGCACCGCGCGCGATTTCCCTGGCGGCGTTGGTGCGCATTGGAGGGCGCCAGCCGAGGAGGCCCGCCACGTCCCCAAGCCGGTAAAGGGTTGCCGCGATCCATCCGGGCAAGACAAACTCCTTTGCCCTCCCCCAGCCGAACCATTCACGATATCGGGCGACAAGCTCGCTAATCGTCAACGCCTCTGGCCCTGCGAGTTCGAGCGTCAGACGGGAGGGGGTATCGCTGCCAAGCAGGATCAAAACACTGGAGACCACATCGTCGAGTTGGACAACCTGCAGATGGCCCGTGCCGGGCATTGCCGGAACCAGCGGCAGGGATGCGAGGCCACGAAACAGGGCGCTGGCACCGAAAGCTGACCGGCCGAGCACCACCGAGGGCCGCAGGATCACCCAGTTGAGATCACGTTCCATCAACGCATGGTCCCCAGCCAGCTTGCTGGCCGAGAAAGCTGATGGCTGTTCCCGGTCGACACCGATTGCGGAGAAATGGATAACCCTTCGCACGCCTGCGCGTTCGCAGGCCGTAAAGAGAGCCAAGGCGCTGGTAGCATGAACGTTGCCCGTATTCTCCCGAGCACTGTCCTGAAGCACGCCCGCACAGTTCACGACAGCGTCGACCCCACGAAGGTGGGGGAGCCAGTCTTCCGCCTCTAACGCCTTCGCCATATCGATGACGACGGTTCGCCCCTGAAAAAGGCCATTCAGTGTGCGGCAACGGACGACCCGAACGACTTCGTGGCCCTCCGCCGAAAGGCGCGCGCACAATGTCGCGCCGATCAGACCCGAAGCGCCAGTGACCAGAACGATCATGTCTTTGACTGGTCCATCGCGTTCTGTCCCGTCTCGATCACGTCACGTTTCTCCCGGATCGAACCGCAGCTTTTCAACACTTCAATCTTTCGAACCCAGCGCCCGTCCGAGTGTTCCAGGCTTCGGAATGCAATGGTGCCGGCAGCACTGTTCTTTTCAGCCCTGGTTGCTGCAAGACACAAGCGCGATGAGGTGTATCCGACCCGACGTGATAGTCGCAGGTGAAACCAGCAGAACAAGCCGTCCTCGGGCCAAGTTAGGATAGTGACCCCGGAGCGACGCACACAATGAAGACCTACAGCGTTGAACAAATAGCTGGCCAAGTTGTTGTGTCGCGCCAAGTCGCTGAGGCGGAGACCCGTGGGAGGCCGCGACGAAAGTCACGGGCAAGGCTGCGGCGTGATGAGCGGTTCTGGGTACGAGTCACGGATCAGGCGACGCTTACGACGTTCAAGTACGCGTATAATTAAGAGTGGTCCTCCTATGGGCTCCGAGGCACGCCAAGTCTGCGCGGAGGCTGGAGTGAAACCGGGCCGACGCTATTCCGTTCCTCGACGCGCTCCGATTGCCTCGTGATCCTCGCGATCGTTCTGAGCCCTCCTGCCCCTTGTGGACATATTGCAGGCACACAAGCCACCCTTGAGTGGTCGCAACGCGCCCCAACGATAAAAAGCCGTCGGTCAACAAGGCCACATAGAGAAGATTTTCGCAAATGCATCAAATCTTATTCCAACATTGCCGACCGCGGGCGTAACGATGTTGGATGAAGAAGTACGTAGTCGAAATCGTGTCAGGGGAGATGGTCACCTCCAGGCAGTTGGTCGAAGCGCACACCGCCGCCGCGGCGGCATCTCGTGCAACCGGGCGAGCAGTGCGCATCCGAGCAAATGAAGAACTTTGGGTCAGAGTGACGGACGAGCAGAATCGGGCCGTCTACAAATACGCCTTTCAGTGAACTGATGGGCCGGCATTCCATCGACCCTGGCTATCTTTTCGAAAGGAGGAGCCCGCCCATCGGCCTGGGCGCCGTCAGATCTGAGCAGCTGTATCTAGCCGAGGCCTCGCCTAACGGGTGACGATCCCAATTGGAGGCTTCTGGCGTCTCTCAGCCGTCGAACTGCGTCCGACACGGCCATTGCGCTTGCGAAGCGCTATCTCGCGGTGAACATCGTCGAGCTTTGCTTTTATCGAAAGAAATCGCCGCCTCATGAAGAGAAACAAACTTACCATCACAAACAACGAGACTATTTTCATCACGCCTAATTGCTTCGGGTCATGCGGGCTCCGCCGATAGGCGTACGCAAAAGAAGAAATCAGAGTGTAGGTACTTACGCTGACCAGCGTACCTGAACTGGCGAACTCACCGCCTGTTCCACTCAGGCCGGAAGGCAGCTGTCAATCGGCAAGGGTAGATTCCCTCCCTGACAGCAGCCTCAGCCGGCCCGCTCCGTTCGCCTCGACCAGGGCAGCAAGGCGAGAGAGGAAACCCAGTAGCCCTTTTTCAGGATCATCGTCGTCCCCCGTCACCACTGTGATGCCCCAACGCGCCAGCACCGCTTCCTCGACCGGATCACGGTGCGCCATGAAGATGAAAGAGGGAGGCCGATCCGCCTCGTAACCCGATCGGCTCCAAGTTTGCCAGAGCCGGTGCAGGAGCAACCGGATGTTCAGGTCGGAAAGGCTGTAGCCAATGAACAAAACCGTGCTGCCCAAGGCGTCCGAACGGAACCTCACGTCGAGCGGCGAGTCGAATGACAGCCGGTCAAGATAGTCGGTCTCTGTGAGAACCAGGGAGGAATCGTCATCGAAGTCACCGTGGAATTTCACGATGCAGGGGACATCCCTGCGCGCCTTCGACACATCCCGCGCATTGGCCACTTTAACGTATTCGACGCCGTGTATCTCAAAGGCAACTTCGAGGTTCCGATCGTAGTTCGTGGTATAGATCACCGGGAAGTTCAGCGCGACGATGAGACGGTGCAATTCGGATTTTTCGATCTTGTCGCGACTAACGGTCCAGTGCCGGTCCATCCAACTGCGAAGCGGTCCAATGCTGCCATGCTTGATGCGGTAATACTCGGCCAGGGTCTGAAAACGACCGCGCTGCCCGGCAAGGTCCACCTCTAGGCCGAGTTCATCCGCCATTCGCTTGATCAGTTTCTCCCAGGAAGGCAGGCCGACACTCATGGAGACGCCAGCCCCCACGAACAATACGGCGTCTCGTTCTCGAACGGATTTTGCGAGAGAAACAAGAGGATCGCTGGTCATTGCAGACCGAGGAGACGATGACTGCCCGTCACTGGACCGGTTGCCGTCGCACCAGCGGGGTCGACACCCTGCGCGCTCTCCGTAATCTGGCCCATCATCACTCTTCCCTGTCCACACAAATTAGCTGCCAGGCGGCCCTACGCGAGAGCGTTCCCAACTCTGCCCCTCGCTTGTACCGGTGCTGTAATTGGCGATCAGTGGTGATGCGCTGTGTCATCCTAGCTCTCGGAGCTTCCGAGCTTCCTTGATGAGCACGGCAAGATTGTCTCCATGCTTTTGGATCAGGCCGTGCCTGTTGCTCCGTGATGCCGTTCACCGCGGCGAAATAAGCGAGTTGGTCTATATCGCTTGTCGAAATGCGATTTGCATTGGGGACATCGCTTTCAGCGCTGTCACTTCCGAAATTGAAAATGTTCATACCGGGGCGCATGATGTCCTCGCATCAGCTTGCAGTCCTGGCCTGCCAGACGATGGGGCTGCATAAACAACGACCATGAGCCCGGTTCGCCCTCTGGACTTGGGCCGCGAATTTCTGGTTGTTTGCCGCAAGCACATAGCTGGCAGCTCTCCACTAGAACGCGACCCAACAATGGCCGAGAGACATTGTTCCCGCCGGCAATCTTGTTCGACGGACCAGCTATGCCGAAATAGGCCGGCGAGCTTGCTAAGAGTCGGTCAGGCCACTTTAGAAAGCAGGGACACGTCGAAGCTTGCCAAGCCGTAGCGCCAGCGATGCTTCGTCGACGCAACACGACTTTGGTAGAACAGGGTCAGCCGCTCGCCATCGATCATCACCGTCGAGTGACCATTTTCTCCAGGGCCGTCCGGATCGAGCACCGGCCCGATCGAGACGTAAGGTCCGGTAACGGCGCTCGCAACGGCGAAGAACACCCGCTGCCGACTACCGCGCGGTCCGTGCGGAAGGAAGCAGGTGGCGTTGAGGAGCACGCGGCCGTCCGGAAGCTCCACCAACTGGGCACCTTCAATGCCCCATTCGTAGTCGGGGTCGTCCCGCGTGTTGTGGTGGGGAATGTCATCGTGGTCCAGGATTTTGCCCAAGCGCTTCCAAGGCCCGAACCATGAATCAGACTGGCTCCGGGCCAGATAGATGTCCGGCTGCGGCACGCGGGTGAATTTCGGCATGCCGGAATAAACGAGGTAGCGCTTCCCGCCGATGAGAGCGGGGTGCGGGTCGTAGATGCCGTCTTCATCCGTGTCCGGCACAGACAGGATTGCCGGATTGAGCACAACCCAGTTGAACCCGTCATTTGACACCGCGTGTTCACAGCGGCCGCCGGATTTCATGAACTCGGTTTGGATGAACATGTGAAAGACGCCGTCTTCGTGCACGACGCCAGGCGCCGCGACGCCCGACCCCGCGACCGGAAGCTCAATCGGCGCGTGCTCCGTCCATGGTCCGTGCAACTCCGGCGCCGTGGCGTGAAGAATTTTCCAAGTCTCGCTGGTCACCGTGCCGCTCGATCCGAACACATGCCAAAGCCGGCCGTCATAAACCGGGCACGGGTCCTTGAGATCGTCCACCGCTTGCGGGTGAAACAACGGGAACACATTCGTCTCGAAATCGATCTTCATCTATCTGCCCCAGCGATTGTCGGCCGCTAAACGCCCTTGGCGTCGGTCCGACGAATCAATCTAAGCCATCGAATATTTTAGCTGCTCATTCAACGAAAATGCGGCACCCGAGCGGCCGTCCCCAGAAAGCTGCAGCCAGAGATGCCACACGCGCTGGCCGGCACTCCGCCTGCATATCGCTCGCTGGCTGGAACAAGTTAATCGGCGGACAGTTAGACATGCGGCAGGAATAGCTTCCTGCATCTCGCGATTAACAAATGTTATTCGCAGTATAAACGGTAATGATACCGGGGAAATGCTTATATGGACGCGGCGACAAGAATACCAGTCACCATCAAAGCCAGAAAAGAGCAAGATTTATTCATATGCTTTTCCCATTTGCGATGGAATTTCGTCTATCAACGTCCGCAGCACATTCTCACGCATGCCTCAAGAGAGCACCAGATCGTCTACTTCGAGGAGCCCGTCTTTGAAGAATGCTCCCACTCGTCCATTCGGTTTTGCGACGTTGCGCCGGGCATTCGGGTAGCGACCCCTCTGCTCCCGATCGGCACCAGCCTCGCCAGAGCCGATGCGATCCAGCGCAGATCTCTGGACCGGATCATCGCGTCGACACCGCACGCCCAATTGATTGCCTGGTATTATACCCCGATGGCGCTGCGCTTCAGCGCGCATGTCAACTTCGACGTGTGCGTCTATGACTGCATGGACGAGCTTGCGGCGTTCAAGAATGCGCCGGCCCAGCTTGCGGTGCTGGAACGGGCGCTCTTCGAACGCGCCGATGTGGTCTTCACGGGTGGCTTGAGCCTATTCGAAGCGAAGCGTTGCCAACATCGGGCGATCTATCCCTTCCCCAGCAGCATCGACGTCAACCACTTTCACAAGGCGAGGGCGCCCGGCGAGGAACCGGCGGATCAGCTCGCCATCCCGCATCCGCGGGTTGGCTTCTTCGGTGTTGTCGACGAGCGCCTCGATATCGATCTCGTGGCGCAGGCTTCCAGCACGATGCCAGACGTGCACTTCGTGATGCTTGGTCCGGTGGTGAAGATTGATCCGGACATTCTGCCGAAGGCAAACAACCTGCACTGGCTCGGCAGCAAAGCCTACAAGGAACTGCCCGCCTACCTTCGGCATTGGGATGTCGGGTGGATGCCGTTCGCGCTCAACGAAGCGACACGCTTCATCAGCCCGACGAAAACTCCCGAATTCCTTGCCGCAGGCCTGCCCGTGGTGTCGACTGCGATTGTCGATGTGGTGCGAAGCTACGCTGCCGCCGGACTCGTCGATATCGCGGACGCCGAAGACATCGAGGCCAAACTGCGCTCCGCGCTCGCGCAACCGCGCGAAATGCGCCTGCCAGCGGTTGATGCCTATCTGGCCAACATGTCCTGGCAGCGAACATGGGATGCCATGGCCGCTCACATCAAGAAAGCCAATTCAAGCAAGAAGGTCGTGCCCTTCCGCAGGAGCGCATGACATGTTTGACTGGCTGATCGTCGGAGCCGGCTTTGCCGGCAGTGTTCTCGCCGAACGGATCGCCTCGCAAAGGGGCGAAGGCGTTCTACTCATCGACCGTCGCAGCCACATCGGCGGTAACGCGTATGACTGCTACAACGAAGCCGGAATTCTCATCCATCGTTACGGACCGCATATATTCCACACGAACGCCCAGTCGATCGTCGACTATCTGTCGCAGTTCACAACCTGGCGCCCTTACGAGCACCGCGTGCTCGCTTTTGTGGACGGCAAGCTTCTGCCGATTCCAATAAATCTCGACACGATCAACCGTCTTTATGGTCTCGAGCTAAGCCCGGCAGAGCTGGAGGACTTCTTCGCGTCGCGCCGTGAAACCGTTGGCGAAGTCCGCACCGCCGAGGATGTGGTTGTAAGCACCGTGGGCAGAGAGCTCTATGAGAAATTCTTCCGCGGCTACACCAGAAAGCAGTGGGGAGTCGATCCTAGCCAGTTGAGCAAATCCGTGACTGCCCGCGTTCCGACGAGAACGAACCGCGACGATCGCTATTTCGGCGACAGCTTCCAGCAGATGCCGGCCGGCGGCTACACGCGCATGTTCGAACGTATGTTGAATCATCCCAACATCAAGATCATGCTGCAGACCGATTATCGCGAGGTCCGAGAGCGAATTCCCTTCCGGCGGCTGATCTACACCGGGCCGATCGATGAATTCTTTGACTGGAAGCTGGGCCGCCTGCCCTACCGCTCACTGCGTTTCGAGCATGTCACCCTCAACTGCGAGCAATTTCAGCCGGTAGCCGTGGTGAACTATCCGCAGACGGAAGCCTATACCCGCATCACCGAGTACAAGCATTTGACTAGCCAGAGAAATGTCCGGACCAGCCTCACCTACGAATACCCGACAGATATCGGCGATCCTTATTACCCTGTGCCGCGGCCGGAAAACGAGGCGCTCTACAAACGATATGAAGCTCTCTCTGCAAGTTGTCCCAACGTGTGGTTCGTTGGCCGCCTGGCGACGTATCGCTACTACAACATGGATCAGGTCGTGGGGCAGGCCTTAGCCACCTTCGCGCGTATTCAGAAGGAGCTTCCGGCTACGCCTGACTTGCAGACGGCTATCGCGGCGCCCGCCTAACCGCCGATCCGCTTGTCCGGCGCAGCAAGGTGGCGCGCGTCAACAAAGTCACTGAATAGCCTCTGCTGTCGCGCGAGTTCATCGGCTACGGGCTGGCGTATGCTGCGTGAGCCATCCGCATGGATAACGGAAAACAGGCCAACTTCGGCATGGCGGGAATTGTCCCATCCAGGATAAGCCGTGATCGGATACACGCAGATACCTTCGATCGGGGCTCCTTTGCTGATAGCACCACGCACTTCGTCACACACGTAATGAAGCCATGCCGGGCCCGCCGATCCCTCTGCTCCGGTCTCTGCAACATAGAGGGGCTTGCGGTAGCGTCGGGCGACCTCAACGAGCATATCCGACAGAGGCCGGTATTCGTGATGACCCATGGGGATTGTCGGTCCCTGCAGGTACCATTGGTTGTGTGGATAGAAGTTGAGCCCAACCACGTCGATCAGATCCTCGGCTCCCCCCAACTCCGGCTCGACGTGCCCCATCAACATATCATAGGCTTCAAACTGTCCTTGGCGGGACTTCTCCGCACGCCGCAGCTCCGGACCGCTGCGGTCCCGCGGCGCGATGTGAATAAGCGGCTCCGCCCAAATGAAGCGGCATTCGGGATCAGCTTCACGCATTGCCTCGATACCCTTGACGGCCATCTTCACTAGGTGGCGCTTGAACCAACCCTTTCTTTTAGGTCCGGCAGGCGGGAAGTAGCCAACTTCGACGGCCCACGCGAAGAACGAAATTTCGTTGATCGGGCAGACCATCGCGGCTTTGCCCGTCACTGCTCGATGCAATCTGACGGCTTCACCCGCAAAAGAGGCATAGCTATCGATCATTCGTTCGCTGCCCTGGTCGAGATAATCGGGGGATCCGTAGTGAAAGACATCCCAGATCACTTGAACGCCGGCAGCAATGGCGGCATCAAGCATCGACATCCAATTCGACCACTCATAGGCGCCCGGTGCGCTTTCGATCAGATGCCACCGCAGCCCGTCACGGATGGTCCTCAGCCCCAAGTTCGCGCAACGACGGTAGTCGTCCGCCGCGTGAATGTCATGGCTTGTGGCCCGCACGAGATCCAGACGGAGGCCATCTTTCCGACGGTGCGAGGAACACTCGAACCCAGCCATGAAATAGCTTTCGAAAACGAAAGGAGGAATTTGGTCCGGCATTAGACCTGTCTCACCTCAACGCTGCTCGATTGGCATGTTCGTGATGCTGGCGATCCCCTTGGCTCACTGAACGAAGATCGGAGCCTATCTGTCGACGTCTCCCAGATGATATCGATAGATCCCAGCACGGCTGTGACGTCAGCAAGCAGGTGACCGCGGCAGAGCAGATCCGTCGCTTGGAGGTGCGCAAAGCTCGGCGCCCGCAGCTTGCAGCGGCAAGGCTTATTGGTGCCGTCCGCCACCAGATAGACGCCGAATTCCCCTTTGGGCGCTTCGACCGCTGCATAAACCTTTCCCGCAGGCACGCGGAAGCCTTCCGTATAGAGTTTGAAATGATGGATCAGCGCTTCCGTCGACCGGTTCATCGAAGCACGCTTGGGCGGCACAATCTTTCCGTCTGGATTGGCGATGGCGACGGGGCCTTCCTTCACCAGCAGCTCGACACACTGGGGCATGATTCTGGCCGACTGACGCATCTCTTCCATGCGTACGAGATAGCGGTCGTAGCAGTCGCCGTTGTTGCCCACCGGAATGTCGAAGTCCATTTCGGAGTAGCATTCATAGGGCTGCGCTTTCCGCAAATCCCACGCTGCGCCCGAGCCGCGCATCATCACGCCTGAGAAGCCCATCCCCAGGCATCCCTTTCAGAGATCTGGCCTATATTGACGTTTCGAAGCTTGAAGATCCGGTTCTCCGTCAGCAGCCGATCCAGGTCATCTACGGATTTCAGAAAGGGATCGATCCGCTTGCCGATGTCTTCGACAAGATCCGGTGGCAAATCCTGGTGGACCCCGCCGGGTGGAAAATAGGCGGCTTGCCTGCGAGAGCCAGAGGCCCGCTCGTAGAAAACCATCAGCTTCTCTCGCTCGATGAAACCCCAGAGCGGTAGAGTCAGCGCGCCGATATCCAGCGCCTGCGTGGTGACATTGAGCAGGTGAGATAAGATGCGCGATATCTCGCTGTAGAGAACACGTATCAATCGCCCTCGACTGGGCACGGAGAGACCCGCAAGCTTCTCGATTGCCAGACACCAGGGATGCTCCTGGCACATCGGGGCCACATAATCGAGGTGGTCGAAGTAAGGCTGGGCTTGGAGACAGATCTTGTATTCAACGAGTTTCTCAGTGCCGCGGTGGAGCAGGCCTGTGTGAGGGTCGACGCGCTCGACCATTTCGCCGTCAAGCTCGAGCACAGGGCGAAGCACATCGTGCGCCGCCGGGTGCTGCGGACCGAAATTGATGTTGAAATTCCTTACGGCGGACTCGGCCAAGACACTTTTACTCCAAATGGCGGGCGCCGAACCCGGAAATGACGCGGATGTTCCAGGCAGGGCCGCGCCGTCGTCGCATGCGCCGCGGCCGTTCTGTCGTCACCAGGAACATCATCCGCCGATCCAAGTTGGGGACCATCACTTCGCAGATACAGCCCGGTAGAAAATGACTGTCCAGATTCCCCTCTCCGAGATCGATCGCGCCAGGCATGAAGACCTAGGGGACGGGGCTGGACCATCGCACCCGACCTCGCTTATCTCCGCCTCTCCCTCGTAAAACGTCGTGTTCTTCGGAATGCCTCGCCACAACGGGGATTGGTTCCTGATCGATACGGGATTCCAAGTCGCGGGGCAGCATTGTCGGCGTTGCGCAGTCACGTTTCGGCCCAGACGCCCGGCCGTCTGCAATCATTCTGACGCATGGCCATTTCGATCATGTCGGCACCGTGCTGGAACTGCAAGATCTGGACGTGCCGGTCTATGCCCATCCCCTCGAGCATCCATACCTGGACGGGACCGCGTCTTATCCTCCCCCGATCCTTGGTCGGCGGCGGCCTTTGGCATTGCTTTGGCCACTTTTCCGTGTGGTCCCATCGATCTCGATACCAGGCTTAAAAGCCGCTGCCTGACGACAGGTCGGTCCCATGCATGCCGGGTTGGCGATGGCTGCACACTCCCGGGCAGGCCCCAGGCCATATCTCGCTGTGGCGCGAAGCCGACCATACATTGGTCGCCGGCGATGCCTTCATAACAACAGGTCAGGAATCGGCCTATGAAGTCGCCGTGCAACAGCTCGAAATGCTGGCCCGCCGCGTTATTTCACGCCCGACTGGGAAGCCGCCTAGCGCTCGGTCCGCGACTTGGCCGCTCTGAACCTGGAACTGGAGATCAGTGCCATGGAGCCGCGGCGGCTGGCACAGCAGTGCGCCAAGGTCTCGATCGCTATCCACCTTACCGCACAACTCGCCTGCATTTATCTCGGCTGCTGCGCAAGGCTGTGGATAATAACCCCTCGTTCACGTGCCCCCCGCCCAATACTGGCGGCCGACGCTTTCATGCACTGGACCCAAATCCTCTATGCGTCGGTCGCCAGATTCAGGCGGGCAGATCGCGGGGGCGAAATCATGCAGTGGCTCGAGCGCATGACGGCGAGCATCTCCGCCAGAGGATCTCTGGTAGTGCCGCACAGGGAAGCCCGCTACGAAAGCGCTGGCTATCGGGCGCAGATGGAGGCCCGCCCCTGTCGGCTGATGCCGGACTATACGTTTAACGTGACGCTTGAGCATCCCCAGAGGCAGGACGAGCAGGATATCTTTGTCGAGCCGAATGGCGTCGTGCTCGATCCGGCACCGTTTCTACATCGCGTTGCCGAGGCATTGGCGCCGTTCATTGCTGACAAGGCGCCAGGCTGAACTAGCCCAGACACACGATGCCGGCCTGCGGGGAGTCGGGGGGACTTCGGCGGGGCCGGGCCCTTACCCCGGTTGGGGTGCGGGGCAGAACGGCATTGTACGCCAGTTGTGACAAGCCCACATTAACAATTTTGGTATCGCTAATGAAAAGCCCGTCGCAGCTAATAAGCGTAAGCGACGGGCTTCCTACGACTTTTTCCAGTCCGGCGGCTAACACCCGAAGGGCCGACCGCTGCACAGATAACTCGTCGGGGTGCAAAGTGTTCCATTTGCTACGCCAATCTGCCTTCCCGACGCTTAATCGCTTCGAAAATCAACTCCTGCCTTGAAAGCCAGGATCAAGGAGATCACGGCGACGCGGGTGCGTTACGGCTACCGGCGCGTCCATGTATTGCTG
>NZ_JARTVT010000031.1:0-73510 GCF_029625685.1 Mesorhizobium sp. WSM4976
TCGTCACGGTGGCGCGGGACCAACGCCCAATCAGCTCTTAAACTGATTCAACGCAATCGTGAGGTTGCCTGATGAGCCAACGTGCACAAGAAACAGCGCCGCGAGGAACTGCGGAAGAATCTCAAGCAGGTTATGATGGGCGCGAACAAAGCGGCCGCTGATTCCGATGACCTTTAGCTGCTCATCCCGCGGCCCCGCGACCCAAGCTCCGCCAAGCTAGCCCAGCGTTGGGACGCTTGCGATGGCGAGCTGAAGAGATCGCGCCCGGCGGGACATCCGATGTCGGGGTTTCGATGACGCCTTCAACGCAGGCGATTGCCGGCGACTACATGGTCGCGGTCCGAGCCAATGGCGAGGGTGCATCCGATAGCGCCAACTTCCGGGTGACTGTCAGGACGTCCACGCTGTGGGGCGTAACCGGCCTCGGCGTCATCGGCGCTTCCGCCCTGATGCTCGCTTTCGCTGTAACGCGGTATGGACGCCGATGAGCCCGGTCATCGAAGCGCGCGGCGCTGTCAAGCGCTACGGTCGATTTCCGGCGGTTGACGGCATCGACCTCACTGTCGAGAAAGGCGAGGTCTTCGGCCTGCTCGGCCGGAACGGTTCGGGAAAGACCACCACGATCCTGCTGCTGCTCGGGCTCACCGAGCCGACCGCCGGTTCGATCCGGGTGCTGAGGCTCGATCCCCTGCGCCAGCCGCTCTCGGTCAAACGCCGGGTCGGTTACCTCCCGGACCAGATCGGCTTCTATGATCACATGACCGCTTGGGAAAATCTTGCCTACACGGCGAGGCTTGCAGGCTTGGTCTCGACGGAGGCCGACAAGCGCATCGCCAGCGCATTGGAGCGGGTGCGCCTGGCCGATGTTGCTCGTCGCCGCGTCGCCACCTTCTCACGCGGCATGCGCCAGCGGCTCGGTCTTGCCGAGGTGCTGGTCAAGCAGGCCGAAATCGCCATCCTAGACGAACCGACCTCGGGCCTCGACCCACAATCGACACAGGAACTGCTGGACCTGATCCGGGATCTGGCGGCCGAGGCCGTGACGTTCGTGCTTTCCTCGCATCTGCTCGCGATGATGCAGACGATCTGCAGCCGTGTCGCACTTTTCCGGAGAGGCCGTATCGGGCTCATAGGCAAGATCGAGGACCTCACCTCCGAAGTGCTCGGCGGCACGCATATAGTGGAGCTCGAGGCACAGAACGTCGATCTCATCAACGCACTGGCCGGAGTCCCGCATATATCCGGCTTGGCGCCGTTGAAGGGAGGGCGCTGGCGTGTCGATGCCGACGCCGATGTCAGGGCCGACATTGCCCGACGGGTCGTCGGCGCCGGCGGCGCCCTCCAGTCCATCACCATACGTCAGGCCACG
Organism: Mesorhizobium sp. WSM4976; assembly: GCF_029625685.1. Lineage (NCBI taxonomy): Bacteria > Pseudomonadati > Pseudomonadota > Alphaproteobacteria > Hyphomicrobiales > Phyllobacteriaceae > Mesorhizobium > Mesorhizobium sp. WSM4976. Next base: position 1,370 of record NZ_JARTVT010000031.1, read on the forward strand.
CTTGACCAAGTCTATGTCCACTTTTTCGAAGGAGAAAACCATGACATCGCGGCGTGAAGGATCGCCGTTCACCGGCCTGTCGACCATCGCGCTCAAGGAAGCCGCAGATCATATGAACAGCATCCGCATCCATCTGGTAATGCTGCTGGTGCTCCTCACCGCGATCGGTTCTGTCTATGCCGCCATCGGCCAGATCAAGGCCACCATCGGCGAGGACCAGTTCCTGTTTCTGCGCCTGTTCACCACGGCGCAGCAGCCGTTGCCGTCCTTCGTCTTCTTCCTCGGCTTCCTGATTCCCTTGGTGGCGATCGCGCTCGGTTTCGACGCTATCAACGGCGAATACACCCGCCGCACGATGTCGCGCATCCTGTCTCAGCCAATCTACCGCGACGCGCTTTTAACCGGCAAGTTCCTCGGCGGGCTGCTGGTTATCGCCATCTGCCTCGTGGCTCTGTGGCTGATGGTTACCGGTCTTGGCATGCTGCTGCTCGGACTGCCACCCGGTGGCGAGGAGATCGCCCGCGGCCTTGCCTTCCTGTTCGCTTCCTTGGTTTACGCCGGCGTCTGGCTGGCGGTCGCAGTGGCCTGCTCCACGCTCGTCAAATCACCGGCAACATCGGCGCTGTGCGCGCTCACCATATGGCTGTTGTTTGCCGTATTCTGGCCGATGCTGGCGCCGCTGATCGCCGGCGCCGTCGCGCCGATCGACCCTCTCGATCCGATGACGGCAGTGCACCAGATCGAGATCCAGCAGGCCATTGCACGCGTCTCACCCAACACACTCTACAGCGAAGTTACCCTCGGCTTGCTCAATCCCGCAACGCGTTCGCTCGGCCTGCTGCTGACCAGCCAATTGAGCGGGGCGCTGATGGGAGCACCCCTGCCCTTCTCACTCAGCGTGGCTCTGATCTGGCCGCAGCTCGCTGCCATGATCGCGGCGCTCCTTGTGATGTTTACGGTCGCCTACGTTTCGTTTCAGAGACAAGAGATACGAGCGTAGGACCGTCGAAACCCGGTCTTTTGATCAGGGGGGAGATACCGCGTCAGCGGGATCGTCTGCTATAGATCAGCTCGAGTGGGTACCAATATGAATCGCTCGGAAAACGTTACTAAAATTTCATACGCTGGAAATGACGTCGTAATGTGTACCGATTTACTCATGCAGGATCACGCCCGTTGGGGCAGGAATCTTCTAGAGGATACGAAGTCATGAAAAATTCCTTCAGTTTATCTTCGAGCACCCGAAACCGTCTAATGGCCGCCGTTGCCTCCGTAGCTGTCGCCGGGGCGATTGGCTTCGGCGCCTTTGCCACCGGCACAACGCCTGTCATGGCCGATGCCGTCCACGTTGAGGCCGCGCAGGTCCCCGGCTTCGCCGATCTCGTGGAACGTGTGTCGCCTGCAGTCGTCAGCGTCAAGGTCAAGGCCAAGATCCAGCCGACGGCCGACAATGGCTCCGACTGGGGCTCCGAGGGAATGGACAACCTTCCCGACAATCCGCAACTGCGCCGCTTCTTCAAGGAGTTCCGCGGCTTCGGCGACCAGGGCGGCCAACAGTTCGGCATGCGCCCGTTCAACCACCGCAACCACGGCAATGGCGAGCCACGCCCGGTTGCCCAGGGCTCGGGCTTCTTCATCTCCGACGACGGCTATCTCGTCACCAACAACCATGTCGTGTCGGAAGGTTCGGACTTCAGCGTCGTCACCAAAGACGGGAAGGAGTTCGACGCCAAGCTGATCGGCACCGATCCGCGCACCGACCTTGCCGTGCTGAAAGTCGATGGCGGCGGCACCAAGTTCACCTATGTCGACTTCGCCGACGATTCCAAGATCCGCATCGGTGACTGGGTGGTTGCAGTAGGTAATCCGTTCGGCCTCGGCGGCACCGTTACCGCCGGCATCGTCTCGGCCCGCGGCCGCGACATCGGCGCCGGCCCTTATGACGACTTCATCCAGATCGACGCATCGGTCAACCGCGGCAATTCGGGCGGTCCGACCTTCAACCTCAACGGCCAGGTGATCGGCATCAACACCGCCATCTTCTCGCCGTCGGGCGGCAGCGTCGGCATTGCCTTCGACATCCCGGCCTCAACCGCCAAGCAGGTCGTCCAGGACCTTATGAAGAGCGGCTCTGTCCAGCGCGGCTGGCTCGGCGTCGAGATCCAGCCGGTCACTTCCGACATCGCCGAGTCGCTCGGCCTGAAATCGGACAAGGGCGCGCTGGTCTCGAGCGCCCAGGACGCAGGCCCGGGCAAGAAGGCGGGCATCGCCGCCGGTGACGTCATCACCCAGGTCGACGGCAAGGACGTCGCCTCGCCGAAGGACCTCGCCCGCATGATCGGTGCGTTCGCGCCGGGCAAGTCGGTCGACGTCACCGTCTGGCGCAACGGCAAGAACGAGACCGTCAAGGTCGATCTCGGCACGCTGCCTTCGAGCGACAAGCAAGCCTCGAACGACCAGAACAACAAGCAGTCGGCGCCCGCCGCCAAGCCTGACACACTGACCGCTCTCGGCCTGACCGTCACCAAGGCGGAAAAGGGCAAGGGCCTCGTGGTTACGGACGTCGATCCAGATAGTGCCGCCGCTGACCGCGGCATCCAGCCCGGCGACGTCATCACCTCGATCAATTCGGCCGCTGTCAACAGCGCCGACGACGTCAACCAGGCAATGGCCGATGCGGTGAAATCCGGGCGCAGGGCAGTGCTAATGCAGATAACCCGCAACGACAGCAACCGCTTTGTCGCGCTGCCGGTCGGCAAGGGCTGATCCTGGTTCCACAACCAGGGATCAGTTCGGAGACAATTTGACTTTCCAGTGCGCCGGTCTTCACAGCCAGCGCACTGAAAAGACCCGACGGTGCCATCACAGGCCGTTCACGTCTTTGTTTGCTGACACGCAAAATGCTGCGCAGTAAGGGCAGAGCACGTGTCGAGGCACAGCGCATAGCCCCGAAATTCAAAGTGAAAGTGCTATCGCGAATCTGCACCTTCAAAGCAGCGCGTGGCATCGCCGTGGCAGCCGAGATTGAACCGTGTCAGCACGAGAGGAAGCTCCAGCCATCGGCACAAGAATCCGCAGCGCGGGCGATGGCGCTGCGGAGCGAAACGACAGGTCAGCACAGGCGGATCATATATCCTTGCCGGCTCGCCCCCTTCTTGTCAGGGCGCGCCGCGTGGCCGTTTCGATCACAATGTTTGCTGCTCTGATCCTTAGCGTTTTTGCTTTTGGCAGCATTGCTGAAACCATTGACTATCAAGCGTTCGTACACGTTTTGAAGCACCTTCCGCCAGCCGCAATCGGATGGTCGATCCTTGCTACGATGGTGAGCTTTGCCGCCCTGATTGGGCGTGACGTGACCGCAGTTCGTTATGTGGGAGCCCAGCTTCCTCGGCTTGCGCCTATAGTCGCAGGATTTTGCGGAACGGCCTTGGGCAACGCCGCCGGATTCGGCACACTTACAGGTGCAGCAGTGCGATACCGCATCTACGGCGCTGTTGGTGTTCAGTCCCAGGACATTGCACGCCTGTTGTTATTTATCGCAGCCGGATACGCCCTCGGCCTCACGGGCTTTGGAGGACTGGCAGCCCTGCTTGAGGCAAAGTCGGTAGCGCACCTCCTCGGATGGCCAACGGCGCTTCTGTCGATATTGTCCGGCGCTGCCCTGGTCTGTGTTGCGGCACTGGTGCTGTTTGGCCTTCGCAAGCCGATCCATCTCGGCGGCTTTTGCCTGCCGGCGCCCCCGAAGGAACTTGCTGCAATCCAGCTTGGCCTTTCGGGTATTCGTCTTGTGAGTGCCGCAGCCGCGCTGTGGGTATTGCTGCCGGGCGGCTCGTCAAACTTCTTCAGCTTCGCTGCAATCTTCTCGGCGGCGACGGCGCTTGGCGCCGTCAGCAACTTGCCGGGCGGCATTGGGGTATTCGAAGCCGTGGTTTTCTGGGCCTTCGGCAGGGCGGGGGCCGCAGATCAGATCGCCGCAGCCCTGCTGGCCTATCGCGGGATCTATTATGCAATGCCGCTGATAGTCTCGGCTGCGCTGCTCGCCGTGTTTGAAGTTCGCTTTGCGATCGGGTCCCAGCAGAGTGCTGCCGCGGACGAGCGCCTGGTCTTAGCGGCCGCCCGCCTTGCGCCACGGTTCATTGGCGTGATTGCATTTGCCACCGGCATTATGCTGCTGGTTTCCGGCGCAACACCGACTTTTGGGCACCGGCTTGCTATTCTTTCGATGCGTCTGCCGTTGTGGGTTGTCGAGACCTCTCACTTCCTCGGCAGCCTGCTCGGTATCGTGTTCCTCTTCGTTGCGCGGGGGCTCTTCGAGCGGCGTGACGGGGCCTGGTGGATCGCAATCACAATCGCCACGGCGAGCCTCTGCCTGTCCCTCACCAAAGGGCTTGCCTACGGGGAAGCCGGTTTCCTTGCCATCGTCCTAACCCTCCTGATAACAACAAGGCGCCAGTTCGATAGGCCGGCCTCGATGCTGGGCCAAGCCTTTACGCTGGGGTGGTTCGCCACCGTTGGCCTCATAGTCATCGGCGCGACCGCGATTTTCCTGGTTGCCTTCCGGACCGCGGACTACACGACCCACGATCTGTGGTGGGAGTTTGAATTTGACGCACAGGCGCCTCGCGCTTTGCGGGCGCTGCTCGGCGCCGCCGTTCTCGCCACCGCAATTGGGTTTTGGCAGCTGCTTCGTCCGCCGAAGGGGCTCGCCCCGCGTCCTGATGCCGACGCTCTTGGCCATGCGGCACGGATCATCAATGAGCAGGATCGAAGTCAGGCGATGATGGCGATGATGGGCGACAAGAGCCTGCTATTTTCGGATTCGGGCAACGCCTTCATAATGTACGGCAAAAGAGGACGCAGCTGGATTGCCCTGTTCGATCCGGTCGGTCCGGTCGAGGATTGGCACGAACTCATCACGCGGTTCGTGACCCTGGCTGCCAGCCATGGCGGGAGAGCCGCCTTCTACCAGGTTCGGCCCGAAACTTTGCGGCATTACCTGGATGCGGGCCTGTCGGTCATGAAACTTGGCGAGGAAGCCTGCGTGCAGGTCGCCAGCTTCGAGCTAAGAGGCCGAGCTGCCGCGCATCTTCGCTACGCGCTCAAACGCGGCGAACGCGACGGGCTGACATTTGAGCTTCTTGCGCCGCACCAAATGGCCCCTGTCGTCGATGATCTGGCCGACATCTCGGCCGCTTGGCTGCGGTCGCGGCGAACGGAGGAAAAAGGATTCTCGATCGCGGCCTTCGAACCCGGATACCTTGGGTCGCAGATGATCGCCCTGGTCCGGCAGCACGAAGTGCCTGTCGCCTTTTCCACCATCATGACCACGCAATCGCGAAAGGAAGCATCCATCGGGCTGATGCGACACACGCCAGGGGCATCCTCCTACGCGATGGAGTTTCTCTTCACGCAACTGATCGATCACCTGAAGAGGATGCACTATCAAACCCTGAGCCTTGGCGTTGCGCCGCTGAGTGGAGTGTTGCCGGCACCGCTGTCATCGCGATGGCACTGGCTAGGTGCCGTTATCTGGCGCTATGGAACACCGTTCTACAACTTCCGTGGGCTGCGGGCGTTCAAGGACAAGTTCAATCCGGTCTGGGAGCCGCGCTACCTTGCAGCATCGGGCACATTGGGTCCATTTGTGACATTGGCGGACGCGGCAGGCCTGATAGGCCTGAACTTCAAGGGCTCCAGAAGGTATTGGCGAGGTGCGTAGGTCGATCGCCCCCTGCGCAGCAGCAATGTGGTTTTTGCTGACAATGCCAGCGCTAGCACTCGACGGCGGCAGATTTGGCGACGTTCAGGTCGTGGTTCCGGGCGGCGAAATTCGAGGCTATGTCGTGTTGTTTTCCGGCGTGGCCGGATGGACCCAAGCGGACAAGGTCGGGCTCGATGCGCTTGGGGCGCAAGGCGCGCTCGCCGTTGGCGTGGACACCAGAACCTATTTGAACAATCTGACCAAGGGGGACCAGGCGTGCGACAATCTCGTCGGCGATGTCGAGGGACTCAGCCGGCAGCTGCAGCGGCAGCATAGCGGCCTCCAATATCATTTTCCCATCGTCGCGGGCGTTGGCACAGGCGGGACACTTGCGGGACTGATCCTGGCGCAATCTCCAGTGAACACGTTAGCAGGGGCCATATCGGTGGATCCCAGCCTGACGCTGCCCGGCAAGCGCCCGCTTTGCGGGGCGGGCGCCGCGTCGAAACACGATGCTGGCTACGTCTATGGACCGACCAAGACCCTCAATGGGTTCTGGAGCGTTGGCCTCACCGCCAGCGAAGCCGCCGATGCCCGCACGCATATCAAGGATCTCGAAAACGAGGGTACACCAATGGCGTTCACGCTGCTCGCCGGAACGCCAGCCGACGGGCTGGCTTCACTGCTTCAGCCCCATCTCGCCAAAGCCGAAGCCACCGGGATTTCGGACCTTCCGTTGATCGAACTGCCGTCAGCGAAACCATCCGACCTTTTGGCGGTGGTGCTTTCCGGCGACGGAGGTTGGCGGGATCTCGACAAGACCATCGCAGAAGAGCTGCAATCTCGCGGTGTGTCGGTCGTTGGATGGGACAGTGTCCGGTACTTCTGGAGCAAGAAATCGCCTGAACAGACAGCAGCCGACCTTAGCGCCGTAATCCAGACGTACACAGAGAAATGGCATGCGGATAAGGTCGCGCTGGTGGGCTATTCGTTCGGCGCAGACGTTCTGCCTTTCGCTTACAATCTCCTTGACGCCGACATCAAATCACATGTCGCCGAGATTTCGCTTCTCGGTTTCGCAGATGCCGCGGACTGGCAGATCCGCGTCGCGGGGTGGCTTGGCGCGGCCCCAAGCGCGGAAGCGCTCCCCGTCGCGCCGGCTATCAAACAGGTCCCGTCAAACCTCGTACAGTGCTTTTATGGACAGGAGGAGACCGACTCTTTGTGTCCGGAGCTGGCCGGGCGAGGGGCCGAGATCATCCAAACCACCGGAGGGCATCACTTCGATGGCAATTATGCCAGACTTGCCTTGAGGATACTTGAGGGCTTGAACCGGCGAAAGGAGCAGTAACAACGGCCGTATCTGTGATAGGGCTGGGTCCTGTTCAACGTTGATCGACCGTTCAAGGATTTCTCAGGCGTCGGCACCAGCTCTCTCAGTCCCAGACTGGTCCGGCTTGGCCGAGCGGTCACTTTCGCGTTGGCGCGTCTCCAGCCATTCACGAACGGCAAGTCGGATGACCTCCGATCTGCCGACGCTCATTTCAGCAGCGGCTGCGGCCAGCGCCGCTTCGATGCCGGTGTCGAACGACATCCATCCGGATTCCCGCAGCATTGCCGCGGCTCGGATATCGGCAGGACGTGTATCGCCAAGCGAAGGCGGCTTTCGACCGCCGGCTTCGTTGGTCATGACGGCAAATCGGACTGTTCGTTCGCTTGAGCCGCATCATAACTGCGCACGGCGATCACCCAGTCGCCCCTGATAGTGGCCAGGACAAGGCGGCAACCCTGCGGGTAGTAACGCGGCAGGGCCGCTGCCTGATCGGCAACAACAGCACTGTTCAGTCCACACAACTCGCCTCCGAGCAGTCAGCCCTGACGGTGGTTCGCGCCAAGCGCCGCAATTTAGTCTCCGTCGCAGGGATACCCGATCAGGCCAACTTGTTCGTAGTCGTTCAGTTTGCGGGCCGCGTTTGCTACACCCCGGCATCACCCAGCTCGACGCCGGGCCCGCGTGGCCGCACTCCCCCAGCATCGCGACCCCGATTCTCACGATCTGCCTTGCGACTGCGTCTCGTTCGCGCAGGCTACCAATGGCATCGTCGAATACTGCAATCTGGCCTGTGACAACCACACCGAACGACTTTCTGACGAGAGCCCTCTCATCGCGGAGCGCGCCGCCGACGTGATTTCAAAGGCGCCGCAAGAAGCACACTGAAACTCGACCTTGCGCCGCGTGATTTCGGCCTCCAAAGCCGCTCCAGCGCAGATCGGACATTTTGAAGGATAATATCTTCGTTCAAAGGACAAAACGTTCATCGCACAGCTCTTCTTGAGGCCTCATCGAAAGCGACGCGCCGAAACGGGAAGGCAGCGGGGATAGCTGATGGTGGTTGGGAACGCGGTTCAACGCTGGACGAGGATCAACCTCTTGTCTTGGGAGCAACATTCCTCCGCGTGGCGACTTCAATCTGCTTTGCCTCCACCTCGAGGCGGTCCGGCGCGGCGGAGCCCATCAGGGCATAGGCAGTTCCTCCTGATTGCCAGTAGACCGTGGGCACGCGCCCGTCGGTGGCCGGAGTCGGCGGCACTGCATCCTCGCCGTTCATTGGGGCGGCGACGAGGGTGATGCGGCCAACGCTTGGCGTGTCGGCAGTGACGACAAGGCTTTGTTTCCCATTCCACGGCTGCACTTGGACATCCTTGACCACCCACGCAGACGGGAGGGTCGGCATGCTGACGTTGACGGCGCCGACCAGGCGTTCGATCTTGTCCTGCTTAGGCTCAACGCCCCTCTCCGGCCCGGCATTGAGTTGCGCGACCCGCAAGGCATCTCGGGCGGCAAGGATGAAGGTTTCATCGGCTTTCTTGCCTCCCTGGCGAAGTGGCACGGTTAATGAGTTGGCCGACCAGCCGATCGCCACCAGCACGACCGCGGCGACCTGAAGGCGGAGCAGGCCAAGCAGCTTCCTGCGGCGAAAGGCGCTCTCCAGTTGCTTGGCCTTCTCCACGCTCGCGCCGGGCGGAAACAGCCGCCTCGGTTGGGAGGCGCGCAACGCCTCCATACGCTGTGCGTGAGCAAAGACCTCGGCAGCCAATTCCGGCTCACGCGCAAGCCGGGCTTGCAGGTCGGATCTTTGGGAAAGTGACAACTCACCATCCAACAGCCGGCTGATATCCTCTTCGGAAATTCCATCAGTGGTTCGCATCGCGCCCTCCCACGATCTTGAACGGGCGAGAAGTCCCGCCGTCGGTGTCTTCCAGGTTGTGCTTCAGCGCCGCACGAGCGCGGCTCAAGCGGGACATCACCGTTCCCGCCGGTACCCCCAGCAACTCCGCCGCTTCCGTATAGGTGAAGCCCAGCACTCCAACCAGATGCAGTATTTCAGCCTGCTCGGCCGGCATTCGGGTCAGCGCCCTTTGTATATTCGCGAGTTCAGCCGAATGCTCCTGCGATGGCGGAAAGGACTGCTCGGACATATCCGCGAAAGAGGCCAGGCGCTGCCGGGTGGCGATAGCCCGGCTGGAATGGGTGAGAAACGTGTTGCGAACAATTGTGATGAGCCAGGGGAGCAAGGGACGAGAACTGTCGTAGCTGCGGGCCATTGTGAGGGCACGCGCAAGCGCCTCCTGGACCAGATCATCCGCATCAGAGTCGTTGCCGGTCAGGACACGACCGTAGCGCCAAAGATCCTCGAGGTGCGGTATGACGTCCAACTTAGCTTTCATGTCACCAAGAATGTGCCTCTTGAGTCACCTCAGGAATCTTTCCTTCGGATGATGCTTTGCAAGATGGACGGCCCAGCGGTCAGGGACAGTTACCGCTGGGCCGAATGGGAGCGTGCTCCTCCCGGTTGCAAGATCTGAGTGCCATGAATCCTCAGACGCTTGCGCCGCTCCCCATTTCCGATATGCCTTCGCTTCGTCTCCTCGTCGTGCCTCCTCCCACCTGGATCATTTACCTAGGTCGGCCGAAAACTATTCCAGGATCGGTCCAAATAGTTGCGAGGGAACCGCTCAGTGGCGCGGTGGAGAAGGAATAAGATCGCCTGCTCGACGGTATGAATAGATGTGCCGGCGTCGGCAGTCAGCAAAAGTGAGGCGGGTCAGGATGCGGCTGGGCGAGATCATTGCAAACGCGTTCGCCGCAATTTTGGTTATATGCGGTCTGGCCCTGATATTCCTGGTAGCTGGCAGGCCGCTCTTCCCGAGACGCCAGGTACGAATGGTCGTGCTCCTGCCGGACTCCCCGGACACGACCGCCTCCATCCCTGATAAGCGCCATCAATTGCCGGCTTTCTTTAATCTTGCGCTCGCGCCAAGAAAGCCGACGGCATTGCAATAGTCTTTCTCCACACCGCGGAGCGTTGGGGGGTTAGGGACGCAAGTTCACAAAATCCATGCCGCATGAAGGGAACATCAGATGCCTGAGAAAGAAATGAGTTGGCAATTCCATGGACGCTGCTAGTCGCTACTCATACGGATAGGCCTCTGAAGATCGCACTCTTCCTTATGGGTCTCCTTGTTGTGGTGTGGTTATTCGAACCACCAGCACGGGGTAGCTTCTAGGCTTCCGTCCGCTGGGCGCTTCCATGATCATCGGCAGTTGCCGAAACCGTTTCCGCCTAAGCATAATCCGGCATGGACGAACTCTCTATTCCCGCGCTTGGGCTTATCCTCCTGACGGCCTCGCTTGTTGCCATAATATCGAGGCGCCTGCGACTTCCCTACAGCGTCGGGCTGGTGGCGGCCGGGATAGCACTGAGCTTCGTCCCGGGCGGAGCAGAGCTGCCTCTGAGCCGTGATCTGATCTTTACGGTGTTCCTGCCCCCGCTGATCTTCCAGGCCGCGCTTGAAATCGAATGGCGCCATTTTCGCATTAACCTGCCGGTGACCGCCTTGTTGGCCTTTCCGGGGGTGGCTATCGCCGCGGCTGTCGTTGCGCTCGGAATGCACTGGCTGCTCGGATGGAGTTGGATGGGTGCAGGTCTCTTCGGCGCGCTGATAGCGGCGACCGATCCGGTGTCGGTCCTGGCTGCGTTCAAGGAGATGAAGGTGCAGCCACGCCTCGCCCTGCTGGTCGAGTCCGAAAGCCTGCTCAACGACGGCGCGGCCGCGGTCGGTTTCGCGATTCTGGTGGGGGTTGCTTCCGGCGCCAGCGCCACGCCTGGGGCTATTGCTTCATCCTTCGTCTGGATCGTCGCGGGAGGCATTGCCGTCGGAGGGGCCGTCGCGGCGGTGCTCCTTATCATCGCCGGCCGGACCGAGGATTACCTCGTGGAGATTACGCTGACCACAATCGCCGCCTACGGATCCTTTTTGATCGCCGAGAAACTCGGCATGTCGGGCGTACTCGCGACGCTCACCGCGGGCTTGCTGGTCGGAAATGTAGGTTGGAAAGGTGCGATATCGGCCAATGCACGAAGCCATGTGCTTGCCTTTTGGGGATACGCCGCCTTTCTCGCAAATTCGATTGTGTTCATCCTGATTGGCGGCCACGAGGCCCACCAGCCCTTAGGCATCTTCGCGACCAGCTCGGCGGTTGCGATCGCGCTCGTCCTGGTCGGCAGGGTTCTCGCTATCTATCCTCTCTGTGCGATGCTCAAGCCAACGTCGTTGAAGGTTGATCCTAAATATCAGCACGTTCTGGTCTGGGGCGGTCTGCGCGGAGCGCTCGCATTGGCGCTGGCCCTTGCATTGCCTCAAGGCATAGCGGAGCGCGGCGCCATCATCGTCACGGCTTTTGCCGTTGTGGCTTTCTCGATCTTTGTCCAGGGCCTTACAATGCCGTGGTTTATCAAAAAGATAGGGCTTACCGCAACGAAAGCTGAGTAGTCTGCGTCCCGAGGGAGGAACAACCTCGCTAATGCGATGGCAGTATTCTTCCTGCTGGTCGGACTAGCGCCACATCGGCAACCTCGTCGAAACTATCGAGGAAGCCGAATGCAAGAACTACTTCCCAAACGCCGGATCCGCTTCCGTCAAAAAGTGAAAGGCTCTAGACCCTTGAGACCATCCGAATTCGCGATGGTTTGACTGGCTCAGGAACGGTCAATCACGACTTCGTGTGTTCGGGAACAATCGGGCTCCGGCTTGCTTAGCACAGGACTAGCCGAGGGAATTCCCATGCCCGCCAACGCGTTCAGTCGCCGCCAGATCCTTACGGCTGGCGTCTCGGTGACTGCCGCCTCCGTGGCGCTGCGAGGGGGTGCGGCCGCTGCTCGCGAACTGGAAGGCGGCAACGGCGATCCCTGGCTACCTCATCAGGCGGATGCGCCGGCCCCGCTCGAAAAGCCTGGCTATGTATTCTTCACGCCCAAGGAGGCTGCTTTTGTGGAAGCGGCAACCGAAAGGCTTATTCCGGAGGACGACCTCGGCCCCGGCGCAAACGCATGCGGCGTCCCGCTGTTCATCGACCACCAGCTTGCCGGGGCCTATGGCCGAGCGGGCAGCTGGTACATGCAGGGCCCCTGGGCAAAGGGCGAGAAGACGCAGGGCTTTCAGTCGCGCATGACGCCTTCGGATCTCTGGGCGGCCATCAAGGCAATAGACGAACATTCGATGTCTTCCATAGGTGGCAAGCTTTTCGCAGACCTTTCGGCGCAGGCGCAGGACGCCATGTTGTCGGACCTCGAAGGCGGAAAGCTCGATCTCCGCGGTGCCGATGCCAAGACCTTCTTCAAGATGCTTTGGCAGAACACCAAGGAAGGGATGTTCTCGGACCCGATCTATGGCGGCAACAAGGACATGGCGGGCTGGAAGATGCTCGGCTTTCCCGGCGCCCGCTACAATTACTTGGATTGGGTCGACAGGCATGGCGAACGCTACGACCAGCCGCCGGTCGGCATTCGCGGCCGCCCAGGGTGGGACAGCACGGGCTAGCGATTGATGGCGCAGAGACTCCCAACCGTCGACGTGCTGCTGGTCGGTTTCGGCTGGACCGGGGCAATCATGGCGCAGGAACTCACGCAGGCCGGTCATCAGGTGCTTGCGATCGAGCGCGGCAGCTGGCGCGACACCAGCACCGACTTCGCGCCAACCTTCATTCAGGACGAACTGCGTTATCGCTACCGGGGACACCTGTTCGAGCAGACAGCCCAGGAGACGCTGACGTTCCGCAACACGCCCGACCAGACGGCGTTGCCGATGCGCCGTCTCGGCTCCTTCCTGCCCGGCACCGGTGTCGGCGGCTCGATCCTGCACTGGAATGGCCAGGCTTTTCGCTTCCTGCCATATGATTTTGAAATCCGCCGTCAGACCGCTGCTCGTTATGGGCAGACCATGATCCCGGCGGATATGACGCTTCAGGATTGGGGCGTCACCTATGACGAACTCGAACCCTACTACACACGCTGGGAAGAGCTTTGCGGCATCTCGGGCCAGGCCGGCAATCTAAGCGGCCAGAAGCAAGCCGGAGGCAATCCTTTCGAAGGCCCACGCTCCAAGCCTTATCCAACGCCTCCGATGAAGCAAACCTACGGTCCTGTCTTGTTCGGCGAGGCAGCCCAGTCCCTGAAGCTGCATCCATTCCCTTGCCCCTCCGGCAACATGTCCCAGGCCTATACGAACCCGCTGGGCGTCAGCATGGCGCCCTGCACCTATTGCGGCTTCTGCGAAAAGTTCGGTTGCGGCAATTACTCCAAGGCGAGCGCCCAGACGACAATTCTGCCGGTACTTATGGAGAACAAGAATTTCGCCCTGCGAACCGAATGCGAGGTGACCCGGATCAATCTCGATGGCTCTGGCAGGCAAGCCACGGGTGTCACTTACGTCGATGCCCATGGGAACGAATTCGAGCAGCCGGCGGAGCTCGTCATAGTTAGTGCTTACATCCTCCACAACGTGCACCTGCTGATGACGTCCGGGATCGGCACCAGGTACGATCCGGCGACCGGCGAGGGAACGCTCGGCAAGAATTATTGCTATCAGCTCACGCCTTCGGTCGACATCTTCTTCGATGACAAGATCCTCAACCCCTTCGTAGGCGCAGGCGCGCTAGGCATGATTGTCGATGACTGGAATGGCGACAATTTCGACCACACCGGGCTCGGCTTCATACATGGCGGCTATATTGCCGGGTACATGACGACCGGGAGACCGATCGAGACGGAACTGGTCCCGGAGGGCACGCCGAAATGGGGCGCTGAATGGAAGCGGGCGTTCGTGAAGAACTATCTGACCTCGATGTCCATATCCCTGATGGGCGCGGTGATGCCGAACAAGGCCAATTATCTTGACCTCGACCCGACCTACCGCGACGTCTATGGCCGACCGCTGATGCGCATGACCTATGATTTCAAGCAGAACGAGCTGAAGCTGCAGGACTTCGCCATGGGCAAGATGGTGGACATCGCAAACGCCATGAAGCCGCGCGAAATCAAGAAGGCGCCCCGCGGGCCGCACTATGACATCGCCCCCTATCAGACGACGCACAATACGGGTGGCGCGATCATGGGTGCCAACCGAGGTGAAAGCGTCGTCAATCGCTATCTGCAGCACTGGGACGTGCCCAACCTCTTTGTCGTCGGCGCAAGCGCCTTCCCCCACAACAGCGGCTATAACCCAACCGGTACGGTAAGCGCGCTTGCCCTATGGGCGGCAACAGCGATCCGCGACCAGTATCTGAAGCATCCCGGCCCGCTGGTGCAGTCATGAGCCGGCGTGCGCTTCCTGCCCTTGTCGTAGGCGCCGTCCTGATCGGCGCGGGAACGCTCGCGTTTGGCCCGATGGCACATGGCCAGATCGGCGATTTCGCAAAGCAGGAGCGCGGCCGCCGACTGGTGGCCGCCGGGGACTGCGAGGCATGCCACACAGCGCAGGACGGCAAACCGTTCGCCGGCAACAGGCCGATCGAAACGCCCTTCGGCACGATCTACTCGGCCAACATAACGCCTGACCCCGAAACAGGCATCGGCGCCTGGACCGAAGCACAGTTCTATCGCGCCATGCACGAAGGAATCGCCTCCGATGGGAGACGGCTCTATCCCGCCTTTCCTTATCCCTGGTTCACCAGGGCAACACGCGAGGACGTCGACGACATTCGCGCCTATCTGCGCACCCTGGAACCGGTGCGGTCGGTCCAGCGCCCCAATGAATTTCCGTGGCCGCTGAACCACCGCTTCTCGATGGCCGGTTGGAACGGGCTGTTTTTCACCCCGGGCGAATTCGAGCCGGACAAGAACAAGTCCGCCGAGTGGAACCGAGGCGCCTACCTGGTCGAAGGTTTGGGTCATTGCGGTGCATGCCACACACCGAAGGACGTGTTCGGCGCAGCCAAGACATCGCAAAGCTATCAGGGATCGGAGATCCAGAACTGGTTCGCGCCCAGCCTGACCGGCGATACCCGCACCGGCCTTGGCAGTTGGAGCGAGCAGGATATCGTTGAGTTCCTCAAGACCGGCCGTAACAAGCGCACCACCGCCTACGGCCCGATGGTCCCAGTCATCCAAGACTCAACGTCCAAAATGACCGACGGCGACCTGAAGGCAATTGCGGTGTATCTCAAATCGCTGCCCGCTTCAGCCGCGTACGCCACGGCCGCGCCTACTGACAACGTGATGAGCGCAGGGAAGAACATCTACATAGACCAATGCTCGGGCTGCCATCAGCTTGGAGGGGACGGCGTGATGAACATGTTCCCCTCGCTGAAGGGAAGCGCCGCCGTGCAGTCGCGCCAGCCTTTTTCGGTCGTGCGCCTGGTGCTCAACGGGGGACATGGAGCATCGGGTCCAGGAAATCCAAATGCGCTCTCGATGCCCTCGTTCGGCTGGAAGCTGTCGGACGACCAGATCGCCGCAGTGACGACATACATTCGAAACGCTTGGGGAAACAAAGCGGCTCCGGTTGAGGCGGGCGACGTCAAAGCCCTCCGCAGCTCCGTCGAGGCCAAGACCAGCGCGTATTAGCTGAAGCCGCATCCCTGCTTTGAAATTGATGGCGTCGAACGTCCCAGACGTCTCGCCAGACCCAGCCCGGCTTGCTGGATCCAGCCGCATCTCATCCGGTATTTTACAATCGCCCGAGGCGTCAGCTGTCGGCGTTTGTGAAAGGCCGCTTCTTCAACAACCATGTTCGCTACCATTTTCGGTTTCGGCGCGTTCCCGACTGGCTGTCCGGTTCAGCGGCTCATGGCCGGGCGGGCCCGGCGCCGTCGAGCAGCGCAGGGCTGGCCGGCGGTTGCGCGGTCAGCCCTTCTGCAGCGACTGCGCGATATGGAGGTGCTTGCGAAGCGTGGGAAGTGTCATCTTCGCGAGCTTCGCCACGCTTCCCTTGCCGGACTTGGCTTCATCCTCGAATTCGGAAATATCCTTCTTGTGGTCCGACACCATGTAGTTGGCGAACTCCTTGTCGAATTCGGCGCCGGACATGCCTTGGAGCTTTTTCTGCCCTTGTCGGGCCTCATCCGTCATCTGATCGGTAACGGGCACATTCATCCTGCGCGCCACGGCCGCGGCCTGCTGCTTGGCTTTGCCGTGGTCGGTCGCGAGCGTATCGCCGAAGGAACGCACGTCCTTGCTGCCGCCTTTATCCGCGGCAAGGTTGCCCAGCATTATCTCCGAATTGTCGCCCTTGATCGCATCCGTCAGGAAATCCTTGTCGCTCTTTGCTTGAGCGGTGGCGGCCGTCATGCATGCCACGCCCAGAACGGCAATGGCCAGTACGGTTTTGTTCGACATTGTGCTGCCTTTCATCGGGTTCGGACCGTCTTGCTAAAGCCGGAAATGTCAACACCGCCGCTTGTTCCGCCGATGAAGCGAACCAGGGGCTGGTCACGCGGGAGGGCATCGAGCGCAAGGGCGGCACGTGGTCGGCCGAGGAGAAAACGGCTCAAGCGCGAGCCGGTCGCGCAGCGCCTTCCTCTTGTTCGCACCCGTCGGCTGCCACTTCACCCATGCCGGATCATTTCCAACGCTGAAGAGGATCATTGCCAAGTGAAGAGCCTTCAGGCGTTTGGCCTGGCCGAGAGGACCGCCGAAGCCTGGCGGCAAAGGTAAGGCCTTGGCAAAGCAACCGTCCTCGGGATGCGCCTCGGGAGCGCTCGTATTCGGGCTACTTGCCGACGCGAGCGCAATCCCACTCAAAGCTAACGCTTATGGCTGACATGAGGCGCAAGGTTGCCATTCGAGGGCAAGCGGGGAGAACACGCTGAGCCACCCTCGAAACCATCGCGCGAGGTCAGTGTTCCACAGCTTCCTTCAACCGCGCCAGATGAATCCTGCAGATTTCTTCGACAAGCCTGTGCAGTTCGGCTGTGCGCTCCCCCAGCCATTCGAGAGCTTCTTCGCTGATTGTGTAGTGCTTGGAATAGCGGGCTTTGACATAGGCCTCGTTCAACGTGTTGAACCAGGCACGGTAGCGCTGCTGGTCGCGCGGCCAGACCTCCGCAAGCCCGCGATGTTGATCTTCCGCAAGAGCGCGGAGAAACGTCAGCTTATGCGAGGGTGGGCTATAGTTGGTCAGGACGAGCAACAGGGTTGCGTAGGAGTGTTCGATCGCTTGGTGCGAAAGGAAAGCGGCCTCCTTCCACATCTTTCCCTCAACGGCAGCTGAAAACAGCGTGTAGAAATTTCGAGCCCCCGAGGATCTGTTGTCGAAGTGCTCTTTCGCCGCCTCGTAGGCGTCCTCAGGCGTAAGCGGCTTCGGCTCGGCCAAGGGCTCTTCGTCAAGCTCGTATAGCACGACGCCCTCGCGGCGAATGTCGGTGAAGAAATATTGACCTTCCCGCAGCGCCGTGTTCACCTCGCGCCTTGAATGCACGATGAAGCTGGTCGGCGTTTTGACGCCCCTATCGCGAATGAGCCGGTCCTTTGCCTTGTACCAGTATGCGAAATCAGCAAGCTTACGGTTGTTGACGACGATCAGGAGGTCGTAATCCGATCGGTAGCCTTTCATCGTATGCGGCTCGTCGACCCAGTCGCCGCGCGCATAGGAACCGAACAGGATGACCTTAAGAACACGGCCCTTCTTCTTGAACTCGGCTGTTCCGTTGTCTAGCGCATCGTCGAACTCCTCGTGCAGAATCTCAACGACTCGGCCAAGCTCGCGCTGCTTGTGCTCGGGCAGATGATCGATGCTGGTCTTCATCATCGCTGGTTGCTGCATCCGGACCGGTAATAGGTCGACCGTTATAACGCTCTGCCATCGCGGTACGTGACAGAGGATCGTAATCAGAGGGCACGCCTCCAACCGAGCCGCCACGGCGCCTGACTGGGTTGTGCTGCGCAACCATCTCAGTTGCAATAGCATAAATTGCCACCCACAGGTGCCTGCCCATATCGCGCGGCTATTCGGCGATGGGCTGGTGGAGCGTTACGAGGTAAGCGAAGGTAGTGGTGCAATCGGAGCAGCAGCTGTCGGATTGAGACCGGAACGTGCGATGCTGCGAGATGCCGAAGATTGGCGTACGCTCGTCGCCACAGGGCACGCGGAAATCGCTGCGAACAAAGGGTGCGACGATAATTCGAGCTGATTCAATCCTCGGCTGGCTGTCTTTCTTGCAGATCCGGCGATTGGGCGATATGAACCTATCGGTTTTCAATCCAGGAGCGTTACGATGTCCGAAGAAACCAATAATCTCATCGAACTTACTGCCGATATCGTTTCCGCCTATGTCCAGAAGAACGCGGTTCCAGTGTCTGGGCTGCCCGATTTGATCGCCAGCGTGAATTCGGCATTGTCTAATATTAGACAGACAACTCCGGTAGAAGCACCCGTTCAGAAGCCGGCAGTCAATCCCAAGAGGTCCGTGTTCCCGGACTACATCATCAGCCTTGAAGACGGTCAGAAATACAAGTCACTCAAGCGCCACCTGGCAACCCGGCACGGGATGACGCCCGACGAATATCGGGCGAAGTGGGGCCTGGCAAAGGACTATCCCATGGTTGCCCCAAATTATTCGGCTGCCCGATCAGCGCTTGCGAAATCGTTGGGTTTGGGAAGGAAGGCCGCTCCGGTCAAGAAGCCTACTTCGAAGCGTAAGGCGAAAGCCTAACCTGTATTCTGACCGACGATCGCACAGGCGGAAGGCAGCGTGACCAGGTCCAACCCTGCCCTCCTCGGCACATCCCGCGCTACGCATGGTCTGCCGATTGCCGCCGCGGTTTTTCCGGAGCGCCGGCGGATGGCAAACCTTCCTTTCTGGCCTTGGCGAACGCTCGGTCGCCCTCCAAAAATCCAGCCAGCATGAATGGGATGAGCTCGGCCACGGTCTCAGACTCACCATAGGTCTGACGATAAAGCGCCGCATAGTCGCTCAGAGCCTGGTTGAGGTCAGCGCTAACGGTGATAGTGATCTTCGAAGGTGTCCGATCGGGAAGCTTTCCTAATTTCAGGTATGCCATGAGCCCTCCTTTTCAACCCGTATATGGCCGCAGCACGATGTCCTTGTGCACAATGACGCGCAGCGGCCAACCGGGGCGTATGGTGATTGTCGGCTGAATACTCAGGTTCTTTTCCGTGATGCGCTGACCTGCTTGGCTGACATTCTGCTGAGTGGATTGCCGGATCGCCTTGACGAGGTCGCTCTCATTGTCCCCAAAGCTCGACTCAGTGCCGACACCCAGCAACGTGGCCAGCGCCACGCCCTTGATCAGCTGCCAGGTGTGGAAATCCACCTCGTCCTCGAGCCCGGCGTAGCCGGCGGCGTCCGTTGCCGGCAGATTGTCGATTTCGATCGACGAGCCGTCGGGCAGGATTATTCGCTGCCAGACCAGCAAAGCACGCTTCTGGCCAAAGGCGACGACGCTGTCATAGGAGCCGATGAGCCGTGAGCCCTGAGGGATCAGCAAGGTGCCACCTGTGATGGTGTCGTGCACGTTCTCGGTGACCTGCGCGACGACTAGACCGGGCAAATCCGAATTGATGCCGGTGATGAGGCTTGCCGCGATCACGCTCCCGGCCATGAGCTGATAGGGCGAAGCCGGCGTCTGCAGTGCATGCGGATTGTAGATCCCATTTCTGTCCTGCTGATTGATGAAATCCAGCTTGCGCTGTTGGTTGTTCTGGTCGCCCTCGGCTGGTGCAATAGAAGCTGACGCGCGGGAGACACCCGCTTCCGGAAGTGCCTCAAATGGCTGCTCGGCACCCTGCCTGTTGCTCGCGGCATCGGTCTGCTTGGGTCGATTGTCGATCCGGAACATGACTTGAGACTCGCGCGCCTCGATCGCCTGCTGGGCAAGGCGCTGCTCCTCGGCGGAGACCTCCTGCCCCTGCGCAATGCCGAGCTGGCGTTGCCGCTCAAGTATGGGGCGGCCGAGATCGCCGGGTAGTGGCGGTCCAAGCGTGGGCGCCTCTGGTTTGATTGCGGAATAGTCTTTAGGCAGGCTATCAAGCCCCTCCGCTGTCGGCTTGCGTTCAGTGTTATACCGATCTTCCGTCAAGTCCTGGATACGCAGAGCTGGGGCCCTAAGCGCGACCATGGTGATGCCGAATATGGCACCGGATCCGATTGCAGCGATCGCAATGATCACGCCGCGCCTGAACCGCACGGCGCGTCGCGGCGAAGCGCGCAGCTGCAGCTGCGCTGGATCAAGCTTCGGCGGAGCGGCGGAATGGGACGTGTCAGTCATGTGCGCTCCCATCACCTGCCGATACGAGAAAACAGAGAGATCCGCCGCGGCGGTTGCCGGCCATCGGTCCGGGTGATGCGCACGACCTGCTGCTGCTTGGAGCCGAGCCGCAGTTCTGCCGCGGGAAAGAGGCGATCGACGATGTAGTAGTTGCCGCGCATGCGGTAGTTGACGAGCTGGTTGGTGCCGTCGGCTCCGACGATGAAGAGCGGCGGCGCCTCGCCCTGATCGATGCGGCCCGGGAATTCGATATAGACCTTGTTGCCGTCGTCGAAGGCACGCGTCGGCCTCCAAGGCGGTGTGTCGCCGCTGATCGCATAGCGGAAGCGGATATTCTCGAGCGCCACATTCGATGCGACCGGCGTGACAGCCTCGGCTTGAGCGTTGCGCTGCCGCAACGCGATGATCTGGTCCTCGCTATAGATCCATGAGATTGCCGCCATTGCGGTCTTGTCAGTGCTTTGAAGCTGCAGGTGATACGTCCGCCGTTCCGTGGTGATCACCAAATTGGTGCTGAGTCCTGGCGCGAAGGGTTTTACCAGCACATGGGTGCGCTGATTGTCACCAGTGCCGCTGACGGTGTCGCCAATGACCCAACGCACCGTATCGCCTGCGGACACTGACGTCAGCTTTTCGCCGGGTTGTAGGGCAATATCGGTCACGCGCTCGGGTGCTGCGTAGAGCTGATAAAGCGCGCCATCGGCAAAGGGATAGACCTGGACCGCATTGACATAGCCGTATTTGGTGGGCTGCTGTGTCGCCGCCCTGTTGGCGTCCGCGACACGTTCTTCAGGGGAACGTTTATTCTCGACGACCTTTCCTGGATCAGACTGCAACTGACCGGGCAAAGGCAGCGGCTTTGGCACCTCGACGATCTTGACCGGCTTCTCCGGCGGCTTCTCGATTGCCGCTGCTTTGAAGTCGGCAGTGTCATAGGAAATTTCAGGCGGTGGCACCGGCTTCGATGCGCAAGCCGAAAGGAGGGCTGCCGACGTTGACAGGATCAGCGCGGCACGTAGCGATGGGGCTCTATTTGTCATTATCGGGCTCCTTCGGGGAAACGGATGTTGGCGTGGCGCTGTCGAGTTCACGCGACCAGGCGATGGCGTTGATCAAGACGCCGAGCGGGTTGTTGCGCAGCTGCTCGGTGTTGCTCGGCGGACGGATCACGACGGTGAGGATCGCAGTCCAGCGCGTCGTGCTGGCCAGGCTGCCGCGCTCAAAAACGTGCTCGGTCCATTTGACCTGGAACGAGCTGTCGGAAGCCCTGACCACGCTGGTCACCTGCACCGACACGCTGCGTGTGCCGATCTGCCCGAAGGAGTCGTTCGCCTTGGCGTACTCATTGAGGAAGAGTGCCGCGCGGTCGGTGGCAAAGTCGTAGGCTGCCAACCAGTTCTGCCGCACCAACACCGGATCTGTGGAAACGGAACGCACATTCTGAATGAAGCGGCCGAGATGCCAGGCGATCTGGGCATCGGAAGGCTGGTAATCCTGGATTGCCGGTGCAACCGCACGCGCCTCGCCAAACCGATCGACCTCGACGACGTAAGGCACCACCCTGCTTTGCATCGACTGCCAAACGAGACCAACGGAGAGCCCGGTCGCCAGGGCCAGGCAGCCAAGCGCCATCAGCCGCCAATTGCGGGCCTGCAGCCGCGATGAGCCGATGCGCTCATCCCAGAGCTGGCCGGCCTTCTGATACGGCGTGACCGGCTCGGGCGTCTTGCCGTAAAGTTGAACGGGTCGCTTGAAGAACATCTAGTCGTCCTTGTCTTTGAGAGAGGGATTAGCGCTGCCGCCCGGCCTGTCACCTTCGCGGACGGCTTGCACGGCGGCGTGGCGATGAGCACGAGCGGTCTGTTCGGAACGCATGCGTCTCGCCCAATTGGGCGCGGTATTCGAGGCAGAACCGGCCGGACCTCCGGTCATGGACGCGGTCGGCGCACCGCCGCTGGCGGTCCATGCGGCTTCGCGCCCGGCATTGACGCTAGGCCCGAAAGTTCCCGCGACGGATCCTGCTGCTCGCATCACAGCGCCGCCGGCGGCGCTTGCCACACCTTGCATTCCAGCAGCCACACCTGACAGGCCGGCGTCGGACGAGGTTGCACGTCCCAACTGCCACGCCGCGGAAGCAGCCGAACCCATGGCCGTACCGGCTCGGATTGCGGCAAGCCCCCCGCCGGTTGCCATGCGCGCACCGGCAAATGCCGTTCCCCCGGCAACGAGCGCCGATCCGGCAGCGGCCGCAGTGGTTCCGAGCGCTGCGCCCGCGCCGAGCTGCGGCGCGCCGGAGACAAGACCCGAGGCGATCCCAGGACCAAAAATGCCGAGGCCAAGCAGTGCCAGCGCCCCTAGCACCTGCGACATGGCGGCAGCCAGATCAGGCTCCTTGCCTTGCAGAGCCGAAGCGAATTCGCCGAACAGCGTGGAGCCGATACCGACAATGACGGCGAGTACCATCACCTTGATACCCGACGAGATGACATTGCCGAGCACGCGTTCGGCCAAGAACGCCGACCGGCTCCAGAGTGCGAAGGGCACCAGAACGAATCCGGCCAACGTGGTGAGCTTGAACTCGAGGATGGTGATGAACAGCTGGATCGACAGAATGAAGAACGCGATGATGACCAGAAACCAGGCCACCAGCAGCACGAAGATGGTGAGCGCATTGCCGAAGATTTCGGGGAAACCCAGAAGCTGGCTCGCCTGATCAAGCAGCGGCCAGGCGCCCTCAAAACCGGTCGCGGCGATGCGGCCTGGATGCAGGAGATTGTCGGCCGAGAGATTGCCCGAGGACGCGTTGATGCCGAGGCCGGCGAACGAGCGATAAATTATGTCGGCGAGGTTCTTGAAGTTGTTCAAGATGAAGGCGAAGACGCCGACATAGAGCACCTTGCGGATAAGTCGGCCGAAAATGTTGGGTTCGCCCCCCAACGCCCAAGCCAGGCCTGCAAGCGTGATGTCGATGCCGATCAGGGTGGTGGTAAGGAAGGCGACCTCGCCCGAGAGCAGACCGAACCCGCTGTCGATATAGCGGATAAAGGTCTCCATGAAGCGATCGATGACCCCGAGGTCCTTCATGTCGCCGCCTTCCTCGTGGTGAAGAATTGGTGATCAGTTGCCGGGATAGGCCGTGCCGGTGCCCAGGAAGCGCTTCGTGGTCTGTCGGGCAGCTTCCTCGGACTGCGCCTTGCGGGCGGCATCCTCGGCCTCAGCCCGAAATTGCGTCGCGAGCAGCGTCTGAATCTGCATCTGCTGCTTGGTCGAAAGCGCGATCAGCTGGTTGGTGGCCTGGCTTGCCTCGAGCGCACCGGCTGCTCCCTGGCTACGGTTGACGAGGTCGGCAAGCAGGTCGCCGTCGCCACGGACATTCTCGACGATCTGCGATTGGACACCCATGGTCTGGCGGAACGCCTGCATGGCGTTCTGCCAGCGCTCGCGCGCAGCGCTTGCCACATCGCTGACGTTGATCGTGGCGTCGTAGCTTTCCGGATATTGCTGTCGCCACTGGTCCTGAAGCTTACCGAGATCAAAGCTCAAGCCGCTCGCCTGGCCCATCAAACCGTCGATCCGTTGGAGCGAACCGGTAAGCTGCCCAACGGAAGAGAAATCCAGACTCTGAAGATTGCGCGCCATGTTCTGCAACATGGTCGCCTGGTTCTGCAGCGACTGGATCTGGTTGTTGATCTGCTCCAATGCGCGCGCCGCCGAGAGCACGTTCTGCGTATAGTTGGAGGGATCGAAGACAATCAGGGCATAGGCTGGCTGCACACAGTCGGCCAACGGTTTAGCGATCAGGGAAAGAGTGATTAGGCTGGAGAGAAAACGGCGCCGCATCATGACGATTGCTCCATGTCTGGTTGAGGAAATTGCCGGAGAAGATCGGCGGCCCAATCGAGGTCGCGCGCACTGAGAAATCGGGAGGCAAAGCTGTCCTGCCCGTGCTCTGACAGGACGCTGTCGATGAGCGTCTGCGTGGCCGGATCGGACGCGCCGCAAAGCGCAAGCGTGATGGGACCCAAACCCAGCTCGAACAGCCGGTTGCCGCGACGCGATTGCAAATAGTAGTGACGCTTTGGCGTAGCGCGGGCGACGAGCTCGATTTGCCGTTGGTTCAGGCCAAAGCGCTCATAGGCAGCCCGAGCCTGCGGTTCCACGGCACGATCATTAGGAAGAAATATCCGCTGTGGGCAGCTCTCGATGATCGCCGGCGCGATTGACGAGCCGGCAATGTCCGCGAGGGACTGGGTGGCGAACACCACCGACACATTTCTTTTTCGCAGCACCTTCAGCCATTCCCGAATGCGGGCGGCAAAGAGCGGATTGTCGAGATAGACCCAGGCCTCATCAAGCATGAGCAGCGTCGGCCGTCCGTCGAACCGCTCTTCCAGCCGATGAAAAAGATAGGTGAGCACGGGCAGCACAGCGCCTTGGCTGTGCATCAGCTCCTCGGTCTCGAAACACTGGACATCCGACAGGGCAAGCCGATCGTCATCAGCATCGAGCAACCGACCGAAGGGGCCGTCGAGCGTGTAGGGCATCAAGGCAGACTTCAGCGCATTCGACTGAAGCAGGACCGACAACCCGGTCAGCGTGCGTTCTTGCGTCGGCGCGGTGGCAAGGCTGCCAAGCGCGGACCAGATCGCCTCCTTCACCTCGGGCGTGACGGTGACATTCTCATGGGCGATGAGGGCGGCGATCCATTCGACCGCCCAGCTCCGGGTAGCCTGATTGCTGATATTGCGAAGCGGCTGGAAGGCGAGGGAACCGTCAGCCCCTAAGGCGTGATGTTCTCCACCCATGGCAAGTGTTGCTGCGCGAGCCGAGTTGCCTTTGTCGAAGACATAGATTTGCGCGCCGGCATAGCGTCGGAACTGCAGCGCGATCAGAGCAAGCAGCACAGACTTGCCGGCGCCGGTCGGACCGACGATCAGCATATGGCCGACGTCGTCGACATGAGTGGCAAGCCGGAACGGTGTAGACCCGCTGGTTTCGGCGAAGAGAAGCGGCGGGGCTTCGAGCTGGGTGACTTTCGCGAGATGCTGGTTCGTTGACGGGCCGGCCCACACCGAGGACAGCGGCATGAGGTGGGCAAAGTTCAGCGTATGAACGAGCGGCTGCCGTACATTGGCGTAGACATGGCCGGGCAACGAGCCGAGCCACGCCTCGACGGCATTGACGCTTTCGCGGATCGTGGTGAAGCCGAGCCCATTGATGACGCGCTCGACGGCGCGAAGTTTCTCGGCGGCAGCCTGGCGATCCTCGTCCCATACCGTCACGGTCGTGGTGAGATAGCCGAAGCCGACATGATCGCCACCCAACGCCTGAAGGGCTTCGTCGGCATCGAGGGCCTTATTGTCGGCATCGCTGTCGACCAGCGGCACCGGCTCGTTGCTGACGACCTCGCGCAGGATAGCGACGATCGATTTGCGCTTGGCAAACCATTGCCGGCGCAACCGGGTCAGCGTCTTGGTCGCTTCCGACTTGTCGAGCGGAATGAAGCGCGTCATCCAGCGATAGGCAAGATCCTGATGGTTGAGCGCGTCGAGGATCCCGGGCCGGGTTAGGTTCGGGAACCCGAGGATGGTGAGGGTTCGCAGATGCTGCTCGCCCAGGATTGGCTCCAACCCGCCGATGAGCGGCGCATCCACCAGAATGCCGTCGAGATAGATTGGCGTTCCCGGCACGGCGACCGGATGGCGACTGGTCGAGATCGTGCCATGCAGGTAGGTCAGCGTCTCGGCATCGTCGAGCCCGCGCACTTCGGGCATGAAGCCCGACAGGAGATCCAGCACTCGGTCGGTCTCGTCACGGAACCGCGCCAGATCCTCGCGCCAGTCTCTTTCGCCCTCCGAATGATGAGCATCGACGAGCGCGCTCTCTGCCTTCGCTTGGGCGTCCGGCGGCGGCATGAAGAGCAAGGTCAGATGATAGCGGCTCTCGTAGTGCGCGACCTTCCCCTCGAAAGCCGCGCGCCGTTCTTCATCGACCAGCCATGAGGCCGCGTCGGGAAAACGCGAGTGTGGATAGCCCAGGGCTTCGACGCGTTCAGCCTCGAAGAACAATGCCCAGCCGGAGCCGAGGCGTCTGAGCGTATTGTTCGCCCGGGCGCAAATGCCGACGAGCTCTGCTTCCGTCGCGCTTTCGAGATCGGGACCCCGGAATCGCAGCGTCCGCTGGAAGCTGCCGTCCTTGTTGAGCACGATGCCGGGCGCGACGAGTACTGCCCAGGGCAGATGGTCGGCAAGCCGGTCGGCCTTCCGGCGATATTCTGAAAGGTTCAGCATGCCAGCCACCCCCTCAGCCGAAGGTGGCGGACAAGCACGCCGGCAAAGTCCGGATCGCGGCGAGCAGCGAAGACCGCGAGCGTGTGACCAGCAAGCCAGAGCACCAATCCGGCAATCCACTGCTGCAAGCCAAGGCCTACCGCCGCAGCGACCGTGCCGTTGAGGATCGCCACCGCTCGCGGAGCACCGCCGAGCAGGATCGGCTCCGTCAGTGCCCGATGGACCGGCACCTCGAAGCCTTCGATATGCTGTTCTGCGGTGGCCATCAGACAAGCGCCCCGCCACCGAAGGAGAAGAAGGAGAGGAAGAAGCTCGATGCAGCAAAGGCGATCGAGAGGCCGAAGACAATCTGGATCAGCCGGCGGAAGCCGCCTGCCGTGTCGCCGAAGGCAAGGGTCAAGCCGGTGGTGATGATGATGATCACCGCGACGATCTTGGCGACCGGTCCCTGAACCGACTCGAGGATCTGCTGCAGCGGCTGTTCCCACGGCATGCCGGAGCCCGCGGCGTAAGCCTGGGCCGTGATAAGGAACGCGAGCGCGGTGGAGGAAAGAAAGCGGAGCTTCTTGCGCATGAATTGGCCTTTCAAATCTGCTGGAGTTGCGGAAGCGTGAGCTGGGTGACGGCGTAGTCGCCACTGCCGTCGATGCCGGTGACCTCGGCGATCGCGTCGATGCAGCGCGAGGATCCGCGCCCGGCGATGAAGACGACCAGATCGATGGCTTCGGCAATGAGGCGGCGCGGAACAGTGACGACGGCTTCCTGGGCGAGCTGTTCGACACGATAGAGTGCGGAGCGTGCGGAGTTGGCGTGGACGGTGGTGATGCCGCCAGGATGCCCGGTGTTCCAGGCCTTGAGCATGTCGAGCGTTTCCGCGCCCCTCACCTCTCCGACGATGATTCGGTCGGGCCGGAGCCGCAGCGTCGAGCGCACCAGATCCGCAAGTGTGACCGAGCCGCGTCTCGTCCTTAGGGCAACGCAGTCCTTCGCCGCGCATTGCAGTTCGCGAGTATCCTCAATCAGGATCACCCGCTCGTCGCATTCGGCGACTTCGGCCAGCAGGGCATTGGCAAGCGTCGTCTTGCCCGACGAGGTGCCGCCGGCGACCAGAATGTTGCGCCGCTCACGCACCGCCTTCCTGAGCGCATCGGCTTGCAGCGGCAGCATGATCCGGTCGGCGACATAATTGGCCAGCGTGTAGAGCTTTGCCGCCGGCTTGCGGATCGCAAAGCACGGCGCCAGTACGACCGGCGGCAGCAAACCCTCGAAGCGTTCGCCCGATGGCAGTTCGGCGCTGACAATCGGATTGTCGGCATGCGCCTCGGCTCGCGCATGAGAGGCGACCAGGCGAATGATGCGTTCGGCTTCGGAGGGATGCATGGACACGCCGGTGTGGACCCGACCTTCCCCCAGTCTATCGAGCCGCAGCGCCCCGTCGGGATTGACCATAACCTCGATGACCAGTGGATCGGCGAGAGCTTCGGTGATCGCCTGGCCCATGGCGGTGCGCAGCATGGCGCGGCGGCGGTGGTCGGCTTGCGGATTAGAGCTCATCCTTCCCCTCGCACGCCGCTGTCTTTGTCGAGGGAGCGTTTCCCGGACGCGATCTGCCGGCCGACCTGTTCGACGAATTTATCAAAGCGTTCTTGGGCGATGGCCTGCGTTGCCCGATCCGGGACCGGCGTGTGGGCATGCAGCGTGATCGAAAAGCGGATGAAGAGCGCCAAGCTCTCGAGGATCATCTCGGCATCGCGCCTGACGTGGGCGAGGTCGCGGGAAAGACGATCGAGCCTTACGCCGTAGCGGCGGTCGAGCTCGTTCTCCCCACGGCGCTCGATGAAGGCCTCGACCGCCTTCGCAACGATCGCGGATTTGGTGGTCGAGGGATCGCGGCCTAGGTTGTCCAGCTTCTCGCTGAGGTCGGGCTCGAGCAGAAACTGATGACGAATGCGGTGGGGCTTCATGCGGCTTGTTCTCGGCAGGCCGGCATTGCGCCGGCGATGAGAACAAGCATGAGACAGCTGCCAGAAATTGCTTACGGTCGTTATCTACGCCAGAGATACGCTCTCGCTTTTGGCAACCTTCAGAAGCCGGGCACGATGTCCTTGTCGTCGCCGCTGCCCTCGTTCATGCCGTAGGCCCTCGCCGCGGTGGAAATCCGGTCCATCACGCGCTGGTCGGCGAGCGCTTCGCTATCATCATCGGCGGGCTTGAACAGATCGTCCTGATCCGGCTCCTGAGAGGCGGCATCGTGTTCTTCAGGCAAACCGGGATGGCGCTGCTGCTGGACGCCACCCTCGTCTTCGACTGTCGCGCCGGCGCTTTTGTCGCCAGTGGCCAGACGACGGTCAACGCTGCGCACATGCCCTTTCCAGTCGTTCGAGCGAGACGCAGGGCAGTCCGCGTAGGTACTGCCGCGCAGCATGGGCGGAGGCAGTACCCGCTCGGTAAAATTCTGATCCTCGTAATAGCGCAGCTTCTTCGCACGGATGGGCGGCAATCCTGAAACCAGCACCAGTTCGTCCGAGGAGGGCAATTGCATCACTTCGCCCGGCGTCAGCAGCTGTCGCGCGGTCTCCTGTCGACTGACCATCACGTGCGACAGCCAGGGCGCCAGCCGATGGCCGGCATAGTTGCGCATGGATCTGAGTTCCGTCGCCGTGCCGAGCGCATCCGAGATGCGTTTGGCCGTCCGTTCATCATTGGAGGAAAAGGCAATTCGCACATGGCAATTGTCGAGAATGGCGTTGTTCTCGCCATACGCCTTGGAGATCTGGTTCAAGGATTGCGCGATCAGATAGGCACGAATGCCGTATCCCGCCATGAAGGCAAGCGCGGTCTCGAAGAAGTCGAGGCGACCGAGTGCCGGGAATTCGTCGAGCATCATCAGCAGTTGGTGCCTTCTGCTCTTCTTCGGATCTCCCTCCAGGCGCTCGGTCAGCCGCCGGCCGATCTGATTGAGCACCAGTCGGACCAGTGGCTTGGTGCGGGAGATGTCAGATGGCGGCACCACCAGGTAGAGCGACATTGGGCGCTCGGCATCCATGAGATCGGCTATGCGCCAGTCGCAGCCCGATGTTGCCGCGGCTACGGTCGGGTCGCGATAGAGACCGAGAAAGGACATCGCAGTTGAGAGAACGCCCGAACGTTCGTTCTCTGACTTGTTAAGCACCTCGCGTGCCGCCGAAGCCACTACAGGATGGACCTGAGGTCTGTCCGCCGCGCCAATGTGGTTGGTCGTCATCATTCGCTGCAGCGTCGCGGTAAACGAGCGTTGCGGGTCTGACAGGAAGGTGGCGACGCGGGCGAGTGTCTTTTCCTCTTCGGCGTAGAGCACGTGCAGGATGGCGCCGACCAATAGCGAGTGACTGGTCTTCTCCCAATGATTGCGCCGCTCGAGCGCACCTTCCGGATCGACCAAGATGTCGGCAATGTTCTGGACGTCACGGACTTCATTCGATCCCTTGCGCACTTCCAGCAGCGGATTATAGCGAGCCGACCTCGGGTCGGTAGGATTGAACAAAAGGGAATAGGAGAACTTCGATCGCCAGCCAGACGTCAGCTGCCAATTCTCGCCTTTGATATCGTGAATGACGGCCGAGCCAGTCCAGGAGAGAAGCGTTGGAATGACCAACCCGACGCCCTTGCCTGAACGTGTCGGAGCAAAGGCCATGACGTGCTCCGGGCCATTGTGCCGTAGATATCGGTCATTCAGCTTGCCGAGGAAAACGCCCGCGGGCCGAAACAGCCCTGCTTTTTCGATTTCCTGTTTCACCGCCCATCGTGAAGAGCCATAGGTGGTGACCAGTCCGCGCTGCCGTGCGCGCCACAGCGAACCGGCGACCGCGGCTGCACAGCCCAAGAACCCGCTGGCGCCGGCAAGCGCGCCTGCTTGGTCAAAGATCTCGGGCGCGTAGGCGTCGAAATGGAACCACCATTCGAACAGTTTCCATGGTTTGTAGATCCGCCATCCCGCCGCGACGAACCACGGCGCGCCGAGTTGCGGCTGATAGCCGAGCATGTGAGCGCACCATTGCGTTGCCGCCCATACACCAACGACGACAATCACGAACACAAGGGCGATCTGCCCGATCAGCAGCTTCGTGGGCGTCATTTCTTGGCTCGCTGGACTGCAACTTAGCATCGCCCGGCCAATGCCCAATCGCGAATGCGGCTCACGTACGATTGGGTGCGATCACTCGCTATGTGCTGCCGCCGAAAGGAACCGGGGCATGAAAAAATGGCCAGCTCCGGTGCTGAAACTGCTAGCGAGCAAGCTCAAGTCCGCCGAGCTCATTGCTACGGCGTCCAACTCGGTCGAGAAGTGCGAGGCTGACTTTTACGTCGTCTCGAAGGATTTTCCCCGGCCGTTGCGGCGCAGGGACTGGAGATTCCGCGCGATCTCGCCGAAATAAAAGCGATTGCGGCCCAGTTCGACATGGACATTCTGGGCCGCCCCTGGTCGTCGCTGGACCTAAGCTTAAGTCGAAAGCGACTGCTGGAAAGCCTGGCCGGGCGGTATTAGCGGCCCACGGTTCCGCGCCGCCTGCAGCAGTTCCTCCTGCTCGGTGAGCCCATTCAGGAACATCTTGAACAGGTGAGCCGCAAGCCTCTGCCCACGCACGCTGTCGAGTTCAATCCCGCGCTCCTGGCACAGGGTTTTATGGACGCCCGCCAGCATGGCAAGTTCATCGTCCATGACAACATGGCCGGGATACAACATAGCCTCCTCCTTGAAAAAGCTACGAGTGAGACGGGATGATATCGCCGTCGCTCGCGCTTGCAACCATCTGGTAGCTGACTCCTTGGAACATAACAAGAACATAGTCCTACACATTTTCAGGAGGTCCCATTGCCTGACCGTCGTAAGCCCCTCGCTCTCCATGATCGCAACGTGTCGCAGTGGCTTGGCGCTGACCGCACCGTGATCGACGGACCTTTCGATGAAACGAGTTCCCTCGTCGCCGGTAATGGCTTTGGGACGCCACGAACATGGCGGAAGCCGTTGCTGGGTTAAGCGGTGACCCGAACCCGATGCCTGGCAATAGCCAGATCGAGACCCGTCCCATCGACAGGGTCGCCTGAATAACGGATTACGCTTTCTGCTGCAGTCCCACCGCCAGACGGAGCCAGCGGAACCTATTTCATCCCGCCCTGTTTCGGATTGAGCGACCGAAGAGGACAAACAATGAGATCAAAATCATCGCGGGACATGCCAGGTCCGAGACCCCGGAAGGACAAAGAGCGGGATACCGAGGAGGCGGCTGCCAAGACGCCCGACAAGACCAATGACTGGGATCGCGACCTCGTCCATGGGGATGGTGAAAGCACAGGGATAAAGCCCGAGCAGGGCGTGGACTCGAAATAGTCCAAAGACGGCCACGGCAGACTTGGCCTCGAGGAAACCGTTTCTTGCCCGCTTTGAGGCCTCGCCGCTCGCGGGCTAGACTGGCTCGATGATCTTCAGACTGACGTTTCTTGGCACCTCGGCCAGCGTACCCTCTGCCGAGCGAAATCACCCTGCCCTGCTTGTCGAGGCCGGAGGCCACCGAATTCTGGTCGACTGCGGGGAAGGCACGCAGCGCCAGCTGCTGCGCAGCGGCGCCGACTTCAGGCGGCTTCATCGCCTGTTGCTCACGCATGCACATTTCGACCATATCCTTGGCATCCCCGGCCTGTTCTCGACACTCCGGTTGCGGCAAAGGGATGATCTCCTGACCGTCCATGGAGGCTCGGATACCCTCGAGGTCGTTGTGCGCATGCTCGGAGGTCTGTGGGGTGAAGGACGAGCGCCGATCCCACTGACGCTTGAGCCGCTGACGCCCGGCCGGTTTTTTGACGCGGGGGAATTCATGATCGACTGCTTTCAGGTTCTCCACCGCGACACAGATAGCTATGGCTTCGTGTTCGAAACGCCGCCGCGCCGCCACCTTCGCGCCGAGCACCTCAAGTCTCTGGGCGTGCCAGACGGTCCAGTCAGGAAGGAACTGGCAGAAGGCCGGCCTATAACCCTCGCAGATGGCCGAACAGTTGCGTCCGAAGACGTGTTGGGTCCGCCGGAACGAGGCAAGAAGCTGGTCATCATCGGCGATACGGAGTCGACCGATGGACTCGCAGAACATGTCCGCAGCGCCGACCTTCTGGTGATCGAGGCCACCTTCCTGGAACGAGATGCGGCCTTGGCGCGCGACTATGGTCATCTCACGGCTGCGCAGGCAGCATCTTTGGCAGCGACGAGCAACGTGAAGCAGCTCATTCTTACGCATATCTCCGGCCGCTATGCCGACGAAGAAATCCTTGCGGAAGCCATGCGGGCATTTCCGAACAGCCGTATTGCGGCTGATCTCGATGTGCTCATCATATAGGGGCCGACAATGACATTCAGGCTAGGCATCATCTCTGACACGCACGGCCTGCTGAGGCCTGAGGCGGAACGACGCCTAGCCGGGGTGAACCACATCATCCATGGCGGCGACATCGGCAGTCCTGAAATCATCACCGCGCTTCAGCAGATCGCGCCGGTTACCGTCATCAGAGGAAACGTCGATACAGCTGAATGGGCTGCTACCTACGCCGATACGGCGCTGGTGCGGCTGGCGGGCCGAACATTCTACGTCCTCCACGATCTGAAAACACTGCAGGTCTCACCAACAGCACTCGGTATCGACATGGTCGTGTCGGGCCACTCCCATGTGCCGAAACTCAAAACCGTCGACGGTGTGCTCTATCTTAATCCGGGCAGCGCCGGTCGCCGTCGTTTCAAGTTGCCGATCACGCTTGCAACGGTTGATATCACGCCTGCCGGTCTACAGCCGGCCATTCACGATCTAAGTAGCGGCTAAGGCGCGGGCTCAAGGCGATCGCACGCCGGGCCGGTACGCACCGGCTGAATCAACGCATCCGCGCGCGACCAATGACCTCAAGTAGACTCCTCGAAACGCGCCGAGTGAAGAATTCAACAATGCCTTCTATGCGACTTCCGGAGCGCGAATGGGCAGACGTCGAGGGCACCTCATATCCTTCTTGACGGCAAACTAGCTCTGCCCTTTCTGCGGTTCAGGTAATCGGAGAGCTGCACCCATCCACCGAGCGTCGAAACCAAAGAAGCAGTCCTGCGTTGGACGCGATTGAGCCATTTTCCTCTTAGAGTATGGGGCGGTGAAAGTGACCAAGCGAAAGGCAGTCGATGGGTTGCGCGCTCGTCAAACGAAGCCGCCTCCGCTTGAGCAAGGTACATTAAGGCCGCCCAGTTTTAGGCCTGTCCAGCTCGCAAAGCTGGTGGACACCGTCCCCGCCGGCGACCGCTGGATCCACGAAATGAAATATGACGGCTACCGCATTCTCGTGGCCGTGGGCGGCGGAGAGGCGCGCGCCTACACGCGCTCCGGCCTGGACTGGTCCGGCCGGTTCCCCTCTGTCCTGTCGGAGGCACGCAAGCTCAAGGTTCGCTCCGCGCTCATCGATGGCGAGGCAGTTGTCATCGACGCCGAGGGGCGATCGAGTTTCCAGGCGCTCCAGAACGCCTTGAAGGGCGCTCCCGCGAGCATCGATTTTTATGCCTTCGACCTGCTCCAGCTCGACGGCGAAGACCTGACGAGGCTTCCGCTCCTTGAGCGAAAGAAGAAGCTGCAGCAAATCTTGCCCGAGAAGAGCCCTGTTCTTCGCTATTCCGACCATATCCAAGGTCGTGGGGAAGAATTGCTAAGCCGCTTCTGCGAGGCCGGCCTTGAGGGGGTCATCTCCAAGCTGGCGGATTCGGACTATGTCGGCGCCCGCGATGGAAGCTGGCTGAAGATCAAATGCATAAAACGCCAGGAATTCGTGATCGTAGGCTGGACGCCGTCGGACAAGGATCGCGCGTTCAGATCGCTTATTCTTGGGGTCCATGAGGGCGGAAAGCTGCGCTTTGCCGGCAAGGTCGGGACCGGTTTCGATACCGCCGAGATGGCGCGGCTGATGAAGACCATGGCTCCGCTGGAGCAGAAGGCCGCCACAGTCGAAGCACCGCGCGCGGAGGTCCGCGGCGCGCATTGGCTGCATCCGAGACTTGTCGCCGAGATCGCCTATACCGAAATGACCAATGAAGGAACACTGCGCCATCCAAGCTATCTCGGTCTGCGCGAGGACAAGAAGCCGGAAGCCGTTGCTCTTGAGACGGAACATCACACTGCGACGCTGCCGCCGTCGGCGACAAGCACGATCGCGATCAGCAATCGCGGCCGTGTCATCTACCCCGAATCCAACATCACCAAGGGAGAGCTTGCCGATTATTATGCCGACGTCGCCGCGATCATGCTTCCCTGGGCCGGCAACAGGCCGATCAGCCTTGTCCGCTGTCCGCAGGGCCGCGCCAAGAAATGCTTCTTCCAGAAGCATGACGCCGGGAGCTTCGGCGACAAGGTCCATCACGTCGGGATCACAGAAAAGGACGGGCATGAGGAGCCCTATCTTTATATCGACGACACCGAGGGGCTGATGACCTGTGTACAGATGGGGACGATCGAGTTCCATGGCTGGGGAGCGCGGATCGAAGACGTCGAGAAGGCCGATCGCCTGGTGTTTGACCTCGACCCCGACGAGGGGCTGGATTTCGAGGCGGTGCGTGCCGCCGCGTTCCAGTTCCGGGACATTCTCAAATCGCTTGGGCTAACCACCTTCCCAATGTTGACGGGCGGCAAGGGCGTCCATGTGATCGCGCCGCTCACGCCCCGGGCCGAATGGCCCGAGGTGAAGGCCTTCGCCTCCGGGCTGGCCCAGGCGGTCGCCCGGACCGATCCCTCTCACTTCACGGCCGTATTGTCGAAGGCGAAACGGAAGGGGCGGATCTTTGTCGACTACCTGCGCAACCAGCGCGGCGCGACGGCAATCATGCCGTACAGCGTTAGGTCCCGACCGGGTGCTCCGATCGCGGCACCGATCACTTGGGCGGAGATGAAGACTATAGATGCGCCCTCGCATTTCCATGTCGGCGATGCTGGTGAATTGAAGAAACGCGCAGCCAGCAAATCTCTGGCGGGGTGGGGTCGAGCCGACCAATTTTTGCCAGATCTGTAGCCCCGCTCCGCTATTGGCAGCAAGACTGGTTTAGGGCTTCGCTACCTGGCTTGAATGGAACCTGCCAAGGTTGGCCCCGTTTGCATCGACCATGGCAAAAACCGATCCGCGGACAGTCGCCAGCCTGCTCAGGGAATACGCGCATCGCACGTCGCTGCGCGGAGACAATCCCTATCGCACCAAGGCTTACCTGCGCGCGGCCGATAGTTTGGCTGCGTTGTCACAGCCGCTCGATCGGATGATCGCCGAGGGCGCCCTCACCAGAATCCCCGGGATCGGTGATGCGATCGCAGACATTGTGCGCAAGCTCTATGAAACGGGCACGCATCCACGCCTTGAGAAGCTGCGCCAGGAGGTGCCGGCCGGTGT
Source organism: Mesorhizobium sp. WSM4976 (assembly GCF_029625685.1). Classification (NCBI taxonomy): domain Bacteria; kingdom Pseudomonadati; phylum Pseudomonadota; class Alphaproteobacteria; order Hyphomicrobiales; family Phyllobacteriaceae; genus Mesorhizobium; species Mesorhizobium sp. WSM4976. Next base: position 37,351 of record NZ_JARTVT010000031.1, read on the forward strand.
AATGGAGCTTTTTACTGTACCAGGGCTTCGGCCCGATAAGATCCTGAAGCTTCACCAGGCGCTCGGCGTGAACTCGTTGGCTGACCTCGAAGCCGTAGCAAAGGCAGATCGCATCCGGTCAGTCAAAGGCCTCGGTGCTTCGCTTCAGACAAAGATCCTGCAAAACTTGGCCATCGCTCGAAGCGGCGAGACACAGCTTCACCTGCACAAGGCCGCGGCCCTCCTTGAGCATGCGGTCATATCTTTGAAGCAAGAGCATCCCGAGTTTTCGCGGGTGGAAATCGCCGGTGATTTCCGGCGCGGTTGCGAACTTGTTGCCGACCTCGCGCTGGTCGCACTTGGGAAGAGGCGGACCGAAACCGAGCAGTCTACGCTCAGGCTTGTCGGCACGGACAAGAAGCATTTTGGCGCCAGCCTCCTCGAAGCCACCGGTTCGGCGGCCCATCTTGAGCGATTGAAGACCTACGCGACCGAGAGAGGGTTCGCCCTCAAACGCGATGGGCTCTACCGCGGCAGAAAGCTGATCGCATCAGCGACAGAGGCGCAAATCTACGAAGCGTTGGACCTGCAGTTCATCGAGCCTGAATTGCGCGAAGGCAGAGATGAGATTGAGCGGGCAGCCAGCCAGCAACTACCTCCTCTCGTTCGGGACGAAGATCTCCATGGGATCCTCCATTCTCACACGACCGCATCCGACGGCACCGAGACGCTTGAAGCAATGGCCGAAGCGACACGTAAGCGCGGGTTCGAGTATTACGGTGTTGCCGACCATTCACAGTCTGCCCACTACGCGGGTGGACTCTCGTTGCAGGAGATTGCTGAACAGCACCGCGAAGCCGATCGGCTGAACAGGAAGTACGGTGGAGAATTTCGCATCCTCAAGGGCATTGAGGCAGACATCCTGGCCGACGGTTCGCTTGATTATCCGGACCACATCTTGAAGCAGTTCGATTTTGTTGTCGCGAGCGTGCACAGCCGTTTCAGGTTGCCTGAAAAAGAGCAGACGGAACGCATCATTGCGGCAGTCGCGAACCCCGTCACTACAATCATCGGCCACATGACCGGTCGCCAATTGTTGCGTCGTCCCGGCTATGATCTAGACGTCGAAAAAGTCCTCCGAGCATGCGCGAGATATGGAGTCGCTGTCGAAATCAACGCGCATCCGTGGCGGCTCGATCTCGACTGGCGGTGGCATCAGAAGGCACTCGACTACGGCTGCATCTTCAGCATCAATCCGGACGCTCATTCAATCCGCGAACTCGATCACATGCATTGGGGTGTCGAGATGGCCCGCAAGGGAGGTATCCCCTGGACGAGGGTTCTCAACGCGATGAGTGGGGCGGATCTGCTTGCGCACCTTGCAAAGCGCAAGAGCACGTCTGGGACCAGCGGTAAGCGTCGCTCGCCTGCGCGGAATGCAGCCGCATCAGGGTCGAGTTCCCAGAGGCCGCATAAAGGAACTGTTCTCGGAAACAGTCGCTGAGGGCGGCCATAGCGCGCTCCTTTCTGTGGCGGTCCACATGCTCGTTGCAAGTTAAGCGAGAGCATGAAAAGGCGCTCTGCTACCCAGCATTTAGGCCGGGGTTTTTGCGTTTTGGAGCCGAGGAACTTTTCCCCGTGGACGAAGTTGGGGATCGTCTTGGTTGGGGAAGAAGGCCATAGCCATGCAAAGTCGTAAGCCCGTCAAGGCCGCGCTCGCCAATCAGATCGATGCGGTTCGGCAGAGTATTTCGTTGCTACAGTCAGAGGTAGGCACCGGCTCGAGGCCGAACCGGAAATCCTGGCGTTCCGGATATGAGTTGAAGGCCAAAAAGGAGCGCCTTGCCCGATTGGAGAAAGTACTGGCGGACTATCCTTCAGGTCGACTGGGCCAAGTGATGGCTCCCTTCCCCAAAATCGCGAGACCTCTATCGCCAATGTCACCGCTCAGGACGCTATTGATAAAGGTGGCCGGGACGTTCCTGGTCACCTGGTCAACAGATCAGACACCTTTCGACATCAGAGTTTCAGCGGGCTCCACGCCCGCGACAGGTAACGCTGCGATGTCGGTGAAAATTCACGACCCTTGACGCGCCAACATCTGCACGGCCGACCACTGCCGCAACAGACCGAATAGCCAGCCATTAGTCAGTGCACGAACCGACTTCTCAGCCAAGCCAAAATACCATTGCCGGTAATGATCCTGCGGACGCGCCCGGCAGCCCAGCCAGCGGGCATGGTTGTGCCGACATGGCAGCTGCAGACGATTTCATGCAGTTGCCAATCCGAGAGTTCAAAGAAGCGTTTGGCTTCGCCATAAGTATCTGACTGCAAGCCCGAGACCCTGAGCAGCGGATCCTCGAACGCAACTGTGAGTGGTGACCCCGCCTCGCGTGCTTCTTCCCGAATGTCGAGATGGACATGCTCGGTGGTAGTGAGCGCGGTGAGGCATCGCGACGGGTTCCGGTCTAGCAATTCTGCCCATCTCTCTATCTTTTCTGCCCTTGTCGTAAGCCGCGAGAGCGGATTGACATCCGCAACAGAGTGCAATTGGTCGAGTGTTCGGTGTTTCATGACTGGGCTCCATCTGCCGGGTAGCCCGCATGCGAGTCAGGCCCGCATGTGGCAAGCTGAGATCAATTCCGGTCGGGTCGGATGGTTCCGCGTTCTGCTGCGACATCGGCGGCGGGGCGACGATACCCTTGATCGACAATACGCGCGGCTTGTGGGAGCGGGTCGAGAGGAAGGCGGCGTGAGCTGAAGCAGGGCGGCTGTGCCGGCTCGTAGCCTCAGCCCGAGCCTTCCGCCGAAGATCCTGGTGGCCGACGGATCCGCGATCTCCGCTTCATTCGAGTGCCCAGGCTCGATCGAGCAGCGCTGCCGGTAGCAAGCTCCACCGATTTTCGGGAATACGGCGACGAAGCCCAGCGTTGAAGATATTGAAGGGACGGCCGCCCCCGCCGCTGTGGAACCTCCCGAATACCTTAAGGTCGCGCATCGGACGGGACGTTGAACTCCTTGCAACCATTGGAGAACCCTCATGCGAACTCTTATCATTCTTGCAGCGTTTTCGTTGCTTGCCGGCCCCGCATCGGCAGCCGACCACCTCTTCACCGCCACATCGGCAGGCGGCTTGACGACCTCAAGCCAACCCTTCCAGAACGGCACAAACAACAGCGCTCCAACCGCCGATACGGTGCCCGGCCAGGGTAGTCCGCTGTCCGGTGCCGAGCATACCGTGCCGGCCACCGACACGCAGACAGGTGCTTCGCTCAGGACGATGCCGTCGGCCACCACGGGCAAGACTGCGCCGTCTGCCAACGCCCACTGACATTCGCTTCACCTCCGAGCGCTCTCTGGGCGGCACCCATAGATCATCATGGGTGTCCCCAAGGCGGATAAGTGGAGCCAAGCAAGACTGTATCGCCCTCGCGTCAGTTGTCACGCGCATCCACCGTCCGGGAACCGGCCGAGCGCGGGGCGCGTTTCCTGCCCGATGGACTGGCTGCAACTTGGACTGCTCTGCGGCGCAGGCTTTGTGGCGTGGGCTCTAAACACGCTCTCAGCGGGCGGCGGCGGCCTGCTGCTGATTCCGGCGGTCACGTTCCTGACCGGTAGTGCCGCCGTCGCTCCGGTGATCACGCTCACTGAGCTCATGGCAAATCCGGTCCGGATTCTGGCGTTTCGTCGTGATGTCGACTGGACCATCGTGCGCTGGTACTTGCCCGGAGCCATCATAGGCGCCGCGGCGGGCGCTTGGCTATTCGCCAACGCGCGCGCCGAATGGCTGCAGATCCTCATTGGGCTCTATCTGATAGGTGCGGTTTGGGAGTTCCGGGCCGGTGCACGCGAGCGGAGTTATGAGGCACGGCGCTGGTGGTTCTTGCCCGCCGGGCTCACCGTCTCGATGCTTTCGGCCCTGATGGGCACTGTAGGCCCTGTGCTGAACTCACTTTACCTGAATTATGGGTCCAGCAAGGAGACGCTGGTAGCGACCAAGTCGGTGAGTTCCTTCGCGACCGATGTGATCAAGATTGCAGTCTTTACCGGTCTTGGAGTGTTCAGCGGGCATGCCCTCGCCTTCGGCTTGGCGACCGGAATTGGCGCGGCGGTCTCCACGTTTGCGGCAAAGCCCATGCTCGAGCGGATGAGCGGACGCCAATTCCGCACCGTCGTCGTTGCGCTGATGGCCATGAGCGGCGCTTTGATGATCTGGAAGCAGCACGAGCTCGTCATCGCGCTCTATCATCAGCTCGCGAACGGCGTGCCGACCGGCATAGGCGTAGCCGGCGCAGAACTAACGCCGCGGCGGCCCTAAATCGACCCGGCCACGAGAACCCCGTAGACCAGCCCCAAAATCGAACACCCCGCAAGCACCGGGATCATGCCGACCTTGAAGCGGAAGACCGCAATCATTGCACCAACTGTCAGGATCAGGGAGGCGATTTTTACGGAGCTCAACACAGGGGCGTCTACTGTAACGCCAAACCCATGGACCTCATGGAGCTGAGCAAACAGCACGTGCAGCGCGAACCAGACCGCCAGATTGAGAACGACGCCGACGATCGCAGCGGTAATCGCTGACAATGCCGCAGACAGCGCCTTATTGCTCCTGAGGCTCTCAATGAACGGCGCGCCGAGAAAGATCCACAGGAAGCAGGGGACAAAAGTCACCCAGGTCGTCAGCAATCCGCCCAGCGTGGCGGCAAGCAGAGGATTCAGCGAACCCGGAGAGCGATACGCTCCCATGAAGCCGACGAATTGCGTAACCATGATCAAGGGGCCCGGGGTGGTCTCGGCCATTCCGAGGCCATCGAGCATTTCGCCTGGTTTGAGCCAACCATAATGGTCGACAGCTTGCTGCGCCACGTAAGCCAGAACGGCATAGGCGCCGCCGAACGATACCGCAGCCGTCTTGGAAAAGAAGAAGCCAATATCCGTGAACACGTTGCCTTGCCCGAACATCGCCCACAGCACGAGGGTGGGAGCGAGCCATAGGGACAAGAAGATGCCGGCGACCTTAAGGGACCAGGCGACCGAGGGACGGGCATGGGCCGGAGTCTCCTCGCCAAGCGCCGTATCGGCATCGGCCACCTGCTTGCCGCCGACCTTGGCGTGGTTACCACCTGGTGCAAACGCGGCCCAACCGGCTCGATTGCCAACAAAGCCAATGACGGCGGCCGCAAAAACAACCAGCGGAAACGGAACATGGAAGAATGCGAGAGCGACAAAGGCTGCGGCGGCCAGGCCTCTGAGGACATTGTTCTTCAAGGCGCGGCGGCCGATCCTGAGCACGGCTTCGATGACGATCGCTAGCACCGCAGCCTTCAAGCCGAAAAACAGGGCTTGGACCGCCCCGACATTGCCGAAAATGGCATAGATCCAGCTAAGGGCCATGATGGCGACAGCGCCGGGAAGTACGAAGAGAATGCCCGCAACCAATCCACCCTTGGTCTTGTGCAGAAGCCAGCCGATATAGATGGCAAGCTGCTGCGCTTCCGGACCTGGTAGGAGGTGGCAATAGTTCAGAGCCTGGAGAAAGCGATTTTCTCCGATCCAGCGCTTTTCCTCCACGATGATCCGGTGCATCACCGCAATCTGGCCGACAGGGCCGCCGAAGCTCAATGCGGCGACACGCGCCCACACGCGGACGGCTTCTCTGAACGAAACGCCGTGTGTGGGCACGCTGTTGGAGGGGGCCGCCGCAGTATTTAGAGTTGTAATCTCGTTCACTGGCGTTCTCCCGCCCGTCAGCCGCGCTTGGTGCTGAAATACTGATAGAGGTTGTCGAAGACCAACCCCCCTTGGGCGATGCGCTGGTCGTCCTGCTCGTTAGCCGCGCAGATACCCGCAACGAGGCTGGCGATGCCCGTCGTTTCCTCGCGGCCGAACTTCGAGTCCTTCAAGTCAATGTCGTGGACGATCTGGGAGATGGCCTCGAGTGCTGGGTCCGCCAGGCCTGCGCGGGTCAGCAGCACCTCGAAGCTGCAGTGGTCCCCTTCGTGCGTGATCTCGCCTTCGAACATATCGAAGCGCAGTTCCCCCGCTTTCGGGACGTAGCTTTTTCCCGGCACGAATCGGATGACTGCGTCGGGATCGATGAAACGACGGATCAGCCAACTGCAGGCGATGCGATCGACATGCACACCCTTTCGCGTGACCCATGTTTTGCCCTTGAGGTCAATCGGCTGCGGCGGTGATTCAGGCTGTCGCTTGGTCATGTCAGTGTCCTCCGAGAGCCTTTTCTCCAGCTCCGCGAGCAGGCTCTCCGCCGAAAGGCGGCCCGTCGCTCCGAAAAAGTCGATCGTCGCGACATCGGCAAGCCGCTTGCGCAGGCGCGCAGCCTGCGTGCGGAGCTCGGTCCTGTCCTCGGTCGGCGCGGTCGCCTCAAGCCGCGTTGACAGGGCTTTGGCGTCCTCGATGATCTCCCGGTAGTCTTCGTCGCGAGCAGTGTCGAAGAGCGCGCGCGCCTGGTCATCCGAGAACCCGTCGATCAGCCGCGCCTCACAGACCATCGCTTCGCCGCCGCCCTCAATGATCTCCTTCAGGAGCCATTCGAAATCCTCCTGGGTCTCGGCGTTGGCTGGAAGCGCATAGACCGTGCTCTTCACCGCCACTGCGCCGATGCCCTGCAACCGCCGCCAGACCTTCACCCGGAAATAGGCTGGCTTGCTCGGCAGTTGGTGGATCAGCAGCAGCCAGCGCTGGTCTGCGGGTTTCTCATCATCCATGTAGATACCGTATCACGGGGGTTATGAATAGCAACACTTGTATCATTCGCCACTCGAGCGTAACGTTTGCCCGGTGCGTACCAAGGCGAGTACGCGGAGGCCACTCTTGGTGGCTCAAGTGCTTCGAATTTCCAAAGGCAGCTGTCTTGGTTCAGCCGATCGATGTCAACAAGCTCCTCCGCACCGAGGAAGGGAACGCCGCTGCGAATATCTACGCAGCGCGGGCTTTTCGAGATTTTGGCGACGGATTCGCGGCCGTGCTCCTGCCCGCCTACCTGGCGGCGATCGGGCTCGGACCGCTGGAGATCGGCGTCGTCGCGACCGTTGCGCTGCTGGGTTCGGCCTTGTTGACACTAGGCATCGGATACCTGGCCCTAGGGAAAGACCGACGTCTCTTGCTTGTGGCCGCGTCCGGACTGATGATCGCAACCGGCCTCGCCTATGCCCGGTCAAGCACCTACGCATTCGTCTTGCTCGTGGCCTTTCTCGGCACCATCAATCCTTCGTCCGGCAGCGTCAGTATCTTTGTTCCGCTGGAGCACGCCCTCCTGTCGCGTCTGGTCACTGATACGGACCGCACGAGGGCGTTCGCACGCTACAGTTTGATAGGCGCACTGGCGGCGGCCGTTGGCGCGCTTGCCGCGACCAGTCCCGACTTGCTGGCAGCGATCGGCATGTCACGCCTGACGGCGCTCAGGGCAATGTTCGCCCTCTACGCAGTTCTGGGGGTGGTCGGCGGCCTGGTATACGCGCGCATTCCGGCTGGTCCGCAAACTCGTTCACAGGATCGATCCGCAACGGCGCTTGGGCCATCGCGCGGCATTGTCTACAAGCTAGCGGCCCTGTTCAGCATCGATGCGTTCGCCGGCGGCTTCGCCGTGCAGTCGCTCGTCGCCTTGTGGCTCTTCAACAGGTTTGGACTTTCACTATCGACAGCCGGAGTGTTCTTTTTCTGGTCGGGTGTTTTGTCGGCCTTTTCATTTCCGGTCGCCGCCTGGCTGTCCACCCGCATTGGCCTCGTGAACACGATGGTAGTCACTCACATCCCGTCGAGTGTCTGTCTCATTCTGGCGGCGGTAATTCCTAATCGAGACGCTGCCCTCGCGTTTCTCCTCATACGCGCGGCGCTATCGCAAATGGACGTGCCGACGCGCTCCTCCTATGTCATGGCGGTGGTCACGCCACCGGAACGGCCGGCGGCGGCGAGCGTCACGTCGGTGCCGCGCAGCCTCGCATCCGCTGCGAGCCCAGCCATCGCTGGCGCGCTGTTCGCTGCCGGATTTGAGGCTTGGCCTCTCGTAATCTGCGGCGTCCTTAAGATCCTTTACGATCTGGCCCTGCTTTCGGCATTCCGCCACATCAAACCGCCCGAGGAGCGATGACGGCGCGGGTTGGAAGCTGGTTCAGCTCCTGGGTCCGGCAGCCGTGCTTGCCGGGTGTTCGATAGCTTTGTCCTTCGTCTCCAGAACGGCCTCAGTGATCGAGTTCGGCAGCCGCCGCGGCGTCTCGATCATGCCGAGCACCGGCATGATGACCAGGAAGAAGGCGAAGTAGAACAGCGTTGCAACCTGCGCCATGGCGACGTAGGTGCCTTCCGCCGGCTGCGAGCCCAGCCATCCAAGCAGAACGGCGTCGGCCACGAACAGCCAGAAGAACAGCTTGTACCACGGCCGATAGACCGCCGAGCGCACCTTCGAAGTGTCGAGCCACGGCACCAGGAACAGCATGGCGATGGCGCCGAACATGCACAGCACACCGCCGAGCTTGGAGTTGATCGGCCCGATATTGAAGGTGATCGCGCGCAGGATCGCGTAGTACGGCAGGAAATACCATTCCGGAACGATATGCGCCGGCGTCTTCAGGGGGTTGGCAACTGTGTAGTTGTCCGGGGCCATCAGGTAGTTCGGGATATAGAAGATGAAATAGGCGAAGACGAACAGGAACACGATCATGCCGCACGCGTCCTTGACGGTTGCGTAAGGCGTGAAGGCGACGGTGTCGGTCTTCGACTTGACTTCGATGCCGGTCGGGTTCGACTGGCCGACGACATGGAGCGCCCAGATATGCAGCACCACGACCCCGGCGATCATGAACGGCAACAGGTAATGCAGCGCGAAGAACCGGTTCAGAGTCGGGTTGTCGACGGCGAAGCCCCCGAGCAGCAGCTGCTGAACCCAGTTGCCGACCAGCGGGATGGCGGTGAAGAAGCTAGTGATGACGGTGGCGCCCCAGAAGCTCATCTGTCCCCAGGGCAGCACGTAGCCCATGAACGCGGTGGCCATCATCAGGAGGTAGATGATGCAGCCGAGGATCCAGAGCAACTCGCGAGGCTCCTTGTAGGAGCCGTAATAGAGGCCACGGAAAATGTGGATGTAGACGGCGACGAAGAAGAACGAGGCGCCGCTGGCGTGCATGTAGCGCAGCAGCCATCCCGAATTCACGTCGCGCATGATCGTCTCGACCGAATTGAAGGCGAGATTGGTGTCGGACGTGTAGTGCATCGCCAGCACGATGCCGGTCAGGATCTGCGAGGCCAGCATCAGAGACAGAATGCCGCCGAACGTCCACATGTAGTTGAGGTTGCGCGGCACCGGATAGGCAACGAAGCTATCGTAGGCGAGCCGGGGCAGCGGCATTCGGGCGTCGACCCAGCGTCCGATCCCGGTCTTGGGGCTGTACGTCGAGTGCTGCGAGCCGCCCATTTCCCGATACTCCGCAATGGATGCCGTACTCTGCCCACTCGTGGAATATGTATCATTGCCGAAACATGCGATGCAACACTTGTATCAACAAAAGCTTGGGTGTAGCGTTCTTCGCGGCATCCCTGCGAATGGAAGCGCCATCCACCGGATCATTCCGTCGCCTTTCGGGCCGCCCGGCCTCGCACCGTAGCTGAAGTCTGGATCCTGGCCCAGTGGCGATGCCACCGTTCCGTTTGACCAGCTAAAGGGAGGACTACTCCATGAAATGGGTTACGCGCGAACGTCCCGTCATTGACCGGATCGCCTGCCCCTGGCTGATCGCGCGCTTTATCGACAAAGAACCCGAGTTTCTGTTCGTGGCCCCGGACCGAGTCATCAAGGTGGCCGAGGAGACAGGGGCTACGCCATTTGATGTACCGGGCGTCGAGTACACACATGTGGGCGAAGGCTGCAGCTTCGATACTTTCGTCGCGAAGCACAGCCTCCATCGCGATGCCGCGATCGTGACCATCGCCGCGATAGTCCGCGGCGCGGACACCGACAGGCATGACCTCACGCCGCAGTCGGCCGGGCTGCTGGCAATCTCAATGGGACTCCGGGACGTCACGCCGGACGACCAGGAAGTCCTAAGACATGGGTTCATCATATACGACGCCCTCTATGCCTGGGCATCGGGTCGGAAAGGCGAGAGGCACAGCTGGCCTCCTGCAACAAAGCCAGCGGCGTGATTGACCGAGCGCGCATCACGATTACGCGAGCGCAATGGTGTTTCGGATCGGCGGACGTTTTTTGTTTGGGCATTGGGCTGATCACAGGAGCAAACCATGCATGGAAAAATCGTAGCTGGCCTCGCGCTGGCGGCCTCCCTTGGAATCGCCCAGCCCGTTCTGGCGGCACCTGACTGGAAGGCGGTAGCTCAAGCGCTCGGGAAATCGGGCACCGAGTTGCCCGGCGGCGTCTACCGGGTCGGGCTGCCGCGTTCGGACCTCAAGGTCACCCTCGACGGCGTCGAGATAAAGCCGGCCCTCGCGCTTGGGTCCTGGGTGGCCTTCGAAGCGATGGGCGACAAGGACGCCATGGTGATGGGCGATCTTGTCCTGACTCAGCCTGAAGTAAATCCGGTGATGCAGAAGCTGGTCGAGAACGGGATCGAGATTACTGCCGTCCACAATCACCTGCTCAGCGCCGAGCCCGCCACGATGTACATGCATATCGAAGGCCGTGGCGATCCGGTGAAACTGGCGGCGGCCGTCAACGCGGGCTTGCAGGAAAGCCAGACGCCCCTTTCCGATGCACCGTCGGGCGGCAACGCGCCCTCAACTTCAATCGATCTCGAAACGTCCAAGGTCGACAAGGCACTGGGCCACAAGGGCAAGGTGAGCGGGGGAGTCTACCAGGTCAGTATCCCGCGCGCAGAAAAGATAACGGACGCCGATATGCCGGTGCCTGCCGCCATGGGCTCGGCCATCGCCATCAATTTCCAACCGACAGGCAACGGGAAGGCGGCAATCACCGGCGACTTCGTGCTGGCCTCAAGCGAAGTCAACCCTGTGCTCCGTGCCCTGCGCGACAACGGCATCGAGGTGACCGCCCTGCATAGTCACATGCTGAACGAGGAGCCTCGCCTGTTCTTCATGCATTTCTGGGCCAATGACGACGTGGAGAAGCTCGCGCACGGGCTGAGGGCCGCGCTCGACAAGATTCATCTCGCGAGTGGCTGAGAAGACTGGAGGTCTCGGCCGGGCTCGGCGTCCGAGACCTCTACTCTCCACACGCAACACATAGGGAGCTAGGAAAAATGCCGTACAGCATCAAACCACTTGGCTGTGATCCTGCGCGGATCAAAGGCATGTCGGAACGCCTTATCGTCAGCCACTACGAGAACAATTACCAGGGAGCCGTGAAGCGGCTCAACCTGATCGAGGAGCAACTTGCAGAATTGGATTATCAGTCCGCTCCGGGCTTTCTCGTCAACGGGCTGAAGCGCGAGCAACTTGTCGCAATGAACTCGATGATCCTGCACGAGCTGTTTTTTGACGGGCTCGGCGAGCAGAGCGCGCCGGAAGCGTCTTTGCGCGATGCTTTGGAGCGCGACTTCGGCTCATACGAGCGGTGGCGAAGCGAATTCAGCGCCATGGGAAAGGCACTCGGCGGAGGTTCCGGCTGGGTGCTGCTCACATGGTCGGCGCGCGACAACAAGCTCGTCAATCAGTGGGCATCCGACCATTGTCACACGCTGGCGGCGGGCCAGCCGATATTGGCGCTCGATATGTATGAGCATTCCTATCACATCGACTTCGGCGCCAAAGCCGGTGGCTATATCGATGCTTTCATGGAAGCCGTGCGCTGGGCAAATGCGACGGCGCTCTATGAGCGCTACAGCCGGGCGAGTTGAACGTTAGGCGGTGTAATGCGCACGGCTATCATAGCTTTCGCGATGGCAGCGATGATCCAGGCGGCAATGGACGTCTGCCAGGCCGCGGATGCGCCTCTGATCCAAGTGCAAAGCATCCCGCTGGAAAACGTTCGCGGCCGGATCGACCACATGGCCGTCGATGTTGCCGGGAACCGCCTGTTCGTAGCCGAACTCGGGAACGACAGCGTCGACATCGTCGACCTCAAGTCTGGCAAGGTCACGGGCAGGATCAGCAATCTCAAGGAGCCGCAAGGAATTGCCTATGTGAGTGATGGCGACTTGATCGTCGTCGCCAATGCCGGTGACGGCTCGGTGCAGTTCTTTCGTGCTGCCGATCTGTCGCTCTTGGGGGCAGTTGCTCTTGGGGACGATGCAGATAACGTCCAGATCGACCCGGTCAACGGCCGGGTGTTGGTTGGATTCGGTAGCGGTGGACTGGCAGCGATCGGTCCGACCAATCGAGCATTAATCGGCGAGATGAAACTGGCAGGACATCCGGAAGGCTTCGATATCGACCCGAAGACCAACCGTGCGTTCGTCAACGTGCCTGACGAACATCAGGTCGCGGTCCTCGACCTTCGATCAGGCAGCCAGGTCTCCAGCTGGAAATTCGCCGGCCTCAATGGGAATTTTCCCATGGCACTTGTCGGCTCAGGCGGACCGATCGCAGTCGTTTTCCGCAGTCCGCCGAAACTGGTGCAGATTGACCCCGCAACGGGTGTGGTGACGCAGAGCGTCGACACCTGCGGCGACGCCGATAACGTCTTTTTCGACGGCAAACGAAATCGCTTCTATGTGAGCTGTGGCGACGGGGCGGTCGATGTCATTGGGCGCGACGCAGATGGGCTCCGCGCAATCGGTCGGGTTGAAACATCCAGCGGAGCAAGAACATCCCTCTTTGTCCCCGAACTGGACAGGCTCTTTGTCGCGGCGCGTGCCGGGTGGTTCGAATCTCAGGCAGCTATACTCGTCTTTCGCCCGTCTAGATGAAAGGAAGTCACAGTTGAATTCCACGGCATGCATTTCAAAGACTGCAAGTCTGGTAGCCGCCGCCCGTGTAGCGTGGCATGCCCAACGCAACGAGGCGACCGCAACCCTAAGTGCGGGCAGAGCGTCGCTCCTATCGAGTTTTCGACACTATGAAGAAGCCGGTCAGTAAGGCAACTAATGAGGTCGGCGCGGGATCACAGAACGCTGCCGCTCGTCAGGTAGGTCGCATTGCAGCAACGCTGCTGACCGCAGCGATGATCATCGGCACCGGGATTTTCGGGGCGCTGGGCGATACAGCTGCTCACGCTGGCAGCACACTTCTCTTGGCAATGATACCTGGCGCCTTGGTGGCATGGAGCACAGGGGTCAGCGGCGCGCAACTCGGCGTGAACTTTCCGGAAGCCGGCGGGGCTTTCGTCTGGGCGCGCGCGTTCCACTATGACTCGCTCGCCTTCATTGCAGGCTGTTGTTACCTCGGGCAGGGCATTGTCGGCACAAGCGTGGTGGCATTGGCCTTCGCCTACTATTCGGCACAAGCCGTTCACGGTCTTCCGATCCACGTTACCGCAGCAGCGATTGTCCTAGTCGCCGTCGCCCTCAACTCCTTCGGCATTGCCTTCACAAGCAGGGTGGTGATTGGCCTGATGGCGGTGATTGTCGCGCTGCTGTTTGTCTTCGTCGCCTTTTCGTTGCCACGCGTCGAGGTGTCAAATCTTTCGCCAAGATTCGAGACCGGACCACTCGAGTTCATGGCAGGCGCGGCAATCTTCTTCTGGGCCTGGGATGGTTTTATGCGCACGGCGATCATGGCCGGCGAGATGAAGGATCCGCGGCGAACAATTCCATTCTCGATCGCCGGCGGCATCGCGATTGCCGCGATTGTCTTTTATGCCGTTGCAACGGTAGCCCTTGGCGTGCTCGGCGGCGCAGAACTGGGCAAGGACGACGTACCATTGTTCAAGGCTGCCACGCGCGCTATTGGCAGCTGGGGCGGATGGGTCATCTTGGCCGCCGCTTGGCTCGCATCGATCAATGAATTGATCAGCGATCTGCTCAGCGCTTCGCGAGTGGGGTTGGCCATGGGCCAAGCGCATGAAATGCCTGGATGGCTGGGCGAGTTGCATCCGCGATTCAATGCGCCCCGACATGCAGTACTGGCAATCGGCGCGATAACCTTCGTTTTGGTGCTGCTCTTCGACTTGCGACAGATCCTGCCACTGGCAAGTTTCTATCTATTAGTGTGGTTTGCGATCACCCACTTTGCAGCGCTGCAGCTTTCTCTCGAACAACGCCTGACTTCACCATTTTTCTCCTGGTTCGGACTTTTCGGCTGCCTTGTGCTGGTTTTCTTCATCCCGCCGATGTTGCTCGCGATCGGTGCCGCCTCACTCGCGGGGTTGTTCGCAATACGCTGGGTGATCCGGCGCCGAGCTGCTCTGTCTCCTTGATCAGACAAAAATGCCAGCTTCTAAACTGCTGCTATTTGCCAGACGGCCACGCCGGCAAGAAAGATCCCTGCAGCGCCTTCCATGGCGCGAGAAATAGCGGCATACACGCGCGGACGGATTTCAAATATCTGCACCAGATGTTCGCGGAACAGTGTTGACAGGACTGCGACCGACGACAGCGTCAACGCGACACCGGCCATCATCGTGACGGCAAAAAGAAGGCCTGCCACCGGAACTCCCCTCGAGATCGCGAACCCCACGAAGACAGTCAACGGGCGCGGAATCAGGCCGGCCATGAAGCCAACGGCTTCGCCTTCATGCTTATGATGGTGGCCATGGCTGAAGGCCCGCCAAATCTTCCAGAGGCCGATCACCCCGAGCAGGCCGCGGTTGACATCCTCCGGCAACAGCGCCGGACGACGCTGCCAAGCGCGATCGAAACCAGCGGCAACGACACCGCGGCGATGATGATCGCGATGGTGACATGGGTGACGGAGAGCGTGATCGACACCAGCAGCCCACGAGCGACCTTGGCGTCTGAGCCGGCGAGATAGGTTGCCAACACGGCCTTGCTGTGGCCCGGCGCTCGCCGCGCACAAGCTACACGTCGCCGAGACAAAGGCCGCCCTGCGAGAATTCCCCGAGGAGGTGATGACCGGCGTGCGCAACCTCAAAGGCAGCGTGTCTACGCTGCACGAGCGCATGGACCGCTTCATCGAAGGCGACAAGATGGAGCGAAAGCGTCCCTAGCTGTTGGCCTTAGACCTCGATGGTCGTCTTCAGTTGAGGTGCCGTTTCATGATGTCGTTCAGCCATCTGTAAAGGCTGATTTCCGCTGGCCGATTGGACTCTTCTGAAAGCGCAACGCGCAAAGTCAACTCCACCAACTCATCACCCGCGTCCGTGGAGCCGCCGCGGTAACGAGCGGCCTTTCTACGCAGCGGACCCAGAAGCTGCACCACCGATTGTGGTGTTTGCCTTGTGGAATTTGCCATGACAGCAAAATAGTCGAGGCAAGCGCCATCGCCGAATACATTTGATAGTATCGCCCGACGATGACGCACTGGTGATCGCCGGTTCCTGCCGAGACTGCCGCGCGATTTGCCGGCTGAGCGGTCACATCCGGCTCTCTTGCCTGACAACCTTGACATTTGTGAGCGCGCTGTGACGCGCCATGTGCCCATATAGGCCCTCGCCCCTGGCGGGGTGGGGCCACAATCGCAACGGATACTTGCATAAGTCGGCTTATTGGCAAGTGCGAGAACATATTAGCCGATGCTTGCGAACCTATGTGCCGCTCAGGCATTGTAGGACTATGGACAGCCGGGACTTACTCACAGCAGAACACGCAAGAGCTGCCAGAGCTCTGTTGAATTGGTCGCGAGTACGACTCGCTGCTAAGGCCAACCTTAGCGAAATGACTATTAGCGAATTTGAAAACGGGGTGAGGAACCCGAGGTCCGGTGCTGTCGCCGCTATGCGGGGGGCTTTGGAGGGCGCGGGAATTGTCTTTGCCGTTGACGGGAGCCCATCATTGGTGCGCGCCGAAGGTCAGACTGGTGGTCGCGAGGCCGACAACAGAAATTGGCGCCGCCGGGAGAGAAAACGTGCCCGGCGTGCTTTAGCGAAACCGGTGGGCGCTTAGTGCAAATCTGTGCGGCCGGCCTGCCGGCAAATCTCGATCGGCTTTGCCTTTGTCGGTCACGCCAGCGCGATATTTCGAGATGATCCGCAAGGCTTGGTTCTCCAGTTCCGCTTGAGACATGAAAGGCCATGTCAGAATCGTATAGGTCTCGTGAAAGCACCATCGTCTCGCTCCGCCGATGAGAAGGCGAAGCAAAATCGGTGCCGAGCTCTGATGTCCCGGGATGGTATGCGCTTGATAGAGCCTGCGAGAGACCCGCTACTGGCACGTCACCCAGCCCCGCCGGTGCTCTGCCGTTATCGCGTGATTTGTGAACTGAAGGTCTCGATCGTCCCCGCCTACACCCGACGGATTGACCGCTGCAAATTTAATCACCGATCCGTGAATTGGTTCCCCGTTGCATCAAACTCCCTGGCAAATCAACGCGTTGTATGGAATATTCGGGACGTGGCCGAGTTTGAGGGTCGGTTGCAATGCCGCTGTCGCGATATGCCGGCACCTATGATCCTGCTGAGTTGCAACTGATCCAGCGTGTTTTCGACCTGCTGTGTGCTCAGCGCGGGTTGACTGTGCGGGAAAAAGAGCGGCGGGAAGATCTTGCCGCTGATATCCTCCGCGTTTTCAACGACGGGACCCGGACAGAAGCCGATCTCCTGCGCACCCTTTCCAGGCAGGCGGATCGATCATAACCAGAGATCCCAGCTTTTCCGCTAACGACCGAGCGGCTTGCGGGAAAGCTCGTCCAGTTCAGCCTCGTCGTGGATGCCAGCCTGATAATAGGCGATGATCCGCGAGGCTCTCCGCTCTCGTTCGTCAGCTGTTTCGGGCACATCCTTCCGTCGGTCGAAAACTCTGCCAAGCAGCGCCAATTCAATCGGGGTGAAGACGTTTCTCCCAAGGGGCATTGTGACCTCCGCCAGCCCATCCCCTCGCCTACATTCAAGGATCAAATATGGTGTTCGTCAACGCCTCCTCGTGGGTTCGCTGACGCCTTCGGGCAAGGCGGCCCCGCCGCCTGCCGGCGACGACGCCTGTGAGAAGATCGAAAGGGTTGGGCACAGGGGTTGCCAAGCTGGCCTCCAGCGACATATTCCGGCCGGGGTTGGCGAACAGGCCGCGTAGGGCCCGCGACCGGCTAGACTGACACAGGTGACGCACTTGCGAGACTCCGAAATGAGCCCCGCCAATTCTATCCCAGCAGCTGCAAAATCGGAAACCCCAGTCGGTGCAGCCGGACAATCGCGGGGTATGCGAGGCCGAAGCTGGGTCCGGAAGCAGCGAGTCATTGACGCCCAACGAGTCCGGGAGGAAATAGCCCGGCTGGAAGAGGAGCTTCTTGGCCTCCCTGATGCTCAGAAGCGAGCAAGGTTCATTGGTGTCGGTTACCAGTTACAAGCTTCCAAATCCCGGCTGCAGAAATTGGAGCGCTGCATCGCTGCCCTTGAACCGATCCGAGCGCAGCAGGACAGGCATATATCAGGCTGACGTGGCTGGCGGCTGAGGACGGAACATCAAAACGCCTGCAGGGTCGGTGACATGGCGAGATACTATTTCGACAGTTGACGGTCAGGTCTTCGTGCGAGACGATCAGGGCACTGAGTTGAGTTGCCGGACGCGGAATCTTTCGCAATGAGGCAATGCGCGCGCTTCGAGACATGCTGAGCGAAACAACTTTCGATGATCAGCGCGTTGAGATTTTCGTCGACGTGCGCGATGAAGGCGGAAAGATCAGGGCAAAGGTCAAAGCTATCATCGAGATCACCTGATCCCGGCCACGTGCTTCCCTGAACAGCGACAGTTAAGTCGGATCGAGACCCGCAAGGTCGACAAGCTTATTCCAATCGAGGATAGCGACAGTGTGGTGGACCCAGTCCGCCGTCACGGAGCGGCGCAAGCTCTGCATCACCCGGTTCATGTGCACGGTAGAAAGGCCCAGCACATCGGCAAGTTCGGCTTGAGTCAGCGGCAGGCGGAAGCTTCATATCTTCGGTCCGCTGTACGACCTTGAGGCAGGTGAACAGTTCGCAAAAGAGATACGCAAGATGAGCAAGCTTGCTCCGTCGACCCATCGAAACGCCACCAGGGAACCATTCGCATCCGACGGGGTTTCTACGCAGCCGACGCTGCCGACAGGATATCAATGGAAAAGGTGAGCCCACCTGGGCTGGCAAACGACTTCGCATCGTCGGCCATCAACTACGAAGATTTCTTCGAAAACGCCGCCGTTGGCCTGCACATCGTCAACGCGGACGGACGCATCGTCGATGTGAATACCGCCGAACTGCGCATGTTGGGCTATGAGCGTGCCGAGTATATGGGGCAAGAGATCGCCGCCTTCTACGAAGACAAAACCGTCATTCAGGACGTCATGAACCGACTCGCGCACGGCGAGAAGGTCCACCGTTGTCCTGCGCGGCTAAGGGCCCGCGACGGCTCGGTGAAACATGTGGAAGTCAGCTCAATCGGCCACTTCAAAGACGGCCGCTTGATCCATACCCTTTGTTTTACGGTCGACGTGACACCCCTGAAAGCAGCTGAACAAGTCATCGGCCAGCAAGAGCAACGCTTCCACCAGGTTCTGGATGCCTTGCCTGTTGCGGTTTACACGACCGATGCCGACGGAAAGATTACCTACTACAACCAGGCAGCGGCCGCGCTGGCGGGCCGTGAGCCGAAGATCGGCCAGGACAAGTGGTGCGTGACCTTTCGGCTGTTCACCCCCGATGGCGAAGAGTTGCCACACGACCAATGTCCGATGGCTATCGCTCTGAAGGAAAATCGTCCGATCCGCGGTGTGGAGGCGATCGGGCAACGTCCGGACGGGTCGTTCTTCCCGTTCATGCCGTTTCCCACCCCGTTGCGCAACGATCGCGGCGAACTCACCGGCGCCGTCAACATGTTGCTCGATCTGACCGACCGTAAGCGCGGCGAGGATGCTGCCCAGCACCTCTCGGCAGTGGTCGAGTCCTCGTTCGACGCGATCATCAGCAAGACTCTCGAGGGGTTCATCAGAACCTGGAACAAGGGGGCCGAGCGGCTTTTCGGCTACACCGCCAAGGAGGCGATTGGCCAGCACATCACCATGCTGTTCCCGCCGGAACACGTGGATGAAGAGCCCATGATCATCGAGCGCATCCGCCGCGGTGAACGGGTCGAGAGCTTTGAAACCGTCCGCCGTCGCAAGGACGGCACTGACATTCCAGTCTCGCTGACCATATCGCCTGTGCGCGACGGCATAGGCCGTATTGTCGGAGCCTCCAAGATCGCGCGCGACATCACAGCCGCGAAGGAGAGCGAGGAGCGCATCCGCATGCTGATGCGCGAGGTGAACCATCGTGTAAAGAACCAATACGCGGTAATCCTGTCGATGATCCGGGAAACCAACAAGCGCTCGGAAAGCCCCGACATTTTCGAGAAGCGGGTCCGCGAGCGTATCATGGCGCTCTCACGTTCCCACGATCTTCTGGTATCGGCCGATTGGAAGGGCGCCACCCTGGCCGACCTTGTCCTGGACCAAGCCAAACCATTCGGCCGAGAGGACGCCATCTCCCTGCGTGGCCCTCCCATCGTGCTGACCCCTAACGCGGTTCAGTATCTCGGGATCGCCTTTCATGAACTCTGTACCAACTCCGCCAAATACGGGGTGCTGTCGGGCCACAGGGGCTCGATTGCCCTGACATGGGACGTCACCAACCAAGACGGTGCCCACACCTTCCATCTCGAATGGACCGAAAAGGACGGGCCGGAGGTCAAGACGATCGCGCACGACGGATTCGGCACAGTCGTGCTTAACCGGGTCGCACCGGAGGCCCTGAACGGGATTGGCGGAGTCACGTACGATCCGGACCGGGTGGTCTGGTCACTGCGAGCGCCGATGGCATTCGTGGCAGCGGCTCAGCGCGACGCTTCTTAGATCAGCGGGTGCGATGTCTCATGTCTCAGCTTCGACTGCAGCGCTTCCTGATCTTGCGAAGCAGTTGCGGCATTCACGTGCCTCTCAGTTGGGACGAGGACGGTCACACCGCCACAGCAATTCTCGAGCCGGCAAGAACACGGCGACGGAATCTCGCGTGCACGTCCGCTTTGGCACCGCCCAACGACGGCTGTTTCGCGGCGGATGTGGTGAAGCCGTAGTCCTAGGCTATGAGCCTCCGAGGACGTGGCCGGCGGAATGTCGCAGCGTGCAAAGATTCGCCTGCCGTTGACGCTCAAGGTTGCCCAGTGCGGCGATGAACTCGCCGGGAGACGCGCAAGCTGAGATGCCCAAGGCTGAAATGTGCTGGCTAACGTCGACCGGTAAACCCGAATTAGAATCATCTTGTATCTGATTGAGCCTGCCGCCGATGAAAACCGGTATGGCCGAGCCCGCTTTGAGCAAAGCAGCTTGCACTTCCTGCGCATAGTGCAAAGCTATGCCGTTGTAGGTGCTGATGGCGATGACGTTCGCGCCGCTGCCGAGGGCCGAGGCCACAAGATCGTCGGCATCGGCTGAGACGCCCCCGTCGATACACTCAATTCCCAGTCCTGAGAGGACGTGCTCGATCAGGACCTTGCCATGCTGGTGTACATCACTGCATCCCACACACACCTTCAGGCCGGAACGGGAAAGGCGTATCGCGATTTCCTCGGGGACTTGCGTGAGCCAGTGCGCGGCATCCTCGTTGAGTTCGGCTACCCATTCCGCGGCGATTAGCGGGTGCCGCCCCCCGGGCGTCGCAGGATCTGAGCGCCCGGCGCCGTACAGCGTTTCAAGCCTCCGTGGTCCGAGCCGCCGAATAGCCAGCATCAGTCGAGCAGGATCTTCAATATCCACGCCGATGGCGGCGAGCCCCTGAAGGGCATTGCGCTCAAATGTCCGGGCGCCCGCGATGAGCTTTTCAGCTGCGATATCGATTGCCTGCAGATCCAGAATGTCGAGAGAGGCGGCTGCGTGCTCCACAAGGCGTGCAGCGAATATCTGTGCGTCAATGATCTCTTCGACATCGGGGATGCGCTCGTTCTCCGTCACGGGGACGGGATTGATGGCGTGGCCGGTATGCTGGCGGGTGAGCGCCCAAATGTCCGCCTGGAGGTAATTGGACAAGCTCGCAAAGTTTCCGCTCGGAGAGGAGCGATAGCTGACGGTGTTGCCGAAAATCATTGTGCCGGTCGTGCTGGAAACGTTGGCTAGAGCCCTGTGGAAGGCCAGGCGAGAGAGAGGTGCGGTGAAGTGATGGCCGTAGCAATGGCTCAGACGACCCCCAATGAGGTCTTCGACGATATATTTCTCGATGAGCGCCATTCCGAGCGCGCACGTCATGTCCGAGAACAATCCGGCGAACCCGTCATCAAGGTTCGAGTGAATGAGCACCTCGACGTCCTGCGCGGCAATCAAGCCCATTGCCGTCACGGTCGCCTCAGTCGTGGCGACGTCGTCGTCCCAGTCGGGGAGTCGAAAGGTAAAATATTGGCCTAGATTGCCAATTGCGGTTGCGCCTGCCGCCAGCGCGTGCCGCACGTTGTCTAACGCGCCAGGCAGCCCGAGCATGAAATCGCCGAAGTGAGCCGCGGCCGGTGCCGCGTTTGTTATTCTGGCAAAATCCTCGGCTCCATTCAGCACGATCCCGGTGCCCCGTCGCCGCCCACGTCGCTCAGCCGCTGGATATCCCATCGACCAATCCAGTGTAATGCCGAAGCGGTGGATGATGACGCCATTCGCCGCGCAGCTTTCATGGACGCCCCGGATGGCGTCCAGCGTGCGCTCCACACCCCGAAAGCCGATGTGAGCGTGTTGCATGATGTGCCCTGCCGCGGCCATCCGCCGTTTGTACTCGGCCTCGCTTGGTGCGCAGACCAATTCAAGGAACGCGGTCTTCCCAACCGACCAATCGCGTGCCAGTTGGCGGCCCTCGGCCAGCAAATCGCTTCCCGGTCGAAGCCGTACGGACAGGAGCTTGGTGACGTCCATATCCTGGGGCATTCAGAATCTCTCGAGCGCGCCGCATTTGCGAGATGGCCAATCGGGTTGGCGACCTAGCGGTGCACCCACCCCCAATCCATCACTTAATGCTGGGAAGAAAGCCGAGGAGTGCCGCCACGATAGCCTCCGGCGCATCCTCTTGGACGATATGTCCCGCGCCGGGTATGATCTTGAGAACCGAAGCAGGGATCTTCTTAGCCAGCGTGCGGCCATGCTCGACGGAAATCCACCTGTCCTCCTCGCCCCAAAAGAATTGTTACCGGGCATCGGATTTCAGCATATCTAGGCTCAACTTCATCAGTATAGCGCTCGTCCATCTGAGCGACTTGCCGGTAAAACGCCTTCTGACCCACATCCCCGAACCACGGTTCTGCATAAAGCGACATGGTGTCTGCCGGGAGTGGCTTGTGTACCGCTCCCGAGATGTAGGCCGGGACAATGGCCTCATGCACATATCGGGGCAGACCGGCAAAGACATTCTCATATTGTCGGGCGTGCCGGATGAGCGGAGTTCCCCACGGCGCCACGGCGACAGGGTCGATCAAGGTCATCGACCGATAGTCTCTTTTTCCAAGCAAGTGAGCGCGGAGCACCGTGGCGCCACCGAAATCGTGTCCTACGACGTCAGGCGCTTCAAGGTCCCAATGTTGCAACAGGGCCGCGAAGAGCTTGTCCTGCACTCCGAGTGACACATCCTGCCCGTCCCGCATCTCCGATTGCCCGTAGCCGAGGAGATCGTAGAAATAGACCCGTCGATGGTCGGCGAAATAGGGAATGATCCGCCGCCAAACGGCAGAGCTGAACGGGGTTCCGTGGACCAAGACCAGGGGTGCGCCCTCCCCAACCACCCCGTAGCGGATTTTCTGCCCATTATAGTCGAACGTCTCCGAGAGCGGCCAAGCGCTTGCAAGTTCCCCTGCCATTTTCTAACCTCTTTGCGATGATCTTTCGGTTAGGTAGACTGATAGCGCGGCATCTCGCAAATCAAAAGGAATGATCGTGTGATGCAGAAAAATCATCAGCTGCCGGAGCTGGACCACGGTTTTGGATTTGATGATCGCGTGGCCAGTTCCGACGGGCTCCTGCAGCAAAAGGCAGGAGCAGCAGCGCTCGAAACCTTCTCGATCACGAACAAGCTTGAGGCGATCGGCACATGGCAGAACTATTGGATAAATGGACGTCTAGGTCGTTTATCGGGGGCAATCAGGTCCTCGACTTCCTGAACACGCAGGGTGGAGACACCAAAGCCCGAGATTTTGAGCGTTTGCGCACATATTCAGACGTTTTAACCTGGGCTGTCGCCGCTGAGGTTCTCGACAGCGAGGAGTGTGGTGTTCTTCGAGAACTCGCCGCCGATGGGCCGGATCTGGCACAGCGCTGTCTTGAGGAGCTTAGAGACCAGCGAGAAAGCCTTTACCGACTGATAACATCGACGATGAGCGGTAGCACGCCGGCTGAATCAGACCGCTCGGCTGTCGAGATGAGCTTTCGATCGGCTTTGCGTCGCGCCCGTCTGCTTCCCGGCGTTTCTCAACTGCGATGGTACTCTGCTCCAGACGAGGCGGGACTTTCACTTGTACAATTCAGATTGGCCATCGCGGCGTCGATGCTGATCACGGACGCCGCCAGCCAGAACATCCGGCAGTGCGAAACCTGTAGCTGGCTCTTTCTGGACACCTCCGCCACCAAAAGGAGGCGTTGGTGTTCCATGGCGGTGTGCGGGAACCGAGCGAAGGCGCAGCGTCACTACCACAGGAACAAGCGTTAGCTTTTCTGACAGACTTAGTTTGGCCGATGCCGATGTTTTGATGTCGAAGGGCGAAGTGGATCAAAGGCTGGCAGTACACGGGTCACAGGGATGCTGATGGGCTTCAAAGGCAAATGTGAGTGCGGGCAGACGACGTTCAGCTGCGACTTGCAGGAGGATTCGATTTCAGAATGTGACTGCCCGGAATGCCGCGGGTGGCTCCATCCAAGAACCCGCGCCCTGGCCGACCTATCCACGATAGTCGTCAATGGACGCTATAGCCTGTACACTGATCCGCTGACGAGTCAGTTCATCACAAGGGCATTTTGCTCGGTTTGCGGGACCGCAATTTATGCGGTAGAAGCCGCTCTGGCCGATTTCGCGGTCGTCCATCTGACCACGCTTTTCGGTCCCAATCCCGGGGCTAACGCCTAACGCAAGCAGTTCCTTGTTGCTCTAGGACCGCAGTCCGTCACGACGCAACCACAACACGGGGCCCCCCGCGGCATTGGGGGCCGTTCAGCAAGTCAGGCCGTCGCAACAGTGCCTCCGACGGACCTAGGAACTCGATGCCTTCAAATCTATCCTAAAACAGAATCTAGCTTCCTACTTCGTCCACAAGCGTCCGAATTCGGCGAGCGGCGCGACCCACAAATTTCGAAAAGCGTCCAGGAACGCGGTCGAGGATCGATTGTAGAACAGCCCAGCGTCAGCTTGGGGCCGGAAGACGACCACCTCATATTGTGGAAGGTGCGAATAGTTGCCATTCGGCGATCGCCGATTGTCGACGTTGCGACTACCGGAGCAGCCATGAAAAGGCACGCCGTAAAAAGGCTTCGCCACCGGTCCTGACAACCTCGCCATCGGCCACGACGACGTGCTCGGGATGCTTTCCGATCAACTCACGAATCTTTGGGCGCGCGGTTGCGCGGTTGCGGAAACTCATCCGATAGTCGATCGGCGGATAGCCCCATCCTTCGACCATTTTAGAAAGTTTTGCGATTGGCCGCATCCACCAAGGCCAATGGCGTTTCAAGAACGTCTCGCTGAAAGTCTGT
This sequence comes from Mesorhizobium sp. WSM4976, assembly GCF_029625685.1. Classification (NCBI taxonomy): domain Bacteria; kingdom Pseudomonadati; phylum Pseudomonadota; class Alphaproteobacteria; order Hyphomicrobiales; family Phyllobacteriaceae; genus Mesorhizobium; species Mesorhizobium sp. WSM4976. Next base: position 62,026 of record NZ_JARTVT010000031.1, read on the forward strand.
GACAGGTCCGCGATGATGGCAGTCCGCGATCCGCGGTGAAAGAAGATCAGTTCGTCCATGAATGGCGAATTGGTGAAATAGAACTGGTCGATCTGCTCTTTCCATTCGGCGGGCGGCTCGTCAGTGAGTTTTCTGTAAAAATAGAGTCCCTTGCACCTGGCGATTGTCGCAGCCGTCGCCCATAAATTCGCACCCGCGAATGCGGCCTGCCACTCGCCTAGAAACAGGTAGTGCAACTTGTTGGGGCTGACTATATGCCGAACAGGCCCGAGCGCTCGAATCTCAGCCTCAATCGCAGCCGTCTTTTCGACCGGCGACCACAACCACAGGCCCCCGTCGGCAAGACGAACGACTGCCATGCGCGTCGGATAATCGAATCCCTTGAACGAGACGATTCCGCCATCCGCAATCCACAAGTTTGATCCCAGCGGCTCCAGCATAGTCCCTAAGTCTAGTGCGCCGAAGGGGCGCTTTCCACCCCAATACGGCAATCGAACCATTGCACATTAGCGCTTCCGAAACTGTGACGGCGCTAATGTCTGCCGACTGATGGGGACAAGGTCGCATGAACGCCTTAAGGCGCGTGGCTGGATTTGTGCTGATCCTACTGGTCGGAGCGGCAATGCTCGTGGCCCTGCACATCGACTCGCAGCGGGACTTTGCGCTGGCTAGGGACCGCTACATCGAAAATTCTCAGGCGGCATCGAAAGCGACGGCCAAGACAGTCGAAGACGCGTTGCGAGCGATTTACGAGAACGTTCGAACCCTGGCTTATTTGCCAAGCGTTAGAAACCTGGACCGGCATGGCACGAACTTAGGCGACGAGGGCCGCGCCACGATCCAGCAAATCTACAACAACTTGGCCAACAACGTCTCCATCTCCGAGGTCTACTTCCTGCCCCTGGATTTCGACCCCGACCGCTACGATCCGGTGACAGGCAAGCTCGAGGAGCCGATCCTCCAATTCGATCAGTTGATCGTGAACGCCAGGGATGGGACAAAACTCGATCCTTCCAAAAAACTGACCAGATTGGACGAGCATTCACGCACCCGACCAGCCGAGGAGATCGAGACATACGAGTACCATGAGCTTGCGAAACAGCTAGCTTGGCTGAAGGCCAACTATCCCAATTCGAGCAACGTTGACGGCCTAAACGTGCCGATCATCGGCACCAAGGAATTGATTACGTGCGACAACACGGACTTCATCCACACCGGCGATGATGCTGATCGATCCGGCTTTATTCTCTCGGTTCCGGTTTTCGCAGTCGACGGCAGCCTGCGCGGTTCCGTTTCGGCCATCATGCTCACCTCGGCGTTGAGGAAGCTTCTGCCCAACAGCGACTATGTGATCGTCAATTCGAGCTACGGTTTTGAATCCGACCAGCATCGGCTGTCGACATCCTTGGCCGCCGAGTCCCGCTCATTCACGGCGCCTGACCCCAACCTGATCTATTCCGAAGTGATCTCCCTCCAACTCAATGATCCGAGAAGCGCATGGCATCTCTGGGCGGGTTTTCCCAACAGCAGGTTCGAAGCCAACGCGGACGCCCAGTCGGTCCGCGAATTCGAGTTCGCGGGCTATGGGGCAATATTGATCGTCACACTACTTGCGCTGACATGCTGGTATGTGATCGGACGGACGATAGCGATGCAGGCCAGTGCTGCCGAGACCTTAGAGCGCCGGGTGGAGGAGCGCACAGCCGAGATCCAGCACCTTGCCTCGCATGACCTGCTGACTGGCCTGCCCAATCGCGGTCTGCTGGCGGATACGATGGACGAGGCGCTGAGGAGTCTCAGAGGGAGCGAAAAGCTCGCCGTCCATTGCATCGACTTGGACCGCTTCAAGCCGGTCAACGATAATCTCGGGCATCCGGTGGGAGATGAGCTTCTCATTGCCGTGGCGAAACGGCTGAAGCAGCAGGCTGGAGAAACCGCCATGGTCGCGAGGGTTGGCGGCGACGAATTTGTCGTCCTTCAGCTGCTGCTCGACGGCGATGGACAGGCTGGCGCGCTGGCAAGCCGCGTCATTCACGCCCTTTCTGGCGAATTCCCGATCCAGGGTCATACGATCAACATCGGCAGCAGCATCGGCATCGCAGTCTTCCCCGAAGACGGGCAAGATTCTCAAAGCCTGATCCGCAAAGCCGACCTCGCACTTTACAAGGCGAAGGCGGAAGGCCGCGGCACGTACCGATCCTTCGAACAAGGGATGGATGCGCGATTGCAGAAGCGCCGGCAGATCGAAGCTGAGCTGGCGGTTGCCGTAGCGGACAAACAGTTTGTGCTGCATTATCAGCCGATACATGACGCCAGTACGTCGAGACTTACCGGATTTGAAGCGCTGGTGCGTTGGGATCATCCGCGTCTTGGTCTGCTGCCACCTTCCGAATTCATACAGCTTGCTGAGGAAACCGGGGTTATTCAGGGCCTCGGTGAATGGATCATGCAACAAGCTTGCGCCGATGCGGCAAAATGGCCCTCGAATATCAACATCGCCGTCAATCTCTCGCCGGCCCAATTCAAGCAGCAGTCGCTGCCGCTCCAAATTGCTTCGGCACTCGCGGCCTCAGGGCTAGCCCCGTCGCGACTTGAATTCGAGATTACCGAGTCAGTGCTGCTCGCACACAATGAGCACACCATCAAAACCCTCCACAGCTTGCGTGAGCTAGGGATCGGAATCGCAATGGATGATTTCGGGACCGGCTATTCATCACTGAGCTATCTCAGGTCGTTTCCGTTCAACCGGATCAAGATCGATCGCAGCTTCGTAAGCCTGATGTGCGAGAGCAGCGAAAGCCGCGCGATCGTCAAGGCTGTCGCCGACCTCGGTGCGACACTTGGCATGACGACCACCGCGGAAGGTGTCGAGACAGAGGACCAATATCGGTTGATCAAGGAGCATGGTTGCACTGATGTCCAAGGATGGTTGTTTGGACGTCCAATGCCGGCAAGCGAGGCTCATGCGCTTCTTGTAGCTCCTGAAAGCCAGCTTCTCTCGCTCTGTGGCAAATAGCATGAAATCTCCCAAAACCGGCGATCCTCTAAGCCAACAAACCTGGTCTCTGATGTCATTAGGCAACTGCAGATCTTGCCCCCGCGACTAACACGACGCGCGAAGCAGTCGTTATCGTTGATGCCCATCGAACAATCCTAAGTCGGCACCGTCGACGGCAATGCTGTTCTGACCGAGCGCTATGGTGATCGGAAAAAGCCTGCCCGGGCGACACGCCGGCGGGAGCTGCGGCCTCATTGGCCGACGAGACGGCGTCGGCCAACTGCCGCGTGGCCTCCGCCACGATACGGACGAAATGACCGCGGATGGTGCCGAAACGGGTGAACGGGACGGCGTCGACCTTGATGACAGAGGCCTAGCGGAGTTTCAGGTATCCGATGTCGGTGTTGGGAACCAGGGCTTCCACTTGGAGGCGCGGTTTCGTGGCCTATTGGTCATGATCTGCTGGCCGGTGGTGAAGACTTGGCCGATTGAGTCGCGGCGAGATCTTGAACGGTTTCGTCGACTGGCGCGGTAGGCCTCGTGTGGGCCAAATGAGCTTCGGCCTTGTTGACGGCCTGGGCCTCATCATCGCCATGCTTTTCTGCGTCAGCCAGTTTCCGGCATAATCGGCGAGGAGTTGTTCCACTGCCTTACGCTTGTCGCTTAGAGTTTGGTCGAGCTCCGCCTGTGTCTCACCCAATTGACCTGTGTCGGAAGCCAGTTGTGATTGAGATTTCTCGAGCTTCGGAGTCATAAAGATTAACTTTGCGGCCGACCTCCTTGGGCGGCGGGCCACGTCAATCCACAGAAGACCGTCCCAGTAAAGGTGATGGGACGGTCTTTTTCAACCAGAGCGGGCTTAGTAAGCGTTCTTGGGGGCCGCAGCCTTCGCAGTATGCTTCCTATGCTTTCTATGCTTCCTGTGCTTGACGGGGCACTTGTGATGCTTGGTCGGTTTGCAAGCCATCACGTCTTTCTGGTGCGGCTTCTCCATCGTAGTTGCCGCCGGGACCGGTGTCGTGGCGGTCGAGGCAGCCGGAGCGGTCGTCTTGGTGGCGGCTGCGTTGCCCAGGACTGGCATGGAAAAGGCAAGAGCAACCGCAAGGCCAAGGGCGGAGAGGAGGGACTTTTTCATGGCTTTTTCTCCTTGTTATGCAGGTCGGTTTTCGGCACCGTATCGGGATCGATCGGTGTCACGCCAAGCAGCTTCAAAGCATTTGCGAGCATCCGGACTCCCTGTGCCTCCTTCTTACTGGCACAGAACCGTGTTCCCTTTCTTTGCAGCGCTTTTGCCGCAGTGACCTGTGTTGCTGCGGCATGGGTTTCGAGGGCTTCGTCAACTTGGCGGCTGAGAGCGGCGCAGCGCTCGGACCGGGTTGTCTCAATCTTTGCATTGCCGCCTTCAACGGCGCCGGTGACGAGCGAGATCCCGAGCAACGCGCCCATCAAACTGATAGAGAACCTAAGCATCTCTTGTCGCCAATCCGAACAAGTGCTGCAGTGCTGCAGCCGATGACCGACCCTCTCAAAGGCACTCTACGCCCGAATGATTTCTGGTGTTTTTCTGGCGCGTTTCTGAATTGTGTCTGGGCCTATGCGGGCTCTCCCCGCAAGGGCTCGCCCGGCGAGCTTGTCGCGATACGGCGGTATCTCGGCCGGCCGTAAGAGATTACCAGGTCGATCCCTTCATCACCGGCCTCGGCATCGAGCTAGGCCAGGGAGCAGACCGAGCGGCTGATCACGGATGTGAGGCGGATCGGCGATATCTTTTTCTGAGAAGCATGCCGAAAGAAGCCGATCAGCCTGGCAGTGGCGACGGTGCCATCAGGACGAGTGAGGTGAATGTCGACAGGGTGAACATCGCCGACCATCGGCTCGATTGACTGCATGCGGGCGACGGTGCGCCGGATGCGCGGCGGCGATCATCATATGCTTTATGGTCGCGCTTAAACTGGTGGTGAAATTCGCGGCGCAGCGATTCCAGTCGGTTCTGAACCGTTCGATACGATTTTCGGCTTGCGCCTGGGTGATGCCTGCCTTCTCGGCTAAGCGGTCCCCTAGCACTTCGACAGACGTCACGACCGGATGGCGATCTCAACCGGCAGCGGCGAGCGCTGATTCTGCAGAGGGGCTGATGCGCCCGATCACGTCTACGTCATCGCTCCCGCCACGAGATCAAGCTGGCCGGAAGCAGACTGCAGCTTTCGAACCCGTCGGAGCCGCGCGGCCAGCGGCATCCGATCAATGTCTTGTTGCCTCGATCGCGACGGAGCAGGGCGAGCTTCGGTCGCCATCGGCGCGAGGTGCATGCCGTCCTCGACCTGCGCGACTTGCATTTTTGGTATGGCCATTGACCTGTCGAGCCTCCAGCGCCACTAGGCCGCGAGTGTACCCCCGAACGGGCGCGATCAAGGAAGCACCTACCTCCTTTAGGACAAGCGAATTCGTTGGTAAGCTGAATCAATTTTCAAGGACCGATAAGCGGGACGGGCGCCGCTAGTTGCTCATGCCGCGGTGGACGCACAACTTTGCCGCACCGCTAGCCGGTTACCCCTGTCAGCAGCGATCTTCGGGTGAGCGAGGCCGGTCGACGACAGGCCGCGGCAGGCGCAGAATTCAAGCCATGCAACGCACTTCGATAGCACGCGTTCTATTTTTTGACAGAGCCGTGGCCGATCTGAAGATCAGCTTCAGGCGCTGACAAAGTCGGAGGCGATTAGGATGGCTAAGTTCAAAGAGGCGCTTGAGCGCGGCAAGAAAGCCCATAGCCAGCAGGGGGAGGATGCCAATGTCCCAATGGCAGACTTTGGCACTGAGGCCAGGACTTGGCTGAACGATGTCGTTGTTGCCTCGCTGGAAGCAGCCAAAGCGGACGTGGCGGGCGAGATGGCCATCGACATAGACACCGCACCGCGCCGCCAGGTCAAAGCGTTGACGCCCTCCGTTCGGTTTCAAATCTACCGAAAGCCAGGATTGAAAAAGGCAGCCAGAAGGACATTCACCGTCAACGTACAGCTCAGTGGGGAGGTGTCGGTTTCTTCACCCGGCATGGTGGCCGAGGATGTCGGAAATATAGGAGACAGGTCCGACGAGCGGTTTCGCAGTTTCGTGGCTAAACTGATCGAGGAAGTCGCTAAGGGCATGTGCTAGCGCGCCGCGGCGGTCTCATGCACTCTCGCATGCTTCCTGAAGCCGCCGAGCGTATGCCCGAACCTCAGTTCCTGATCGAACATATTGCGACGCATGCCGCGCCGCGCACACCAGCCGCCGACCTCGTGGCGAACGTGCTTGAACGGGAATGGTGCGCGGGTGCCCGGAAGCGCGAGGCGAATGCCTCCCTCCGAAACCGATAGGCTATGCGCCGCGCCCGTCGCGTGGGCTAAAGCCCGAGCGTTTCGCCGGTCCCCGGCCGGGTGAAGTGGTGTCACCGGCCGGCGCGTGGCTGCTGCAAACTCCTCAAGTGCGTCCTCGACGTCGTCGACCGCGGCCGCAGTCCGCTGCATCTGGTGCAGGACCCGGACCACGAGCATCGCCGTCCGGCATCGCGGAACAGTTGGCTTCCGTGCATCGATGCGGTATCAAAATCTGCGATCTGCATGAGTGTTGTTGCTCGTCAGTGCGCGGTTGTTTGTGCGGCGATCTTCAGGAGGCGACGCTTGGCCGCCTTCGCGCGCGCTTGCCCGTTTCGGATCCGGCAGCACAGCGCAATGCTCACAGCGATGCCATGGTTATCGTCGAGCATGGCCGTCGCTTGCTTCAGCGACTGGTCAGCTCGCTTTGCGTGCTGCCGGGCAGCCGCCATTTCCAGAACTACAAGTTCGACCATCATCCCGTTTCCTTAGGGGTTTTGGTCCCTTCAAAAAAGCCAATCGGCGCCAGGGCGTTTTGTTCCTGCGACGGTCGGGCGCAGCCGAGGTCACAGCAGCCCCTACTGGTGCGGGGAAGGTGTTTCGCTGCAGCCCATGCGCTCCGACACCGGTCCGGGCAAAGACGGTTGCAGAACCACATTGATTGTTTGAATCGCTCAATGTGGTCATGGCTCGCGGCAACTAATTCTGCGCTCGAGAGCCGTGCGGGTTGCACCCCATCGTTGCATAAGGGACAACCTGCCCGGAGCACGTCGCCTGATGGTGACGATATTTGGTTCAATCATCGCCCGCCGACTGCGCGATCGTCTGGTCCGACTGGCAGACCAGTTGGCTGCAACGCCACGCGACCTGTCGGCGACGGTCGTACGATCGTATCGGGACAGGCGCATTCGCGAACTCGGCCTATCGCTTCAGCAGGCCATGCCATCAGCCGCCGTGCACAAGGTCGCCAGCATTCTTGCCGCGGCTGGCCGGAGCGTCGAGCAAGGGTGCCGCCTGAGCGAACGCAGCCCCTTCCACTGCCTGAGGGCCACCGAGCGCGTTGACCTAGAGCAAGCCCTCGTTGACTTCATCGGATGACGAAGCGATGGCCAGCAACACGGATCTCATTCGGCCCTAAAAGTTTGCAGCAATTTCGGTGGAAGCTTGCAAACCCTTCCGCGGTACGGTCGCGGCATGAAGATGCTTTCTCGCTCCCCGATCACCGCCGCGCGGACAATACGCTTGCCGCAGACGTCACCGCACTCAAGACCGACACCACGCATTCTCACCCGGCCACAACCGGCGACATCGTCGAGGCTCTTGCGCGCAGGTGCGCAGCGAAACAGCTGAAGCCTTGTCGCTGAATGCTCCAAAGTCGCCAGCGACGGTGACTCGCTTGCGTCGCCACGGATGCGGAAGCCGGCGAAGGTGTGAACGATGGCAGCCAACAGCGAGGCCAGATCGAAACAGGGAATCTGCGAATCCCTCTCGTTGTGGCTGCAAAACTACAGCGATCACGCTCATCCGGCTCTATGACATTCCCTGTGCGGGGTTCCTGGGTCTGGCGGACCATCCAGGGAAAGGGGCGCACACAGTTTGAGGGAAGATGGCTCGTCGGCTCAGCCGGCGGGCCGCTACCGTTAGGAGTGTGTGATGCGTGAGCCCTTTAGGGAACCATCGGCCCGGATGATATGGCCATGCTAGACAGGGTGATGAAAAAGCTTCTCCCGTCTGACGCTGATGCCACTGGGAGGGGATGGCTGGCATCACTTCTGCTCCATGCTTCTCAGACTGGAGCCACCAACGAGGCAGATCTGACTGCTCGCGTGGCGAAGGCCAAGCGCAGCTAGTCGCAGCTTGCCGTCAGCGACCGAGGCCCACCCCGATCAGTTCAGATGCCGGGCCATGATGGTATGTAACCATTGGCCAAGAGATACATCGGCCGGCCGACTTGCGTATTCGTCAATGGCGGTTTCCAGGGTGAACTGTACCAGGTCGTCGCCCGCCTCCTCGTCACCCCGATAGAGGATGGCTTTCCTCCGCAGGTCAGCAAGGATGCGCTTGGCATCCTGCGGCGTAAGTTTGCCCGAGCGCCCTGTCATTTTTTGCCCTTCGGCGCCACATGGCTTGTGACGAGCCGCACGGCACTGTGCTTGACCGTGATGCCGAGATCCCTACCGCCAACTCGTCACGGTGTCACCATCGACGCGCAGGACTTCGCCGGTTGGCTCGATCTTCTGCCCGCTGCTGATGTGCGGCGTGGTGTCAACAATCGAATGCGGCTGGTGGTAGGAAGAGATCAATACGCTGATCCGATCCTCGGTCCCGCGCTTGCGCACTGTTGCGGTGATCGCAACCGTAGCGCAGGGCTTGATGCTGCTCATCGCCGTACCATGACTCTGGCGTTGCCACCGGCTTAGTCAGGTGGTCGCTAATGGAACATCGATCTATGGGTGAGGTTGATTAATCAGCCGGCGCGCTAGGCTGCTTCCTTTCCAAGCGCGTCGCGTCGGGTGGGTGCCTTCCGCAATCCAAGGTTCGCGCTCGATAAAGGGCCCGTCGAGCGCGCATGGCAGGTGGGCTCTTTCACGTACCGAATAGACCATAGCAGGTAGCGTGATGGGACCTCAGTCCTCATTGCAGCATGAAGGGTTATCGACCAACCTTTAACCTACCGCCGAGTTTGGACCACTTCCCCCCGGAATAGGTGTCGGCGGCTAGGCCCGGCTCGCATAATCCTGTGTCACCCTCGATCTGCGAGCCGGGCTTTGCGCCGAAGCAGTTCATCATTTGGCAAAATCCTTTGGCGGCTCCTCTGCAATGCTGAATTCGTGGACGGTGCCTTCGCGTTCGTTCACCACCCGAAACCAGTGCTCTTGCAAGGCCTTGGTGCAGATCGCCTTCCCCGTCAGGATCTCTGCGGCGCTGAGCGCATCTGGTGCCTCTGCAGATGTCGTGGCAACGATGCGGTCGCCATAGATCTCTTCGATTTGAAAGCGCGCCATCGGAAAACTCCTGAATCCAATGGCAACGCTCCCCGAAAGAGAAGGTTCAAGGTCCAACTAAGATCAGCGGAACCTAATATGCGGCTCCCGCTTATGAAAAAATGAGCACGCGCGGCGCCAATTTCCTCGAGCGTTGGATGGCAGAGCATTTGCCCGAAATGGTGACGGATGACCCTACCGCGTTAAGCGATCTAACCGACCAAGTGATGGAAGCTGCGGACCGAGAGGGCATCGACGTCAGCGAGATTTACGAGGAAGTCGGCAGCGTGTTCGAGGTTATCGCCAGGCGATGCAGCACCGTTGAAGACCGAATCCGGAAAGATCGTTCTCGGCAGCCGAACACTGGAGAAATTGGCATATGACGACTGCCTCGCCCATCCTGCCTGGATCGAACCGGACGAATGGCTCGGCGGCGCGGACATCGAAAACGGATTGCACCTGATTTCTCACCAGCCGGCGGGGCGTCTCCATTCGCAGCTCGAGACTGCTCCGGCCAGCAGACTGAGAAAGAAAAACGGCCGCGAAATAGCAAGTCTCAACCCGGCGGATGCAACTCGCTTTGGCATCAAGCAGGCCCAAACCATCAGAATGTGGAACAGCCGTGGCCAGTGCTTGGCTACGGCCGAGCTCACCGAAAGTGTCCGCCCGGGCGTCATTTTCCTTCCCACGGGCGCGTGGTTCACTCCAATGGGAAATGCCGGCCTCGATATTTCCGGCAATCCAACATCCTCACCATGGATGTGCCAACGTCGAAATTCGGGCAAGGGTGCTCGGCACATACATGCATCGTCAGCGTCGAGCCGTACCATGGTGACGTAAGCGACGCAGCGAAGGTCTATCAGGCGGAGCTTTCCGTCGTGAATGCCACGATAGGTACGTTGTGATCCCGCCCAACGTCCCCCGGCCACTTAGCTTGCGTGCTTGCTGCGATCGCAGTGCCTATACAGGGAAAACGGCAGTTCAAGGGTATCAGCCGACATTCCCTGGCCGGTTAGCTAGCGGTAATATACAATGAGTCAGAGGTAGGTGCCATCGCGCAGCCATCGGGTGCGGCTCGTCCGCTTCCAGTTCGCTGGTCGGTGATCGATTGAGATCGCCAAGTGCCGGCCCGTATATGAAGGCAGTAGGCTCGGACAATCACGCCATTGACCTGCCCAGGGCGATGGCTAGATTGGCTGCGCGGGCCAGGATTGCCCGGCTTGCCAGGAAAGGAATAGTGGCGTGGCTACAGGTACTGTGAAATGGTTTAATGCAACAAAGGGCTTTGGGTTCATCCAACCCGACGCCGGTGGTGCGGACGTTTTCGTTCATATTTCTGCCGTTGAACGTGCTGGGTTGAGAAGCCTCGCTGATGGCCAGAAGGTCAGCTATGAGATCCAACAAGACCGACGCACGGGAAAATCGTCTGCAGGCGACCTCCGGGCGATCTAAGTTGCTCCAAGGCCACGCACACTTTGGAGTGGCCCTTTGCCTCCGCGCCGATGGGTAGTAGCCCGGCGCGTAAACCTAACGTCTCGCGAGACATCTTGTAGTAGGAATCCTCGTTGCCGCCGAGTGCCGAAGCAGGCTGTGCGCGAGGGGACGCACGCCTCGTTGGGTGATGCGCCAAACCGAAGCGCCGAAATAGCTGTGGAGCTTCCGCGGATCTCGTCAGGGCGCGCTGGCAATGTCGATAGTCGCGAGGACTGGGAACCTCAGGATATGAACGCCCCCTCAAAAACCTGGGCCGGCGGACACATACGTTCGCGCCAACTGAAGACCTAGGAGAGTAACGATGAAGGGACTATTCTCGCCGGCACCTATAAATGAAGTTCTCACCAACTGGTTTCATGAGCCGGACCTATGAGCTTTCGGCTAAGACGTTCGTTCACCGAGTGTTACGACTGAGGAACGAGGTGATCGTCTTCACGGAACATCCAAGCACTTCGTTGTTTTCACATCGGCCCTCCTGGCCACTTTTGTGCATTCCCGGCTACTCCAGCACCTGCCCGTGGGTTTCGCCCTGCGGTTTTTTTGCTTCACGTTCTCGGGGAATGTAAAAGGCCTCTCCTGATGGCACCTTCGCGGCGAATTGAAGAGTGAACAGGAGCCGATCCTGGTCATCTGTTACGTTCATGATCCAGGGCGTCATG
>NZ_JARTVT010000032.1:0-71432 GCF_029625685.1 Mesorhizobium sp. WSM4976
TTGCTCTCCTTGCAAAGGGCCAAAAGTGTAACCCATCTATCCGGAATGAACTGTCACCCATCTCTCGGGAAGGGCAAAGTGTCCGACTCACATTTGTCGCTACGCTTTCCGCCTGTTCTTTACATTTTTGTAAATTGCCTGGGGATGCGGTTCGCGATAGGGCGGGCTCGCGGCTTGGTTCGAGCATGCGATTGAGCAGCAGAACTGGTTCCGATGAACGGATCTAGCCGTCCTTGAAGTCTTGCCATCGGCGATCACCACAGAAGTATTATCTTGGTGTCGCGCCGAATAGAATTATGGGGCAGTGGTGTCGTCACGTCGGGGCAGGCGAGCGCCTTCCGCTTTCCGCCGCAGGCTTAACGAGCGGGTTCATGCGGTCAAATGGGCCGCCCTCCGGTGGCTCTATCGTGGAGATATCGCCGACGTCGGGTTGAGGCTTGGTGCCGAGCCCTTCGCCCCAATCCTCCACCGTTATCCAGATATCCCACTCAAGGTTGTCCGTCCCTATCTGACAGTGGGATTGAAGCGCGGCGATCGCGCAACGGCCTTGCTGGGCCACTACAACGCAGCGGTTCGCCTGCTCGGCGACGCCGCATTGGTCGAGAGCCACACTGACGGCCTGAAACTAGCTGCCGTCGCGACACCCGCGGGGAGAGTCGCAGTCGATCTGACCGGCCAGGCGGGCCTCCACAGGGAAGCGGAGTGGCGCCTTATCCTTTGTCTGGATCACCGGCCGATCATTGAGATGGGATTGGCAATCGTGGACCGGTCGCTGTTGCGCATCGAAGGAGCGGGGGAGGTCCTTTTGATAGGCGCCCTCAAGAGCGTTTCGGCCGGCGCGCAGAGCCTGGAAGACGCCCGTGTCTTGACGAACGCCATGGAGGGCATGCGGCCGAAAACGGTGCTCCTTTTCGTGGCGCAGGTTCTTAGCCGGTCCTTGGGGTTGTCCGGCCTCTTTGCCGTTTCGAATGCGGGACATGTTTTTGCAACCGATTACAGTTTGCGCCGCCGCATCTCCGCCGACTATGACGGTTTCTGGATGGAGTCCGGGGGACTCCGGACGGAACCCTCGATGTTCGCCATGCCCATCGCCAAGGCGCAGCGCGAGATTACCGAGTACAAGCCCAACAAACGGGCCCGGGTTCGCAGGCGATGGCGCCTTGAGGATGACCTCACAGAGCAGGTGAGGGATTCAGTTCGGCCTCTGCTTAGGAAATAGCCGCGCTTTGCGTCATTACTGGCCAGCTTGATGCCCTTGGCGCTCGGAACAATAATTATTCGCGCCCGTTCAATCCCGGAAGGGACCGCAATTTGGGATGCGGATACAGTGGATGTACTGAACTTGGAACTGGCCAGGGCCAGACAGCGCGTCAAGCGCGCAGAGATTTCGCTCAATCATGCAAAGAAACTGCTGGACGAGGAATGCGGCGTCGGGATCAATCTTGCGCTGTGCGACCGCATAAGGTCGGAACAGCAGCGGGTCGCGGAGGCCAGAAAGCGGCTGATGAAGATCGCTTCGACCGCCTCACCCTGACGGGGAACTTCCCCAGACAAAATGATCCTGCCGCGTCGCCTTGTTCCTGGACAGGGTCCTGGTTAAGCTCGGGCCTCCGAGGGAGGCTCCACGATGGCACTTGACCTTTCGGTAGAGACGACGGCCAGCAAACCGGCAACGTCGCGCGGCAAATATCTCTTCGGGCCGGTCGCCGATTTCCTCATGCTCGGCGGCAGCGCTTTTCTGATCCTGCCGCTGCTGTTTTTCGTGCCGCGCGACTATGAAGGTCCGCTAGCCGCGACGATGGTCGTCGTTGCCTATCTGGTGAACTATCCGCATTTCGCCCATTCCTACCAGATCTTCTATCGCAATTTCGGCCGCAAGGTGCGCGGCGAAGGATACGACAGAAGCCTGCAGCTTCGCTACATTTTCGCCGGCGTCATCGTTCCGGTGATGATGACCCTGTTCTTCGCTTATGGCGCGGCAATGTCGAACGTGCGCCTGCTTGGCTTCGCGGCCAACGCAATGTTCTTCTTCGTCGGCTGGCACTACGTCAAGCAAGGCTACGGCATGCTGATGGTAGACGCTGTGCTGAAGCGCAAATTCTTCGATGACCGTGACAAGAAGGTGCTGCTCGTCAACAGCTACGCGGTGTGGATCCTGGCCTGGCTGCAGACCAACACGGCGGTGACCGCGGGACAGTATTATGGGCTCCAGTATTACACTTTCGCCGCGCCTTCATGGATCACCGACATTGCGGTGCTGGCGGCCGTCGGATCGACGGCGGCTACGCTCCTGATGCTGGCCAGGCATTGGCGAAAAAATGGTGGCCTACCGTATAACGGCATCGTTGCCTATGTCGCCTCGCTCTATCTATGGATCCTGATTGCGAGGATAAACCCGCTCTGGCTGCTGGTGGTGCCGGCGCTCCACTCGCTGCAATATCTGGCCGTTGTCTGGCGCTACCAAACCAATGTCGAGCGCGACGTCTCGGATGCCGTGAGCGATCCGGAACCCAAAATACTATCCGTTCTCGGACCCCGCTACAGGTGGCGGGTGCTGGGATTCATCATCGGGGGCGGCGCGCTCGGCTATCTCGGCTTCTGGCTGATCCCGTTCGTGCTGACCGCGCTGGTCCCTTACGACAAACAGGTGCTCGGTTCCTCCCTGTTCTTCTTCATCGTGCTGATCTTCATCAACGTGCACCACTATTTCCTCGACAATGTGATGTGGCGCCGCGGCAATCCCGAAGTGTCGAAATATTTGTTCCGGTAGGGAAATCAGCCTTGCGGGCGCACGTGCCAGATCACGTGACCAGCGACACATTCCCGCCGGCGTGACGCTCGATCCGGCCGGCGAGGTCGAGTTCAAGCAGCACCATCGCAATCTGCGCGGCGCTCAATCCGGTGTGGCGGATGATCTCATCTATGCCTGTCGGCGTGGGCCCCAGCGCTTCCAGCACATGGGCGCGGTCGTTTTCGCCGGGCGGCGGCATGGCTAACATGTCGGGGGCTTCGGCGAGTGGGGCGATTCTCGAAGGCAGGGTGCCGGCAAGCGGCGCCAGCGCGCCGAGCACGTCGGCAGCTTCGGTCACCAGCGTGACTCCATCCTTGAGCAGGGCGTTGCAGCCGGCCGCGCGCGGATCGAGCGGCGAGCCCGGCACGGCAAAGACCAGCCGGCCCATTTCATTGGCGAGGCGGGCGCTGATCAGCGAGCCGGAACGTTGCGCGGCCTCGACCACCACCAGGCCGAGCGCCATGCCGGCGACAAGGCGGTTGCGGCGCGGGAAATCCTGGGCGCGCGGCTGCCAGGCGAAAGGCATTTCCGAAACGATGGCGCCGCCGCGATCGGCAATGTCGTCGCACAGGCCGGCATTCTCGGGCGGGTAGGGGACATCGAGCCCGCCGGCCAGCACGCCGATGGTTCCGGTCGAAACGCTGCCCTTGTGCGCGGCCGTATCGATGCCGCGCGCCAGGCCCGAAACGATGGCGTAGCCTTCGCGGCCGAGGTCGGCCGCCAGCATACGCGCCATCTTGATCCCGGCCAGCGAGGCGTTGCGGGCGCCGACAATCGCCACCGCCGGCATGCGGAAGACCGCGCCTTCGCCTTTCACCGCCAGCAGCGGCGGCGGATTGTCCAAGGTCTTCAGCAAGGGCGGATAATCGGCCTCGCCAATGCCGACGAAGCGGGCGCCGGCGCGCCGGGCGGCGTCTAGCTCGGCTTCTGCCTCGGCGATGGAGGGAATGCGGACGATGCGATTGGCGCCGCCGGAGATCATCAATTCGGGCAGCATTTCGAGCGCTGCTTCGGCGGAGCCGAAGCGGTTGATCAGTCCGCGAAACGAAGCCGGACCGACATTGGGCGTGCGGATCAGCCGAAGCCAGGCGAGCCGCTGCCGGTCGCTGAGGCGCGGGCCGGCGGCTGGAGCACTCATCCCTTCGCCCCGATCCTACCTTCGGTGCCGGCCAGCAGCCGCGAGATGTTGGCATGGTGCCTGATGATGACGATCAGGCTCATCACAGCGAACAGGCTGGCGATCTGCGGCGTGGTAATTAAATAGAGCACGATCGGCACGATGACTGCCGCCGCCAATGCGGCCAGTGAGGAGTATCGAAACAGGAAGGCCATCGCGAGCCAGACGACGGCGAAGACGAGCATGCCTTGCCATGCAAGGCCGAGCAGCACGCCGAGATAGGTTGCGACGCCCTTGCCGCCTTTGAAGCCGAGCCAGACCGGAAACAGATGTCCGAGGAAGGCGCCGAAGCCGGCGAGGAGCCCGAAGTCCGGCAAAAAATGCCCAGCAATCAGTACCGCGGCAGTGCCTTTCAGCGCATCGAGCAGCAGCGTTGCGGCGGCGAGACCTTTATTGCCCGTCCTCAGCACATTGGTCGCGCCGATATTGCCGGAGCCGATGTTGCGGACATCGCCGAGCCCGGCCGCGCGGGTGATCAGGAGCCCGAACGGGATCGAGCCAAGCAGGTAGCCGAAGACGAGCGCGATCGCGTAACCCATTATTTCCCCCATACTCCTGTCGCCCCAGATACTCGCCCTAAGATTGATTCAATGTGTGTTGCGCAACCAGGATTTGCAAGAGCTGGCACCGCTCAAGCACAGTTGGGCATAATGGTAGAGTCGTGAGGGTTCGCCAAGCAACTCTGTGCCTGGCAGATTTGATAGCGCAGTGCGTCGGACGGTCTATGTGGAAAACACCGTGCGGCCCGCGACCACGGTCTGCAGGACCTTGCCCTGAAGACGCGCACCTTCGAAACAGGTGTTCTTCGAGCGCGAGTGCAGACCGCTTTCGCTGACGATCCACGGCTCGTCGAGATCGACGACAGCGAGATCGGCCGGCGCGCCGGGCTGGAGTGTGCCGCCTGGCAGGCCGAACAGTCTTGCCGGCGCCGTGGACAATGTCTCGATCAGCCTGAGCAGCGGCACGTCGCCATTGTGGTAGAGCCGAAGCGCCGCGCCAAGCAGCGTCTCCAGCCCGATGGCGCCGGCAGCGGCATCGGCGAAGGGCAGGCGCTTGGTGTCGACGTCCTGGGGGTCGTGCGAGGAGACGATGATGTCGATCGTGCCGTCCTTGATCGCCTCGATCATCGCCAGCCGGTCATCCTCGGCCCGCAGGGGCGGGGTCAGCCGGAAGAAGGTGCGGTATTCTCCGACATCGTTCTCGTTGAGCGAAAGATTGTGGATGGCGACCCCAGCCGTGACATTGGCGCCGTCCGTCTTTGCCCGGTTTACCGCGCCCGCCGCCATCGCCGACGAGATCTTTGCCGCGTGATAGACGCCGCCGGTCAGCCGCGCCAATGCCAGGTCGCGCTCGAGCGGGATGAGTTCGGCCTCGCGCGGAATGCCCGGCAGGCCGAGCCAGCTCGCATAGAGGCCTTCGTTCATCACGCCGGACGCCGCGAGATTGGCGTCCTGCGTTTCATGCGCGATCACGCCGCCGAAATCGCGGGCGTAAGTCAGCGCCCGGCGCATCACCAGCGCGTTGGCGATCGTGTGGCGGCCGTCGGTGTAGGCGACGGCGCCGGCCTCGCGCAGCAGGCCGAATTCGGTCATCTCGCGGCCGTCGAGGCCCTTGGTGATCGCGGCCGCCGGGAAGATGTTGACGCTTGCGGTGTCGCGTGCCGTGCGCAGCACGAATTCGACCAGCGCCACATTGTCGATCACAGGATCGGTGTCGGGCATCATGACGATGGAGGTGACGCCCCCGGCCGCCGCAGCCACGCTTGCCGAGGCGATGGTTTCGCGATGCTCGCCGCCGGGTTCGCCGATGAAAACGCGCGCGTCGACAAGGCCTGGAATGATCGTCTTGCCGGCGCAGTCGACGACGGTGGCGCCTTCGGGCGACCCCTGGTTCAATGCGGCCTTTCCGGCCGCGACGATCTTGCGGCCGTCGACGATGACGCTGCCGATCTCATCCACGCCGCGCGACGGGTCGACGATATGCGCCTTGCTGAAGACGGTCACGCTCATGCGCCGCGCCCCTCATGGTTGCGGCGCGGATCAAGCAGCGCCTCCATGACCGCCATGCGTACGGCGACCCCCATCTCCACCTGTTCCTGGATGACGCTTTGCGGTCCGTCGGCGATCTCGGAGGCGATCTCGACGCCACGGTTCATCGGCCCGGGATGCATGACGAGCGCGTCGTCCTTGGCAGCCTTCAGCTTTTCGGCATCCAGGCCGAAATAGCGGAAATATTCGCGGATCGACGGCACGAAGGCGCCTTCCATGCGCTCGCGCTGCAGGCGTAGCATCATCACGACGTCGGCGTCCTTCAGGCCCTCGGCCATCGAGCGCGCGACGATCACGCCCATCCTGTCGATGCCGGAGGGCAGCAGCGTCGAGGGCGCCACGACGCGCACCTGCGCGCCGAGCGCATTCAACAGCACGATGTTGGAGCGGGCGACGCGCGAATGCAGGATGTCGCCGCAGATCGCCACGATCAGCTTCGACAGCGGCCCCTTGGCGCGGCGGATGGTCAGCGCGTCGAGCAGCGCCTGCGTCGGGTGCTCATGCGCGCCGTCGCCGGCATTGACCACCGAGCACCCCACCTTCTGGGCGAGCAGGGCGGCGGCACCCGCCGACTGATGGCGGATGATAAGAATGTCGGGCCGCATGGCGTTCAGCGTCATTGCCGTGTCGATAAGCGTCTCGCCCTTCTTCACCGAGGAGCTCGCCACCGACATGTTCATGACATCGGCGCCAAGACGCTTGCCGGCGAGCTCGAAGGAAGACTGCGTGCGGGTCGATGCCTCGTAGAACAGGTTGATCTGCGTACGGCCGCGCAGCGTCGAGGTCTTCTTTTCAGGCTGGCGCGAGATCGACACGGCCCGGTCGGCGCGATCGAGCAACATCTCGATATCGGTGGGGGAAAGATCGCGGATGCCCAGAAGATGGCGGTGGGGAAAGAGCGGGAGGGACGAAGCGTCGGTCATCTCAAGGCGCTGCTATAGGGTGCGGTCCGGCCTGCCGCAAGCGCCAGCTTTGGATTGCGGGCGTTCTCCCCGGTATTTTCGTCGCGCGTGCCGTAACGCTTGGGCTATAAGGCCGGATGGCCTCGGATTCGTGATCGCGGCCTGGGAATGTAAGGAAGACGCGTGACCGACGAGGTGATCAACCAGTCGCCGCCGCTGACGGGCGGCAACGCATGGCGGGGCGATCCGTTGCTCATCCAGCTTGCCGAGCGTTTTTCCGACCCCGTGCGCAAGGATCTCGACGGGCTAGGCCGGTTCGTGATGACGCAGGAGGCGCAGGAGCTTGCCCGCCTCGCCAACACCGACACGCCGAAATTGCGGACGCATGACCGCCAGGGCCGGCGCCTCGACCTGGTCGAATATCATCCGGCCTATCACGCCTTGATGCGCCGCTCGATAGCCGGTGGCCTGCATTCTTCCGTCTGGGAAAACGGCGATGCTGAGATCGGCCGCCGCCATCAGGTGAGGGCGGCGCGCTTCTATCTGACCGCCGAGCTCGAGACCGGGCACCTGTGCCCGATCACCATGACCAGCGCGTCGCTGGCGGCGTTGATGGCGAGCCCGAAACTCTTCCGCGAATGGGCGCCCCGCGTGACGACACGCAAATACGACCAGACGCAGAAGCCGCCGGTGCAGAAGGCCGGGCTGACACTCGGCATGGGCATGACCGAGAAGCAGGGCGGCACCGACGTGCGCGCCAATACCACCAGAGCGGAGCGCACGGGAAGCGGGTTCTACCGGTTGACCGGCCACAAATGGTTCATGTCGGCGCCGATGTCGGATGCCTTCCTGGTGCTCGGTCAGGCGCCGGAGGGGCTGTCCTGCTTCCTTGTCCCGCGCATCCTGGGCGACGGCTCCGGCAACGGTTTCCGCTTCCAGCGGCTGAAGGACAAGCTCGGCAACCGCTCGAACGCCTCGTCGGAGGTGGAGTTCGTCAACGCGATCGGCGAGATGGTCGGTGATCCCGGCGCGGGCGTGAAGACCATAATGGACATGGTGACGCTGACCAGGCTCGACTGCGCGGTCGCTTCTTCGGCGCTGATGCGGGCAGGGCTCGCCGAGGCCGTTCACCACACGCGCCACCGCCAGGTGTTCGGCTCGAACCTGATTGACCAGCCGCTGATGCAGCGGGTTCTGGCCGATATGGCGCTCGACGTCGCCGCGGCCACGGCGCTGTCGTTCCGGCTGGCGCGCTCCTTCGACGAGGCGGCAAGCGATCGCGGCGAGGCGGCCTTTGCCCGCGCCATGACGCCGGTCGTCAAATACTGGGTCTGCAAGATCGCGCCGGGGCTGCTTTATGAGGCAATGGAATGCCTCGGCGGCAATGGGTATGTCGAGGACGCGCCGCTTGCCCGCTATTACCGGGAGGCGCCAGTCAACGCGATCTGGGAGGGCTCGGGCAATGTCATGGCGCTCGACGTGCTGCGCGTGCTTGGCCGCGCGCCAGGTCTGTTCGAGGAAGTGCTGGCCGGCATCGACCGCGACCTCGGCGCGGGCGGCCGCGGGACCATCGGCGTGCTGAAGGCCGCCATGCAGGTCGCCGCGACCGACCAAGGGTCGGCGCGCCTTTTGACGGAACAGCTCGCGCTTTCGGCCGCCGCGGCCGAGCTTCGCAGGCTGGGAGCAGGGCGGATTGCCGACGCTTTCGTCGAAACGCGGCTCGGCGGGCAGTGGCGCACTACTTACGGCATGCTCGATTCGCGCCACGACGCGCGCATGATCATAGACACGCTCTATCCGCCGGTGACCTGATCCGGCTTCCAAAGCTAATTGCCGTCCTGTGGATAGTCGTTAACCTTAACAAATGGTTTCCATTGCGGCGGACCTTCGCAAAGCCCAATCTCCGCTTGCTGGAGTAGGGAACGGTTAACCATAACCCGGGCTCCGCGAAGCAGGATGCGTATGCGGCACGTGTTGAGCTCAGTTCTGGCCTTGCATTGGGCAGTGGTTTTCGCCCTGCTTGCCTATGTGTGCATGGATGGCAGCCGGGGCATAGCAGCGGCGCTTGGCGTGCTCGGCCTCTCGATCCAGGGCGGCAGGTTTCCGCAGCTTGAAAATGTCGCCTTGGTCGCGCCGCTTTCGGTCGCGCTCCTGACCGTCGCGGTGTTGTTCTGCTGGACCTTTGTCGAGACCCTGCTCAACGGCGCGGCAAGGCTGGATGCGGGTGAGAGCGTCGCGCGGGTCGCCTTCATCTTCGCATCATCCCTGCTTTCGCTGATCCTCATCGGCGGCGTGGTGCAAGGCATCGACGGCCTGTTCGTGATCGTCGGAATTCAGATGACGGCACTGCTTGCCTCCTATGTCGCGGTGACAGCCGAACGCCGCTCCGCCTTTGCCGCTGCAATGAAAATGCCTGAGGGCGATGTTGGTGCCGCCTCGCGCATGGCGATGGGGGCCGCGCACAGCTCGCTGCTTTCCCGCATATCCGGCCGCCCGGAGAACAAGCCTGGAGGCAGGCGCTGATGCGCACGATATTCACACTCTGGGCCGCTCCGATGGCCATCTTCTGGGGATGGTTCTTCCTGTCGGCCAACGACATGAATTTCGGCTACGCGATGCTGAGCCGGCAAGTTCACGATTTCGCCTTCCAGCTTTATGGCCAGATGCTAGGCGTCGATCCGGCCATCATACCGGGCATGGTGGCGCGGACCTGCGTTTTCGACTTTGTCCTGCTCATGGGCCTTTGGGCGTTCCGGCGCCGGCGCAACATCGCCGAATGGATCAGGCAGCGCCGGCAGGGCAATATCGGCAACATCAACGAGGATGGCCTTGCCGGAGCGACTGAAGCCGGTCCAACGCTCCCTGCAGAATAAAGGCGGCGGCCGCCGAATCGATCTTGCCGGCGCGCTTCTTGCGCGAGAAATCCATCTCGATCAGCGTCCGCTCAGCCGCCACCGTTGACAGCCGTTCGTCCCACAGCACGAAGGGCAGGTCCGAAAGCGGCGCCATGTTGCGGACAAAGGCGCGCGATTTTTGCGCGCGGGGCCCTTCGGAGCCGTCCATGTTGACTGGCAACCCAAGCACGATGGCGCCGACATTGTCCTTTTCAAGTTGAGCGAGCAGTCGGGCGGCATCGAGCGAAAATTTCTTGCGCAGGATCACCGGGCGCGGATGGGCGAAGGACAACCCGCGGTCGGAGACCGCGACACCGATCGTCTTGTCGCCGAGATCGAGCCCGGCGAGCGTCTTGCCGTCGGCAAGCTGCTCCGGCAGTTCCTCGATTGAAATAATCCCCAACAGCTTCCCCTGACATCCAGGCGTCACATCCCGTTGACGTTTAGGGGTGGGGCGCCACTTTAAATTTGCCGCCAGCGTTCTATCCTTTGGCAACGGGAAAATCGAGGAAAGCATTCATGAAACTGACCTGGTACGGGCATTCGGCATTCCGCATCGAGACCACGGACGCCACCATTCTCATCGATCCCTATCTGGTCGGCAATCCGTCCTGGACCGGCGGCTGGGAAGGGCCGGCGGAAGGTGTGACTCACGTTCTCCTGACCCACGGCCACAGCGATCATGTCAGCGGCGCGGCCGAGGTGCTGAAGAAAAGCGGCGCCATGCTGGTCGCCAATTTCGAGATCTGCATGTACCTAGTCGGCCAGGGCGTCAGCGGCGACAAGATCAATCCGGGCAATATCGGCGGCACCGTCGATTGCGGACCGTTCACCACGACGTTTGTCCAGGCGCTGCATTCGTCTTCCTTCGGCGGCGAAGGCGGCACGAACACCTATCTCGGCAATCCGGGTGGGCTCGTCCTGCATTTTCCCGAGGATAAGACGCTATACCACATGGGCGACACCGACATCTTCTCTGACATGGGCCTGATAAACGAACTGCACGAGCCGAAGATCGGCATCGTGCCGATCGGCGACCGCTTCACCATGGGCGGCGCGGTGGCGGCTCTTGCCTGCCGCCGCTTCTTCGGCTTCGACACCGTCGTTCCCTGCCATTTCGGCACCTTTCCGATGATCGACCAGACCGCCGACAAGTTCGTCGCCGGCATGGAAGGCTCGGGCGTCACGGTGGCGCTGCCGGAGATTGGGAAAGCAATCACGATCTAGGCAGTTCGTCGTTTCGCGGGACGTGCCGGCGGCACGGTTTGACCAGGCCACCATCATCCGTGTTGCGCGCTGAGCGTAGCGCCGCTATAGCCCGCACTGATTTTCCCGAGGCGAAAAGAACATGTCCGTTGATCTTCAGACCGTGAAGCGCGTCGCGCGCCTTGCCCGTATCGCGGTGAGCGAGGAGGACGCCGAGCGCATGACCGGCGAATTGAACGCCATCCTCGGCTTCGTCGAACAGTTGAACGAGGTCGATGTTTCGGGCGTCGAGCCGATGACCTCGGTCACGCCGATGGAGATGAAGAAGCGCCAGGATGTCGTCACCGACGGCAACAAGCCTGCCGACATCGTCGCCAATGCGCCGGCGACCGAAGAGAACTTCTTCCTCGTTCCGAAGGTGGTGGAGTAGGACCGTGGCTGTCGAGATTGCCGTCGAGACGCCTCTGCAGGACGACGTGCGCGCGCTGGTCGCCGAACTCAATGCCGCGCTGCTCGAACTGACGCCCCCCGAGCACTGCTATCACCTCACCGTCGAGCAGATGGCGGACAAGGATACGACGGTGTTCATCGCGCGCGACAACGGCTTTGCCGTCGGTTGCGGCGCGCTCAAGCGCCACGACGAGGCGACCGGCGAGGTCAAGCGCATGTATACGCGGCCTTCGCACCGCGGACGCAAGATCGGCGCCGAGATCGTCGGACGGGTCGAGGCGCTGGCCAGGCATGAAGGTCTGAAGCGGCTGGTTCTCGAAACCGGCGATCGGCATCCCGCCGCCTGGACCGTCTATGAGCGCGCCGGATTCACGCGATGCGGACCGGTGCTGGATTATCCCGACTCCGAATGGTCGGTGTTTTACGAAAAGAGCCTTGCCTGATGAGCGATCTCACACATCTCACCATTTCCGAGGCCCGCGCCAAGCTGCGCGGCAAGGAGATCACCGCGGCCGAAATCACCGAAGCCTATCTCGCGGCGATCGAGCGCGCCAATCCGGTGCTGAACGCCTATGTGACTGTCACCGCCGACAAGGCGCGCGACATGGCCAAGAACTCGGATGCCAGGCTCGCCAAGGGCGAGGGCGGCGCGCTGGAAGGCATTCCGCTCGGCATCAAGGACCTTTTCGCCACCGAAGGCATCCACACCCAGGCCTGCAGCCATGTGCTGGACGGTTTTAGGCCGCGCTATGAGTCCACCGTAACGTCCAATCTGTGGGCCGACGGAGCGGTGATGCTCGGCAAGCTCAACATGGACGAGTTCGCCATGGGTTCGTCCAACGAAACCTCCTATTACGGTCCGGTGATCAATCCGTGGCGGCGTTCGCGGCTTGACACGGTGGTCATGCCGACGACGCATCAGGGCGATGGCGGCTTCGTCTCCGCCGGCGGCACCAAGACCCAGCGCACGCTGGACAACGCCCAGCTGGTGCCGGGCGGCTCGTCCGGCGGCTCGGCGTCGTCCGTAGCCGCCTTTCTCTGCGCCGGCGCCACAGCCACCGACACCGGCGGCTCGATCCGCCAGCCAGCCGCCTTCACCGGTACGGTCGGCATCAAGCCGACCTACGGGCGCTGCTCGCGCTGGGGCATCGTTGCTTTCGCCTCGTCACTCGACCAGGCCGGGCCGATCGCGCGCGACGTGCGCGACGCCGCGATCCTGTTGAAGTCGATGGCCTCGGTCGACCCGAAGGACACGACCTCGGTCGACCGCCCGGTGCCGGACTATGAGGCGGCGATCGGCAAGCCGATCAAGGGGATGAAGGTCGGCATTCCGAAGGAGTATCGCGTCGACGGCATGCCGGAAGACATCGAGGCTCTCTGGCAAAAAGGCATTGCCTGGCTGAAGGATGCAGGCGCCGAGATCGTCGACATCTCGCTGCCGCACACCAAATATGCCTTGCCGGCATATTATATCGTGGCGCCGGCCGAGGCTTCGTCGAACCTCGCGCGTTACGACGGCGTGCGCTACGGCCTGCGCGTGCCCGGCAAGGACATCATCGACATGTATGAGAAAACGCGCGCCGCGGGTTTCGGCCGCGAGGTCAAGCGCCGCATCATGATCGGCACCTATGTGCTGTCGGCCGGCTATTACGACGCCTACTATCTGCAGGCGCAGAAGGTGCGCACGCTGATCAAGCGCGACTTCGAGAACGTCTTTGCCGCCGGCGTCGACGTCATCCTGACTCCCGCGACCCCGTCGGCCGCCTTCGGCATCGCCGACGAGGACATGACCTCCGATCCGGTTAAGATGTATCTCAACGACATCTTCACGGTGACTGTGAACATGGCGGGCCTTCCCGGCATTTCCGTCCCGGCCGGCCTCGACGGGAAGGGCCTACCGCTCGGCCTGCAGCTCATCGGCCGTCCATTCGACGAGGAAACGCTGTTCCAGACGGCCAACGTCATCGAGCAGGCGGCGGGCAAATTTCAGCCGGAAAAGTGGTGGTAGCGTCATCCCCTCCAACAAGAGGGTAGGGATGTTCTACTTACTATCGAAAATCTTCTGGTTCTTCGGCCAGCCAATCAACCTGGCGATCTTCCTGCTGCTTGCCGGCCTGTTGGCAGCGCTGTTCAGGCGCCGCCGGCTGGCGGCCACAGTCAGCGTGCTGGGCATCGCGATTCTGGTTCTTTCGGCCTGGACGTCGGTCGGTGCGATGATGCTCAACCCGCTGGAAGAACGCTTTCCGAAGCCGCCATTGCCTGAGAAGGTCGACGGCATCGTCGTGCTTGGCGGCGGCTTCGAGGGCGCCATAAATCTGGTGCGCGGCGGTTATGAGTTGAACAGCAGCGGCGATCGTATGGTCGAAACGGCGATCCTCGCCAGGCGCTTTCCCCAGGCGAAGATCGTCGTGTCCGGCGGCAATGGCTCGCTTTTCCTCGACGGCGAGGGCGACGCCGACACGGCGCCGCGCTTGCTCGGGGCGCTCGGCGTTTCGGCCGATCGCCTGATCCTCGAGGACCAATCGCGCAACACCTACGAGAATGCTGTCTTCTCGCGAAAGCTTGTCGAGCCGAAGCCGGACGAGACCTGGCTTCTGGTTACCTCGGCGTTCCACATGCCGCGCGCCAAGGCGCTGTTCGACAAGGCGGGCTTTGCGACCATTCCATGGCCGGTCGATTATCGCACCTCGGGCAAGGAAGGCGTCGGCTTCTATCGAGACAATCCGGTGGACTCGGTGCAGGCGACCACCACGGCGGTGCGCGAATGGATCGGGCTTTTCGCCTACCGGCTTTCCGGCAAGATCGATCAGTTCTTTCCCGGACCGGGCGGCTGACCAAGCACCGCTTGCCGCGCCGCCGAGAAGAACTGGCGGCGCACCAGCACCGCCAGAAGCACCAGGGTAGATATCACAAAGACGACCGGGTCGACGAACCAGCCGAGATAGCCGATCGAGAAGAAGACGGCGCGCAGCCCGGCGTTGAAATGCTTGCCGGCAAGCACGTTCATGCGCGTCGCCCGCCACACCGCGGTCTCGCTGACCGGATTGCGCGAAGCCGGGCCATGCGGGGTCGGCACCGCGCCGATCAGGATCGAGCAATAGTTGAATAGCCGGTAGGCCCAGCCAAATTTGAAGAAGGCGAAGGCGAGAATGAGCAACAGGCCGAACACCTTGGTCTGGAAGCTTTCGCGCGACGCCGTCGCGCCGAAGGGCAGGTCGGCCAGCACCTGCAGCACGCGGTCTGAGGCGCCGAGCAGGGCGAAGCAGCCGCCGAGCGCGATCAGTGAGCTTGAGGCAAAGAAGGCCGTGCCTTGCTGCAGGCCGCCCATGATGGCGGTGTCGACGATGCGGATCTCGCGCTCGGCCATGTTGCGCATCCAGGCCTCGCGCTGAGCGTTCATCGCGGTCGTCAGCGAGACGCGGCTGACCAGCTTGCCGTCGGAGGCGAGCGTGTGCAGGACCCAGACGATCAGGAAGAAGGTCAAAGACGCCAGATCTGCCGGTGAAAGGTGGAGTGAGTCGCCCATACGCTCTTTTAACACAGGCGAAGCCGGCGCTTCGACCGGGCAGGAGGCATAGGCAGGGTGATGTCGCTGGCGGAGCAAACAAGGTCGGCAGCCGCCGAGCCGCGACATGCAAAACAGCGGAAACATTGCGGGAATTCCTATATGTAAGCCTTGATCGGCCTCGAGGAGACAACGGCCCCGTGTTCCTTTCGGTTTTCGACCTGTTCAAGATCGGCATCGGGCCGTCGAGTTCGCACACGATGGGCCCGATGACTGCCGCGCGCCGTTTCCTCGACGAAATCCTGGCCGGCGACTGGCCACGCCCGGCGGGTGTGAAAGTCGATCGCATCGGCGCCAGCCTGCATGGCTCGCTGGCCTATACCGGCATCGGCCACGGCTCGGACCGAGCCGTCATCCTTGGCCTGGCCGGCCAGACGCCGCAGACGGTCGATCCGGACGAGGCTGATGGCATCGTCGCCCGCATCGGCGCGGAGAAGCGAATTTCACCGCCTGGGCATCCCGGATACCGTTTCGATCCCGCCAAGGACCTCGTGCTTGACCGCAAGACGCCGCTGACCGGTCATGCCAACGGCATGGCCTTCTATGCCTATGACGCATCCGACCGGCTGCTGCTCAAGCGCATCTATTATTCGATCGGTGGCGGCTTCGTCGTTTCGGAGGAAGAACTGCAGCGCATGAAGGCCAAGGGCTCGGTGACGACCGAGGGCAAGAAGGTGCCGTATCCCTTCAAGAATGCCGTCGAGATGCTGGCGATGGCTGCAAAGAGCGGGCTTTCGATCGCCGAGATGAAGCGCGCCAACGAGGAAAAGCATATGTCGCGCGAGGAGCTCGATGCGGGCCTCGACGCGATCTGGGGCGCCATGAAAGGCTGCATCGACCGCGGCCTTTCGCAGGACGGCATCATGCCGGGCGGGCTGAAGGTGCGTCGCCGCGCGCGGCAACTGCACGACAAGCTGCAGGAACAGTGGCAGCAGAACCGGCCCAACCCCTTGCTCGCCAATGACTGGCTGTCGATCTACGCCATGGCGGTCAACGAGGAGAACGCCGCCGGCGGCCGCGTCGTCACGGCGCCGACCAATGGCGCCGCCGGCACGCTGCCGGCGGTGCTGCGCTATTGGCTGCATTTCCATCCCGAAGCCGATCAGCCGAGCATCCGCGACTTCCTGCTGACAGCCGCCGCCGTCGGCGGCATCATCAAGTCCAACGCCTCGATCTCAGGGGCCGAAGTCGGTTGCCAGGGCGAGGTGGGCTCGGCTTCGGCCATGGCCGCCGCCGGCCTGTGCGCCGTGATGGGTGGCAGCCCTGAGCAGGTGGAGAATGCCGCCGAGATCGCGCTCGAGCATCATCTCGGCATGACCTGCGATCCGGTCGGCGGCCTGGTGCAGGTGCCCTGCATCGAGCGCAACGCGCTGGGCGCGGTCAAAGCCGTAACCGCTGCCTCCTTGGCCGTCAAGGGCGACGGTACGCATTTCGTGCCGCTCGACGCCGCGATCGAGACCATGCGCCAGACCGGCCTCGACATGAACGAGAAGTACAAGGAAACCAGCCTCGGTGGGCTCGCGGTGAACGTGGTGGAGTGCTGAGGAATTGTCGAGACCCCGGGCAGGCCTTGTGGAGAAGTCTCTCCAGGCGTTGACGCGCCAACCCTTGCGGCTAAATCTTCGGACATGTCACTCAATCTTCTAAAACTGTGTGTCGGCTGCGACAGCGTCGAGGACCTCGAAGAGTGGATCGCCTTCCGCCTAGATGAACGGCGCCGCGCCGGCGAGCCGGCCGAGCATTGGCACACGACCCGCATGGTGCCGACGCGGGGCAGGGAGATCACGGATGGCGGCTCGCTCTATTGGGTGATCAAGGGCAGCGTGCAGTGCCGGCAGCTGATCACCGAGATCAGGCCCTTCACCGACGCTGAAGGTATCGGCCGCTGTCATCTGGTGCTCGATTCCGAGGTCGTGCGCACCGACTGGCAGCCGCGCCGCGCTTTCCAGGGATGGCGTTACCTCAAGCCCGCCGATGCGCCGGCCGATCTCGGCAAGGGCAGGGCGGCGCTGGCCGAAATACCGCCGAAGCTGAGGCTGGAACTCGCCGAACTCGGTTTGCTCTGACGCAGCTCGCGTATCGTCGTCCCAGCGCTGGCCCTTCGGCTCGCCTAGCGTGGGGCTTGCAAGCGCCGGACCTAGGTCCCATCCTATTTCCATGCTCAGTCATCCGTATGGCGGCGCAAACCGATGGGCGTGATCCTCGCATTGGCGGCAATCCTCGTGGTGCTTTTCGGCGCCGCGTTGCTCTTTGTGCGCGCGGATGCGGCAAGGATGGCTGATAGCCTCAGGTCGCTTGGGCCGGCTTTCCTGGGGCTGGTCGGCGCGCCTATGCTGATCTTCGGCCGCAGTCTTATCGGCGGGCTGCTTCTGCTTGCGGCCCTCGCCTGGGTCGGCTGGATACGCACAAGGCGTCCGCCGGCTCGGGCCGCCGCTTCCAAACACTCGACGGTGCGTACGGCCGCGCTTGAGATGGACCTCGACCATGACAGCGGCAGGCTCGAGGGGCTTGTTCTGGCCGGGCGCTATGAAGGCAAGATGCTTGGCGCGATGGGGCTGACGGATCTGCGCCATCTTCATGGCGAACTCAGCCCGGATCCGGAGAGCCGTCAGCTCCTAGAGACGTATCTTGACGGCCGTTTTCCCGTCTGGCGCAAGGACGCGCAGCCGCACAGTGGCGAAGGGCTGGGTGTTGCGCCAGGTGCGGGCGCCATGACTAAGGAGGAGGCCTACAAGGTCCTTGGTCTTGAAGCGGGGGCCGCCGCGGCGGATATCCGCAAGGCGCACCGCCGCCTGATGCAGCGCCTGAACGCCGATGTCGGCGGCACGTCTGTCCTGGCGGCGCGAATCAATGAAGCCAAGGACGTCCTGCTCTCCAATCACGATTAGTCTCTCCTTCGACGCCGGTACCTTCCGGGAGATTTGAACAGCCGCCTATTGCTCGACGGCGTAGCACGAGATTTTCTTGCGCTTCAGCGCATCGCAGGCCTTCCAGGCGGCATTCTTCGAGCCGAAGCCGCCGAAGCGGGCGCGGTAGTAGGTGGTGCCATCCTTGTCGAAGGCGACCGTGAAGCCGGAAGCATCGGCCAGGACCTTCGGTGCCTGCTTGGCGGTCTGATCGAGAAGGCTCTCCGCTCCGGATTTCGTGGGCGAGGAAGCAATCTGAACCACCCAGCCGGACGGCACCGACGACGTCTTCACCGGATCGATCGCCGTCGCGGCGGGCGCCGGCTCGGCATAGGCCGTGACCGCCTGCGATGTGGTCTCCTGCGGCTTGGCAGCCGGCGTCATGGCAGCCACGGCAACCGTCTTCACCTTCTTGACCTGGATCACTGGCTTCGTCTCTTCGGCGACCTGCTGGGTGTCGTCCCGGACGTCATCGGCCGAGGCAACTACAGTATCGTCCGTCGCCGGCTTTTCATCCGGAGTCGGTGCGTCATGCTTGGGCAAAAAGACCTTCGCCAGCGTCTTGATCGGGGTGTCGTTGCCCTTGGCGATGAGGTCGCCGCCGCCGCGCGTCGAGGCGCGCGGCAGATAGGTGGTGATCAGCGCAGCCATCTGGTTGTCGCGGCTGCGGCCGGAAGCGCCGCCCATCACCACCGCGACGAGGCGGCGGTCGCCGTCGGCGACGGAGGAGACGAGATTGTAGCCCGAGGCGCGGGTGTAGCCGGTCTTGATGCCGTCGACGCCTTTGATGCGGCCAAGCAGGCGGTTGTGGCCGTTGATGCGCTGGCGACCATACAGGAACGAGCGCTGCGAGAAATAGCTGTAATATTGCGGGAAGTGCTCGCGCAGTGCGATGCCCAGCATCGCCATGTCATGCGCCGTGGTGAACTGACCCGGGTCAGGCAGACCGTTGGCGTTGCGGAAGACGGTGCCGTTCATGCCGAGCTGGCGCGCCTTGGCGGTCATCATGCGGGCGAAATTCTCTTCGCTGCCGCCGAGCATCTCGCCGAGCGCGGTTGCCGAGTCGTTGGCCGATTTCGTCACGATCGAGAGAATAGCGGTCTCGACCGGCACCGAACCGCCTGGGCGCACGCCAAGCTTGGTCGGCGCCTCGGCGGAGGCATGCGCGGAAAACGGAACCGGCGTGTTCTTGCTGATCCGGCCCTTCGCCAATGCCTCGAAGGTGAGGTAGAGCGTCATCATCTTGGTGAGCGAAGCGGGGTAGCGCCGGCCATTGGCGTCAGCCGAATAAAGCACCTTGCCGGTCTTGGCATCCACGACAATAGCTGCGGACTTTGCGGCAAGGGCCGACGCGACATCGGCGGCGATGATCGTCATCGCCAGCGCGGCGACCATGACTGCCTTGAAGGAGAATGAGGATTTGGAGACCAGCCCCGACAACGCCTGACGCACCGTTACTTACCCTGAAATTTTCGTTGCCCCGGAGGCGGCTACGGGAGTGCCTGCCTCGCTTCCAGCCAAGTTAGCGCGGTCAGCGTTACCAATCCGTTTATGGTAACCGCCGCGTTCACCATTTTTCGGCAAATCGAGCTTCTCTTTAATCGAATTTTACTGGCCGGCGGCGCTGGAGCGCCTGCGCAACAAGGGATTCTTGACTTTTGTGCATCGCACAATATACTAAGGTGCATTGCACAAGGGCGCCCGGGGCAAAAAGGGCGTTTCAACCAAGGGAAGCATGAAATGACCCAGACCTATGAGGACTTCACGAAATACGGCAAGGAGTTTGCCGACACCGGGCTGAAGAGCTTTGCCTCGCTCACCAAGGGCGCGCAGGCGATCGCCACCGAAGCCGGCGAATACACCAAGAAGAGCTTCGAGGCCGGCAGCGCCGCCGTCGAGAAGCTGTTCGCGGCCAAGTCGATCGAGAAGGCCATCGAGATTCAGACTGATTACGCCAAGCAGAGCTATGAGAGCTTCGTGGCCGAGGCCAGCAAGATCGGCAATCTCTATGCCGAACTCGCCAAGGAAGCTTACAAGCCGTTCGAATCGGTGGTCGCCAAGGCGAAGTAATTTCGCCGGATCATACCCGACACGGGCAGCCGGCCTGTGAAAAGGACCCGGTCGCGGAAGCGCGGCCGGGTTTTTTCGTGGCCGATCGCAACCGGATGCACATTGCCGCATTCACGATTGAGAAAATCGCTGAGGTTTGCCCACCTAGCCATATTGTCAGCTAAACAGAAGGGCTTAAAATCGGCCATCGAGAACCTACATGTTGAACTCGCATGAGGATTCAAAAAGGCTGGACTACGTGACGATCGGTTTGACTGCCACGGCAGGCGTGGTGCGAATGCAAAGTGACGGGGACCGCAACGATCCCGGTCGCGGTACCGCTGTCATCACGCGCACCAAGACCAAAACCAAGAAGCCCAGTCTCTACCGGGTCCTCATTCTGAACGACGACTACACTCCAATGGAGTTCGTCGTTCACGTCCTGGAGCGTTTTTTCCAAAAGGACCGCGAGGCCGCCACGCGCATCATGCTTCATGTTCACAATCATGGAGTGGGCGAGTGCGGTGTCTACACATTCGAGGTGGCCGAGACCAAAGTGTCCCAGGTCATGGATTTCGCCCGACAGAATCAGCATCCGCTGCAATGCGTGATGGAGAAGAAGTGAGGTAACATGCCGGCTTTCTCCCAAGGCCTGGAAAAGGCGCTACATCAGGCGCTGACATTCGCCAACGAGCGGCATCACGAGTATGCGACGCTCGAACATCTGCTGCTCGCCCTGATCGACGACACAGAGGCGGCCGCCGTCATGCGTGCCTGCAATGTCGATCTCGATGAGCTCAAGCACACCGTTCTCACCTATATCGACACCGAGCTCGACAATCTCGTCACCGGTTACGATGAGGATTCGAAGCCGACCGCCGGCTTCCAGCGCGTCATCCAGCGCGCCGTGATCCATGTGCAGTCGTCCGGCCGCGAGGAGGTGTCGGGCGCCAACGTGCTGGTCGCCATCTTCGCCGAGCGCGAGAGCCACGCCGCCTATTTCCTGCAGGAACAGCAGATGACCCGCTACGACGCGGTCAACTACATCTCGCACGGCATCGCCAAGCGCCCGGGCGCTTCGGAATCGCGCACGCCGCGCGGCGCTGAGGACGAGCAGGGCGGCCAGAACGGCGCCGAGCCGCAGGAGGAAAACGGCAAGAAGAAGCAGCAGGACGCGCTGACGGCCTACTGCGTCAACCTCAACAACAAGGCGCGCGCCGGCAAGATCGACCCGCTGATCGGTCGCGACAGCGAGATCAATCGCACCATCCAGGTGCTGTGCCGCCGCTCAAAGAACAACCCGCTCTATGTCGGCGATCCCGGCGTCGGCAAGACCGCGATCGCCGAGGGCCTTGCCAAGCGCATCGTCGAGGGCGATGTGCCGGAAGTGCTGCAGGATGCCACTATCTTCGCGCTCGACATGGGCACGCTGTTGGCCGGCACCCGCTATCGCGGCGACTTCGAGGAGCGGCTGAAGCAGGTCGTGAAGGAACTCGAGGACTATCCGGGCGCGGTGTTGTTCATCGATGAGATCCACACCGTGATCGGGGCGGGGGCAACCTCTGGCGGCGCCATGGACGCGTCGAACCTCCTGAAGCCGGCGCTATCGTCTGGCGCTATCCGCTGCATTGGCTCGACCACCTACAAGGAGTTCCGCCAGTTCTTCGAAAAGGACCGCGCTTTGGTGCGGCGCTTCCAGAAGATCGACGTCAACGAGCCGACGATCGAGGACGCCATCGAGATCATGAAGGGCCTGAAGCCCTATTTCGAGGAGTTCCATAAGGTCCGCTACACGACGGAGGCGATCAAGGCCTCGGTCGAGCTATCGGCCCGCTACATCAACGACCGCAAGCTGCCGGACAAGGCGATCGACGTGATTGACGAGACCGGCGCCTCGCAGATGCTGGTGCCTGAGGCCAAGCGCAAGAAGACGATCGGCATCAAGGAGATCGAGGCGACGATCGCCACCATGGCGCGCATCCCGCCGAAGACGGTCTCGGCGGATGACGAGAAGGTGCTGCAGGGGCTCGATGTCGAGCTGAAGCGCGTCGTCTATGGCCAGGATACCGCCATCACCGCGCTGACCTCGGCGATCAAGCTGGCGCGTGCCGGCCTGCGCGAACCGGAGAAGCCGATCGGTTCCTACCTGTTCTCGGGTCCGACCGGCGTCGGCAAGACGGAAGTCGCCAAGCAGCTTGCCGCCTCGCTCGGCGTCGAGCTGATCCGCTTCGACATGTCGGAATATATGGAACGCCACACCGTCTCGCGGCTGATTGGCGCGCCTCCCGGCTATGTTGGTTTCGACCAGGGCGGTCTTCTGACCGATGGCGTGGACCAGCATCCGCACTGCGTGCTGCTGCTCGACGAGGTCGAGAAGGCGCATCCGGACCTGTTCAACATCCTGTTGCAGGTCATGGACCACGGCAAGCTGACCGACCATAACGGCAAGCAGATCGACTTCCGCAACGTGATCCTGATCATGACCACCAATGCGGGCGCGTCCGATGCGCAACGCGCGGCGATCGGCTTCGGCTCGACCAAGCGCGAGGGCGATGATGTCGAGGCGATAAACCGGCTGTTCACGCCGGAGTTCCGCAATCGTCTCGACGCGATCATCCCGTTCGGCTCGCTGCCAGTGCCTGTGATCCATCAGGTGGTGCAGAAGTTCGTCATGCAACTCGAGGCCCAGCTTTCCGAGCGTGGCGTCACCTTCGACCTGTCGCCGGACGCGATCGCCTGGCTGGCCGACAAGGGCTACGACGAGCGCATGGGCGCGCGTCCGCTCGGCCGCGTCATCCAGGAGCACATCAAGAAGCCGTTGGCCGATGAAGTGCTGTTCGGCAAGCTCAAGAAGGGCGGCACGGTGCGCGTCACCGTCGAGAAGAAGGAAACCGGCGAGTCCGGCCTGAAGCTCGAATCGCTCGCCGACGAGTCGCCGGTGCAGCCGAAGAAAGAAGAGCCGGAAGACGCGCCGAAGCCGAAGAAGGCGGTGGCCAAGAAGCCTGCGACCAAGAAGGCCGTGGCGCAGAAGCCGGAGCCGAAGGGCAAGGACGGGAACAAGCGCAGCCTTGTGCCGCAACTGCCGCGCAAGGGCTGATCGGCCCTTCATACGAATACAAAGAGCCCCGGTGACGGGGCTCAGATTTTACAAATCCCTCGATTTTTGGCAGCAGTCAAAATCGAGGGGTTTTGATTCCGATCTGTTCACGGTCTGAATCTGTGACGTTCCGTGAATCTGAGGCTATTTTGCCCGCTGGAGGTTTGGCAGCGGCCTGGGCCCGTGACGGAGCTCTCTTCTTTTGAACGGGTCGGGCGCAGGAACCGGGCCGAAGGCTGGCTCAGCTTCCCAGCGCCGTCCGGATCTTGCCGGCGTTCTCGGCCAGCACCTCCGGCTTCTCCATCTGGCCGGAATGCGGCTTCAAGGGGACGCCCTCGAAGCGCGGGATGACGTGGACATGCAGATGGTAGACGGTTTGGCCGGAAGCCGGCTCGTTGAACTGCATGATGGTGACGCCATCGGCGTTGAAGGCCTTTTTCACCGCGACCGCAACCTTCTGCACGACGCCAAACAATGGTCCGAACGTTGCCGGATCGGCGTCGAGCATGTTGCGCGACGGCGCCTTGGGCACCACCAGCGTGTGCCCCGAGCCTTGCGGCATCACATCCATGAACGCGACGACCGCGTCGTCCTCATAGACGCGGTGCGAGGGAATCTCGCCGCGCAGGATTTTCGCGAAAATGTTGCCGGGATCATAGGCTTCGGCCATGGGGCACTCCCAATTGCATTCGCCGTCCGGTGTAGCGAAGCCGCGGGTGGGCGGCAAGGCGCTCGGGCGATATCCATGATCCGGTAACGCACGCCCTCTACTGCATGAGCGCCGGCATTTGCCGGAAGCCACTGACCGTGAGAGCTTATTCCCCCAGATCCTTGCGGAAGGGCGTGTGCTCTCCGAGATATTCGCCCATGCGCTCGACCTCGCGGCGCTCGCGCCTGAGATAGTCGGCGACGGCGTTGCGCAAGCCGGGATGCGAAATGTAGTGCGCCGAATGCATGGTCACCGGCCGGTAGCCGCGCGCCAGCTTGTGCTCGCCCTGCGCGCCTGCCTCCACCACCTTCAGCTTGCGCTCGATGGCAAAGTCGATGGCCTGGTGATAGCAGACCTCGAAATGCAGGAAGGGGTGATCCTCGATGCAGCCCCAGTTGCGGCCGTAGAGCGCGTCGGAACCGATGAAGTTGATTGCGCCGGCAATGTAGCGGCCATTGCGCTTGGCCATCACCAGAAGAATATCGTCGGCCATGCGCTCGCCGATCAGCGAGAAGAACTGCCGATTGAGATAGGGCCGGCCCCATTTGCGGCCGCCGGTATCCATGTAGAAGGCGAAGAAGTCGTCCCAGGCGGTTTCGGTGATCTCCTTGCCGGTCAGCCAATCGATAGAGATGCCGTCGGCAAGCGCCTCGCGGCGCTCCTTCTTCATCGCCTTGCGCTTGCGTGAGGCAAGCGTGGCGAGGAAGTCGTCATAGGTCGAAAAGCCTTCGTTGAAGAAATGGAACTGCTGGTCGGTGCGATGCAGGAACCCCGCCGCCTCCAGCGTCGCGACATCGGGCTCGTTTGCGAAGGTGACATGCGCAGAAGAGACGCCGAGCTTGTCGGTCACGAGTTTCAACCCCTCCGCCAGGCCGGCCTTCACGGCGCCTGCGTCCTCGCCTTTGCTGACCAGCAGGCGAGGGCCGGTGACCGGCGTGAACGGCACCGAGCATTGCAGCTTTGGGTAATAGCGGCCTCCGGCGCGCTCGAAGGCGTCCGACCAGCCATGGTCGAAGACATATTCGCCCTGACTGTGCGATTTGAGATAGCAAGGAACAGCGCCGAGAAGCCTGCCTTGCGCCGTTTCCAGCCGCAGGTGATGGCCCTGCCAGCCGGTGCGCCGGACGGCGCAGCCGGAATCTTCCAGGGCGCTCAGAAAGGCGAATGAAACCAGCGGGTTGTAGCCGCTTTCTTTATCACTGCGCGTGGTCCCGGCAAAGGCGTCCCATTCCTCGCAGGTGAACGCGCCGATGCCTGCCGCGACGCGGATCGCATATTCCGCGTTCGCTGCCCGTCCATCGTCGTCGTCGCCTTGATCCATGGGGCTTATTTAAGCGTCCTCAAGGTCGCTGCAAGTCACGTTTCGGGGCATTCCTCAGGCGACCTTCACCAGGTCTGGCTCGAAACCCTCGAAGGTCATCTGGTCGGCATATTTGAAGGTGAGGTCGACCGCCGGCTGGTCATGCACGGTCCAGGTGATGACAGGCATCTTCAGCTTTTCGCGCACGAAGCTGACAAAGGGGTTCGGCAGATCGCCGGCGGCGTAGGAGGTAAAGGCGAGGTCGTGCGCCAGCATGGCGAAATGCGCCTCGATCAGCTGGTTCTCCGTGCCGTAAGCGGTCAGCCCGCCAGGGATGCCCGGCGCGTCCTTGGCGAAGTCGCGGATCAGCCAGTGATCGAACGACATGATCGCCACCTTGCCCTTGTAGCGCTTGAGCAGACGGCCGACGCTTGCCACCAGGCCCGCGTCGTGACCGGGAACGCCCTTCAGCTCGACCACCAGCGGCACCCGGCCGTCGATCAGGTCGAGCGCTTCCTGCAGTGTGGGCACATGGTCCTTGGTGCTCCCGATCTTGAGCGTCGCCAGCTCGGCCGCTGTGCGCTGCCAGACAAAGCCGTCCTGGCCGGTCAAGCGTTTCAGATCGCTGTCATGGATGATCACCGGGATGCCGTCGGACGAGATATGCACGTCGCATTCGATGGCATAGCCGCGCTCGGCCGCCGCGCCGAAGGCCGACAACGTGTTTTCCCAACGGGCCTTGTTCATGTCGTGGAAGCCGCGATGCGCGACAGGGCGGGCAATCAGCCAGGAGAGATCGGTCATGTTGGGCATCACTCGACTTCGAAGATCGCTTCGATCTCGACCGCGGCGTTGAGCGGCAGCGAGGCGGTGCCGACGGCGGAGCGGGCGTGCTTGCCGCGCTCGCCCAGCGCCGCGACCAGGAAGTCGGAGGCGCCGTTGGCGACAAGATGCTGCTCGACGAAATCAGGTGCCGAAGCGACGAAGACAGTGATCTTGACCAGACGCCGGATCTTCTCGAGATCGCCGAGGGCTGCCTTGGCCTGCGCCAGGATGTTGATGGCGCAGAATTTGGCGCCTTCCTTGCCTCCCGCCGTGTCGATGTCGCGGCCGAGCAGCCCGCTTGCCTGCAGCTTGCCGTCCTTCAGCGGCAGCTGGCCGGCGGTGAAGAGCGTGTTGCCGGTGCGGCAATAGGGCACGTAGTTGGCGGCGGGCGCGGCGGCTGCCGGGATGGTGACGCCCAGATCGCTTAGCCGCTTTTCGATTGTTTCGCTCATTGGTTTTCCCTATTGCTGGAAGACGCCGCGTTGGCCGGGCCGAAATTGCTATTTTTGCCTCGCTTCCGCCACGACTTTTTTTAAGCTGGACCATCTTTCCCTGCGGCCTGTCTCGCGGCCGCGACGATCGGAGCAACGTATGCGCGCAACGCGCCTTTTTCTTGCCGCTGCCTGTCTTTCTGCGGTGTTCCCAATGGCGCCGGCCTTTGCGGTGCCCGCGCTGCAGGCGCATCGCGCCGTCTACGATCTGACGCTCAACAAGGCCTCCGACCGTTCGGGCATCACGGGCATCACCGGCCGCATGGTCTATGAGTTCAACGGCTCTGCTTGCGAGGGCTACACGGTCAAGTTTCGCTTCGTCACCCAGATCGTCACCAACGACAACACCAGGCTTACCGACCAGCAGACGACGACTTTCGAGGATGCCGAAGGCAAGACCTTTTCCTTCGTGACGAAATCCTTCGTCGACCAGAACCTCGACAAAGAAGTGAAGGGGGTGGCCACGAGGGAACCGAAGGGCCTCAAGGTCGATATCGACAAGCCCGAGAAAAGTAGCCTCGAGCTTGCGGCCACGCAATTCCCGACCCAGCATCTGGTCGAGTTGATCGGCAAGGCCGAAAAGGGCGAGAATTTCTACCAGACAAATCTGTTCGATGGCTCCGAGGACGCCAACAAGGTGATGAGCACCACCGTCATCGTCGGCAAGAAGACCGAATCCGACAAGACGGATCCGGAAGCGCCGGCGCTGGCCAAGCTGGCCTCGGACAAATACTGGCCGGTCGACATCGCCTATTTCGACGATACCGACAAAAGCGGCGAAGAGGTGCCGGAATACCGGATTAGCTTCAAGCTGCACGAGAACGGCATCACCCGCGACCTCGTCATGGACTATGGCGACTTCTCGATGACCGGCAAGCTGGTGAACCTGTCGCTATTCGACCAGACCAAGCCTTGCCCGGCGTCGAAATAGCATCGGACTCACGCAGGCAATACTGGCTCACGTCGTAGCGGGACACACACAAAATAGGCGTCGCGTGCAGGCGGTGCACCTCTTCATCTCAGCTGCGCCGAGCTGCGTCGGCTGGAATGATCTCAAGCCCGCGGGAAACATCCAGTATTGCGGCTGCTTGTGCCCCCGCTCATCACTTGCGCGTGAGCGCTGGTAACGCCCAGCGCGGCCCTTGCGAAAGAACCGGTGTGCCGGCCATTCGCGCCCCCTCTTTCCCTCGGAGTTTCATCATGTTCGCAATCTCACG
Organism: Mesorhizobium sp. WSM4976; assembly: GCF_029625685.1. Lineage (NCBI taxonomy): Bacteria > Pseudomonadati > Pseudomonadota > Alphaproteobacteria > Hyphomicrobiales > Phyllobacteriaceae > Mesorhizobium > Mesorhizobium sp. WSM4976. The sequence continues at coordinate 27,628 of NZ_JARTVT010000032.1, forward strand.
GGCGAAATTCGCCAAATTCGCTGTCGCGGCCGCCCTCGCATGGGCCGCGTCTTCAATCGCCAGCGCGCAGGGCAACCAAACCGTTAGAGCTCACAATGTCGTTCTGGTGCACGGCGCCTGGGCCGATGGTTCGAGCTGGAGCGAGGTCATCGCAAGGCTGCAGGCTGCGGGCCTGCACGTGACGGCGGTGCAGAATCCGTTGACCACGCTGAGTGACTCTGTCGCTGAAACCCGCCGTGTCGTGGCGCAGCAGGATGGGCCAACGCTGCTCGTCGCCCATTCCTGGGGCGGCACGGTCATCAGCCAGGTCGGCACCGATCCCAAGGTGACCGGCCTCGTCTATATCGCGGCCCGCGCACCTGACGCGAACGAGGACTTCGTCGCGCTGTCGGCAAAGTTTCCCACCGGCCCAGTGCGCGCGGGTGTGCAAACCCGCGACGGTTTCACGACGTTGTCGGAAGATGCCTTCCTCAAGCACTTCGCCAACGGCGTGCCGCATGCGCAGGCCGAGGTGCTCTATGCCGAGCAGCAACCGACCGCAGCCACCTTGTTTGCCGGCCGCACCACCGAGGCCGCATGGCGTGCAAAGCCGTCCTGGTACGCGGTGTCGAAGCATGATGAGACCATCAATCCTGATCTCGAGCGTTTCCTCGCCGCGCGCATGAGGGCGATCACCGTGGAACTTGACGCTGGCCATCTTTCATTGGTGTCACACGCGAAGGAGGTCGCCGATCTCATCATCGCCGCCGCACGTGGCGACGGGCAGGGGTGAGGCGATAATCAGCTTGCATGCGATTGCGTTGCCTCCCCCTCCCAACAAAAGCAACAAAAGGGGGGAGAGGTGCAGCGTACTGAGGCCCGCGGGCGGCTGGGCTTGCGCGCTCGGCGTCGGCACGCCATGTATCGGCATCAGCAAGTGCGGCGAGCCTGATGGCGGTCTATGTCGATGCGGCGATCTGGAAGTGGGCCGGCCATCGCTGGTGCCATCTGCTCGCCGACAATACGGACGAATTGCACCGCTTCGCCACCGAGCTCGGGCTCAAGCTTTCCTCCTATCAAGGACCGCCAAAGACCTCGGCACCACATTACGACATCACCGGCTTCGAGCGCGACCGCGCGGTTCGGCTCGGCGCCGTCGAATGCAGCCGCGAGGAAATCGTCGCGATCTTTCGCCGCGTCAGGGTGCCGAACGGCAAGCTAAAACGCTGAGATTTGGGCCGATCGCCGCAGGTCTGGGCGTTTTCTGGCCTTCGCCTTGCGTTTATCGGACTTCCCCTCTATATGCGCGCTCATTCCACACACGGACTTTGGTGTCTGCCGGGAGAAATCCGGCTGAAACCTCCGGTGGCATCAGGACATCCTGTCCGAAATGCCTGTGTCCGTGGAGGCCAACCGGAAAGGAACTAAAGAATGGCTCTGCCAGATTTCAGCATGCGCCAGCTTTTGGAAGCTGGTGCTCACTTCGGCCACCAGACTCATCGCTGGAACCCGAAGATGGCGCCCTACATCTATGGCGCCCGCAACAACATCCACATCATCGACCTGTCGCAGACGGTCCCGCTGCTGCACCAGGCGTTGAAGCAGGTGTCCGACACCGTCGCCAAGGGCGGCCGCGTGCTGTTCGTCGGCACCAAGCGCCAGGCCTCCGACATCGTTGCCGACGCCGCGCAGCGCTCGGCCCAGTATTATGTCAACTCGCGCTGGCTGGGCGGCATGCTCACCAACTGGAAGACGATCTCGAACTCGATCCAGCGCCTGCGCAAGCTCGACGAGACGCTGGCCGGCGAGGCCCAGGGCCTCACCAAGAAGGAGCGCCTGAACCTCGACCGCGAGCGCGAGAAGCTCAACAAGGCTCTCGGCGGCATCAAGGACATGGGCTCGACGCCGGACCTGATGTTCGTCATCGACACCAACAAGGAAGCGATCGCCATCCTCGAGGCCAAGCGTCTCGGCATCCCGGTGGTGGCCATCATCGATTCGAACTGCGACCCGGACAAGATCGACTTCCCGATCCCCGGCAATGACGACGCGGCCCGCGCCATCCAGCTCTATTGCGACCTGATCGCCAAGGCTGCCATCGACGGCATCGCCCGCCAGCAGGGCGCGCTCGGCGTCGATATCGGTGCTTCGGCCGAGGCTCCGGTCGAGCCGGCGCTCGACGCTCCGGCCAGCGAAGCTCCGGAAGCTTGATATTGAAGGCGGGGACCCGGGCTTCATCTTTCCAATAAGTTGGCGCGCTAAAGCGCTTTTGCCGAGCGCATCACCCGAGTCCCGGTTGGTGCGTCGGCGCATTTGAGACAAAGAGGCGACAATGACGATTTCGGCTGCACAGGTCAAAGAACTCCGCGACTTGACGGGCGCGGGCATGATGGACTGCAAGGCGGCGTTGAACGAGACCAACGGCGACATGGAAGCGGCCGTCGACTGGCTGCGCAAGAAGGGTATCTCGAAGGCCGACAAGAAGGCCGGACGCACCGCCGCCGAGGGCCTGATCGGCGTCGATTCCGGCGTGCGTGAAGCCGCTGTCGTCGAAGTCAATTCCGAGACCGACTTCGTCGCCCGCAACGCGGCCTTCCAGGAGATCGTCGCCAACGTCGCCAAGGTCGCGCTGGCCTATGGCACGACGGAGGCCGTGGCTGCTGCCAAGTATCCGGGCTCCGACAAGTCGGTCACCGACACCATCAAGGACGCGGTCGGCACCATCGGCGAGAATATGGGTTTCCGCCGCTCGGCGAAGCTCACCGTGCCGCATGGCGCGGTGGCGACCTATGTCCACAATGCGGTTGCGGACGGCCTCGGCAAGCTCGGTGTCCTGGTCGCGATCGAGACGACCGGCAACGAGCATGCGGCCAACGCCTTTGCCCGCCAGGTCGCGATGCATGTCGCTGCCAGCAACCCGGTCGCGCTTTCCGCGGAGGAAGTCGACCCGGCGCTGGTCGAGCGCGAGAAGGCGATCTTCTCCGACCAGGCGCGCCAGTCGGGCAAGCCGGAAGCCATCATCGAGAAGATGGTCGAGGGCCGCCTGCGCAAGTTCTACGAAGAGGTCGTGCTCTTGAAGCAGGCCTTCGTGCTCAATCCTGACATCACCGTCGAGAAGGCGCTGAAGGATGCCGAGAAGGAGATCGGCGCTCCGGCGAAGATCACGGCCTATCTGCGTTACGCGCTGGGCGAAGGCATCGAGAAGGAAACGACCGATTTCGCGGCGGAAGTCGCGGCCGCGGTCAAGAAATAGCTCTGATCTGAGGGAGCGCATCGCGTTTCCCTGAAGGTGAAGAGCTCACGAGCTCAGGCAACTCGGCCGGGTGTCCGCATGGATGTCCGGCCGATTTCTTGCGCGGTGTCGATAAAGGCCCTGAGCTTCGGCGCCATGGACGCGCGGCGCGGGAAATAAAGGAAGAGGCCGGGCTCGTCGATCGCCGTCTGCGGCAGCATCTGGGCGAGGCGGCCGGCGGCAAGGTCGGCGCGCACCAGCGGCTCGAACACATAGGCGAGCCCGACGCCGGCCAGCGCCAGGTCGATGGCGCCGAGCGAATCCGTGACCACGGCCGTGCCGTGCGTTTCGACGACGACGTCCTTACCTTTGTCGTTCAGATCCCAGCGGTAAAGCGCGCCGGATCGAACCAGCCGGTAGCCGATGCAGTTGTGATTGGCGAGATCGGCCACGTCGCGCGGACGGCCGTGCTTGCCGACATAGGCGGGCGAGGCCACGATCACGGCTTTGAACGGCGGCGTCATCCTGACAGTGACCATGTCCTGCGCGATCATCTCGCCCAGCCGGATGCCGGCGTCAAAACCTTCGCCGACGATATCAATGAGTCCCTGGTCGGCGACGATCTCGACCGTCACATCGGGATAGCGTTCGGCCATCGCCGCGGCCACCGGCGTCATCGCCAGGGGAATCGCGATGTTGGAGGCGTTGATCCTGAGCAGGCCGGCCGGCCTGCCCTTCACGCCGCGGATGCGGTCCATTCGCTCGGCAATGTCCTGCAGGGCAGGGGCCGCCGTCTCCACCAGCGCCTTGCCGGCCTCGGTCAGGGAGACGCTGCGTGTCGTGCGGGCGAAGAGCGGCTGGCCGATGCGCTCTTCCACAAGCCGCACCGCATGGCTGACGGCAGATGGGCTCATGCCGAGTTCAGCTGCGGCAAGCGCGAAGCCGCCGCGTCGCGCGACGGCGACGATGACCGGCAAATGTGTGAGCAGATCGCGATCCATTCATGAATGATATCGCACAGTCTTTGCGAAAAATGCAATCTTATCGATCCCGGCAGGCTGGTCCACATTCTCCTCGAAACATCGGCGGCGGGCTGATGCAAGGAGAGACGAAATGAATGCGTTGAGACATGTAACCTTTGCCGCAGGCATGGCGCTGGCGCCGGTCGATGCGGGCGGCGCCGAACCGGCCGGCTGGCAGGCCTTTGCCGATGAGCGCGCGGTGATCCGCATCGCCGACGCCATCGACCGCGCTGTGGATGCGCAGGACTGGAAGCTGGCGCGCAGCTATTTTGCCGACCGTGTCACCGCCGATTTCAGCAGCCTGTCCGGACAGCCCGCGGCCAACATCTCAACCGACGACCTGATCGGCGCCTGGGCGGGCAACCTCAAGGGCAGCAAGACCAGCCTGCATCTGCGCACCAACCATCAGGTCGGGCTCGAACAGGATACAGCGACCGTCCGCTCCAACGGCTATGCCTGGAACCGGATGGAAGGCAATGGCGACCCGCTCTGGGAGGTCTGGGGGACCTATGAGCACCATTTGACGCGCTCGGCTGCCGGCTGGAAGGTCGATGGCTTCACCTTCCGCATGACGCATGAGCGCGGCAACCCCTGGGTCAAGGCGACGCCTGGCCAGTGACCCGCAGCACATCAGTTCAGAATCGGAAGACCACCATGACCATGACCTATTACACGCTTGGCAACAGCGGGCTGCGCGTCAGCCGGCTGGCGCTCGGCACCATGACCTTCGGCACCGAATGGGGCTGGGGCGCGGAAAGGGACACCGCCCGCGCGATGTTCGACGCCTATGTCGATGCGGGCGGCAACTTCTTCGACACGGCCGATCTCTATACCGGCGGCACAGCCGAGACCTGGCTCGGCGAATTCGTCGCCGAGCGTGGCTTGCGCGACAAGGCAGTGATCGCCACCAAATTCACCTTCAACTCGGAACCGGGTAACCCCAATGCCGGCGGCAATGGCCGCAAGAACATCATGCGCGCTGTCGACGCCTCGCTGAAGCGGCTCGGTACCGACTATATCGACCTTTACCTTCTGCATGTCTGGGATCGCATCACTCCGGCCGAGGAGGTGCTGCGCACGCTTGACGATCTTGTACGCGCCGGCAAGGTGCGCCATATCGGCCTCTCCGACGTGCCGGCCTGGTATGCCGGCCGCGCCCAGGCGATCGCCGAATTGCGCGGCTACGAGCCGGTCTCGGCGCTGCAGCTCGAATACTCGCTGGCCGAGCGCGCCATCGAATATGAATATGTGCCTTTCGCCGCCTGTCATGGCGCGGGCATCATGGTGTGGAGCCCTTTGGCCAGCGGGCTGCTCAGCGGCAAATACAGGCCGACGCAAGCCGGGAATGCCGGGCGGCTCGATGGTTTCCGCAACACAACGCATCCCGGTTTCCAGAAGTTCAGCGACCGCAACTGGGCGATCGTGGCGGAGCTCGAGAAGGTGGCGGCAGAGCTTGGCCGCAGCATGGCGCAGGTCGCGCTCAACTGGGTGGCAACGCAGCCCGGCATCGCCTCCGTCATCCTCGGAGCGACCAAGCTCAACCAGCTCGAGGACAATCTTGGCGCGCTTGATTTCTCTATCCCCGCCGAGCTCCGCGCGCGGCTGGAAAAGGTCAGCGCCACGCCGGCGCCGTTCCCGCATTCCTATTTCGGCTCCGAGATCCAGGTCCGGGTGACCGGCGGCGCGGTCACCGGCGACAAGCCGGCCGGCTATTCGCCTCCGGTCATCATCGAAGGCGAGGCGGTCAGCATTTCAAGCGACTCATTGAAAAAGGGCAGCTGATCAAAAGGCGGCAACAGACCGAAAAAGCCTGGGATTTTGCACGAGGGCGCGGCGTGACATCGCCGCGCCCTTCGTGTATCCGGTCAGCCAGTCACGACAGCATCGCCAGGTGAAGCGGGGGCGGTTTTGCCTCCAAAATTGCCGCGCCGAGATTTCGAGGATTGAGATGACGGATAAGCCCCTCTATCGACGTGTCGTGCTGAAGGCTTCCGGCGAAGCGTTGATGGGCGAGCAGCATTTCGGCATCGACGTCTCGGTGGTCGACCGCATAGCCGCCGACATCGCCGAGGCCCGTGCGCTGGGCGTCGAAGTAGGTGTCGTCATCGGCGGCGGCAACATCTTCCGCGGCGTCGCCGTGGCCTCGAAGGGCGGCGACCGCGTCACCGGCGATCACATGGGCATGCTCGCCACCGTCATCAACTCGCTGGCGCTGCGCACCTCGCTGAACAAGATCGGCGTCGACGCCGTCGTGCTGTCGGCGATCGCAATGCCGGAGCTTTGCGAGAGTTTTTCGCAGCGCCAGGCGACCGCCTATATGAACCAGGGCAAGGTGGTCATCTTCGCCGGCGGCACCGGCAATCCGTTCTTCACCACCGATTCGGCCGCGGCCCTTCGCGCCGCCGAGATCGGCGCCGACGCGCTGTTCAAGGGCACGCAGGTCGACGGGGTCTATTCGGCCGACCCCAAGAAGGACCCGAATGCGGTCCGCTTCGACCGCATCAGCCACGCCGAAGTCATCAAACGCGGGCTCGCGATCATGGATACGGCAGCGATTGCACTTGCGCGCGAAAACAACATTCCGATAATCGTCTATTCGATCCACGAAAAAGGTGGTTTCGGCGATATTCTGAGGGGCGGCGGCCATTGCACGGTCGTCACCGACAAGTAACAGGCGCCGGGATCCGCTAAGCGAAAGCGGAACCGGGAGCCGAATAACGATAGAAACAGTGAACCCGGCGAACGGGTCGAGGAGATGATCATGAGTGGCGAGTATGAAGACCTGAAGCGACGCATGGACGGGGCGATCGCCGCCTTCAAGCATGATCTGGCCTCGCTGCGCACCGGGCGCGCCTCCAGCAACCTGCTCGACGCCGTCCAGGTGCAGGCCTACGGCACGGCGATGCCGATCAACCAGGTCGCCAACGTGTCCGTGCCGGAGCCGCGCATGATTTCGGTGTCGGTCTGGGACAAGTCGATGGTCAGCGCGGTCGACCGCGCCATCCGCGAAGCCAATCTCGGCTTCAACCCGATCGTCGACGGCACCACATTGAGGATCCCGCTGCCAGAACTCAACGAGCAGCGCCGCAAGGAGCTGGTCAAGATCTCGCATGGTTACGCCGAGAATGCGCGCGTCGCGGTTCGCCATGTCCGCCGCGACGGCATGGACTTCCTCAAGAAGGCCGAGAAGGACGGCACCATAAGCGAGGACGATCAGCGCAAGCGCTCCGACCAGGTGCAAAAGCTGACCGACGAAATGATCAGCACCATCGATCACCTGCTTTCCGATAAGGAAGCTGAAATCATGCAGGTTTAGGGTCGGGTTTTCCGGCTCGAAAGCGAGACTATGGCAACGCCCGCGCATGTCGCGATCATCATGGATGGAAACGGACGCTGGGCCAAGGCGCGCGGTCTGCCGCGCCTTGCCGGCCACCGGGCGGGCGTCGAAGCCCTGCGCAAGACCGTTCGCGCGGCGCCCGAGCTCGGCATCTCCTACCTAACTGTCTACGCCTTTTCCTCGGAGAACTGGTCGCGGCCGAAATCCGAGGTCAGCGACCTCATGGGTCTGTTGAAGCTGTTCATCCGGCGCGATCTTGCCGAACTGCATCAGAATGGTGTGCGGGTAAGGATAATTGGCGACAGGCAAGGGCTGCAGCCCGACATCAGAGGCCTGCTGCAGGAGGCGGAATCGCTGACCGCGGGCAACGAGTCGCTGACGCTCATCATAGCCTTCAACTATGGCGGCCGCGACGAGATCGTGCGCACGGCCCGCAAGCTCGCGGATGCCGTCGCACGCGGCGACATGGCGAGCGATGCGATCACAGCGGAGAGCTTTGCCGCTTCGCTCGATACCCAGGGCATTCCTGACCCTGAGCTGGTGATCCGGACGAGCGGCGAGCTCAGGCTGTCGAATTTCCTTTTGTGGCAGGCGGCCTATAGCGAGCTTGTCTTCCTGCCTTGCTACTGGCCGGACTTCAGCCGCGAGCATCTGGCCGACTCCTTGCGCGACTTTGCCGGCCGCGAACGTCGCTTCGGCGGGCTTGCCGCCCGCGACGTCGCGCTTTAGGCGCCGCCGCCAATGAGCAACCTCCAGCAGCGCGTTATCTCGGCAATCGTGATGGCGGCGCTGACGCTTGTGCTCACCTGGCTGGGCGGATTGCCGTTCCGGCTGTTCTGCGCGGGAATCACGGCGCTGATTTTCTATGAATGGACGCACATGGCGCGTCCCGGGAATGGCGCGGCGCTCGGCCTTCTGCCGGAAGCGCTGATTCTGGTTTTCATCGGCGCGCTGATTGCCGGAGTGCCGGCCTTGTGGCTGTTGCTGCTGGTCGCGATGCTGGTAGCGGTCGCAGCCGTCGCTGCCCGCATCAGGGAGGCGGCGCATTGGGAAGCCTCCGGGGTGGCTTATGCGGCTCTTTCCAGCTTTTCGCTCGCCTATCTCCGTGACGATAACCATTCCGGCCTGATGGCGATTCTCTTCCTGTTCGCCGTGGTTTGGGCGACCGACATTGCGGCCTATTTCGTTGGCCGCGCGGTCGGCGGCCCGAAACTTGCGCCGTCGATATCGCCCGGCAAGACGCAGAGCGGCGCGGTGGGAGGCGCGGTCGGTGGCCTTGTCGCCGGACTGCTGCTGGCAATTGCAGCGGGCGCCGGCAACCTCGTCCAACTCGGCCTGGCGGCGCTGGCGCTGTCGATCGTTTCCCAGGTGGGCGACCTTTTCGAATCCTGGGTCAAGCGCCGGCACGGTGCCAAGGATTCCAGCAATCTCATTCCCGGCCATGGCGGCGTTATGGACAGGGTCGACGGGCTTGTCGCGGCCGCGTTCGCGCTGTACGTCATTGGTTGGGTCTCGGCGGGCGCCGAGCATCCGGCACTGGGGCTGTTTCCGAACTGAACCACGCTACGGTCAAGGCGAAAAACTGCGCGCGCCACGGTTTCGCCCGGATTGATGCCACAGTCGCGGCGGAGTGTCGCGTGCGGGCGAATTTGAGGGCATGAGTTGAACGACATTTTTCACGCGGTCTTCAGCACGCAAGGCTTCGTCCTTGGCACGCTCGTGCCGTTTCTGTTCGTGCTGACCGTGGTCGTGTTCGTTCACGAGATGGGCCACTATCTCGTCGGCCGCTGGTGCGGCATCGGCGTGAAGGCCTTTTCCATCGGTTTCGGCCCCGAGCTCGTCGGCTTTAATGATCGCCACGGGACGCGCTGGAAGCTTTGCGCCATCCCGCTTGGCGGCTACGTCAAATTCGTCGGCGACATGAATGCGACCTCGAGCCAGCCGAGCGCTGAGGAGATCGAATCGCTGACCGATGCCGAGCGTGAGGTCGCCTTCCATACGCAGCCCATCTGGAAGCGGGCCGCGACCGTCGTTGCGGGACCGCTGTTCAATTTCCTGCTGACGATCGCTGTGTTTACGGTGCTGTTTTCCCTCTATGGCCGGCCGGTTCTGGAACCTACGGTGGCCCAGGTCACTGCCGGCAGTCCGGCGGAGAAAGCCGGAATCCTGCCTGGCGACCGATTCGCCAAAGTCGACGGCAGCAAGGTGGAGACCTTCGCCGATGTGCAGCGCCTCGTTTCAGGCAGGGCAGGCGATGCCATCACCTTCACCATGCTGCGCGACGGCAAGGAAATCACATTGACGGCGACGCCGGAGCCCATGGAGCAGCAGGATGCGCTGGGCAACAAGGTCAAGGTCGCCGTTATCGGCGTCGTCAATAATGCCGAGTTCGGCCAGCCACGCCTGATCTCCTATACGCCTGCCGGCGCCGTGGTGGCGGCAGTCGAGGAAACGGGACATGTGATCGAGCGCACCGGGCAGTTCCTGCAGCGCTTTGCGCTTGGACGGGAGGACAAATGCCAGTTGGGCGGCCCGATCAAGATCGCGAAGATGTCGGGCCAGGCAGCAAAGCTCGGCTTCGAGTGGCTAGTGCAGCTTGTTGCATTTCTGTCAGTCGGGATAGGATTTCTCAATCTCCTGCCGATTCCCCCTCTCGACGGCGGCCACCTGTTGTTCTACGGCGTGGAGGCCGTCATAAGGCGGCCCGTTTCGGAGCGAATGATGGAGATGGCCTATCGGACCGGGCTGTTCCTGGTGCTCGGTTTCATGGGCTTCGTTTTTTGGAACGATCTGTTTGGGTGCTGAAATCATGAAGAAATTTGGCTTCAGCGCCGGCCATATTGAGATGCCGTTTACCATGCGTGGGGATATGCGTGACGCGAATGCCACGCGGTACGGTTAAGTAAATACAAATTAACCGGGAGCCTTGCGTGTAGGGAAAATCCGGTTAATACGGTAAGGGAAAATACCGCACGTCCGGTTTTCTCGCCGTGGGGACTACGAGAAAAAGGTACAAAAGCCCGATGAAGGCAGCATCCAAGTTTCTGAGCGCCGCTTCCGCGGCGGCTTTGTCCGCCGCTCTGGTCGTGCCAGGCGCGCTCGCAGTGCAGTTCGCTGCCACCTCGGTGGCCGAGGCCGCGGTCATTTCGCGTGTCGAGGTCAGCGGGAATCAACGGGTCGATGCGGAGACCATCCGCAATTACATCTCGATCAAGCCGGGCAAGCCCTTTTCCAGCTCCGATATCGACGAGGCCGTCAAGGCGCTGTTCGGCACCGGGCTGTTCTCGGACGTCCGGATCAACCAGGTCGGCTCGAGCCTGGTGGTCAAGGTTTCCGAATATAAGGTCGTCAACCAGGTCCTGTTCCAGGGCAACAAGAAGCTGAAGGACAACGCGCTTCAGGCCGCTATCCAGCTGAAGCCGCGCGCGACCTTCTCGCAGCAGGCGCTCGACGCCGATGTGGAGGCGGTGAAGGCCGCCTACAAGCGCATCGGCCGCGACGACGCCGCGGTGACGACGCAGATCATGGATCTCGGCGACAACCGCGTGAACGTGGTCTTCAACATCAACGAAGGCGGCCGCACGCAGATCGCAGCGATCAACTTCGTCGGCAACCACGCTTATTCCAGCCGCCGCTTGTCTGACGTCATCAACACGAAGCGCTCGTCCTGGCTGTCCTTCGTGCTGCGCGACGACGTCTATGACGAGGACAAGCTGCGCGCCGACCAGGAGCTGCTGCGCCGCTTCTACTACAACCACGGCTATGCCGACTTCCAGGTCGTCTCGGCCGTCGGCGAGCTTGACGACGCCACCAACAAATACACGGTGACCATCACCGTGCAGGAAGGCGACCGCTACACGTTCGGCGACGTCAGCGTGGAAAGCACCATTCCCGAAGTCGATTCGAAGGCGCTGCAATCGGTCGTCGAAACCCACAAGGGCGACGTCTACAACGCCAAGAAGGTCGAGGACTCGATCGTCGCCTTGACCGAGAAGGTCGCGGGCTCGGGCTATGCCTTCGCCCAGGTGACGCCGCGCGGCGACCGCAATTTCGAAAACCACACCATTTCGGTCGTCTACACCATCGACCAGGGCACCAAGGCCTATGTCGAGCGCATCGAAATCCGCGGCAACGACCGCACGCGCGACTATGTCATCCGTCGCGAATTCGATGTCAGCGAAGGCGACGCCTTCAACCAGGTGCTCATCCAGCGCGCGAAGAAGCGGCTGGAAAACCTTGATTACTTTCAGTCCGTCGACATTTCGACCGTTCCGGGCTCGGCCCCTGACCAGGTCGTGCTGGTGGTCACTGTGGTCGAGAAGTCGACCGGCGAATTCTCCGTTGGCGCCGGCTATTCGACCGGTGGCGACACGCCCGGACCGTCGATCGAAGGCTCGATCACCGAGCGCAACTTCCTCGGACGTGGTCAGTACATCAAGCTATCGGCCGGCGGCGGCAAGCATTCGCGCGACTTCGCTGTTTCCTTCACCGAGCCGTACTTCCTTGGCCGGCGCATCGCGGCGGGCTTCGATATCTACAAGTCGACCCGCAATTACAATCACTACGACACGGACACCACCGGCGCGACCGTTCGGTTCGGCCTGCCGATTACCGACAGCATTTCGACGCAGCTGGCGTACAATATCTCGCAAGAGAAGTACTCGCTTGCGGACAATTGCACGACCAACGGGATCTACGATCCAACCAAGTGCACCATCTCCCAGGCGATTCGCGATGGTGTGGCAGAAAGCCCTTGGCTCAAGTCGTCGGTCAGCCTTGGTCTGGTTTACAACACCATCGACGACATGAAGAATCCGCATGAAGGCCTTTATGTCACCGGTACGACGGAGTTCGCCGGTTTGGGCGGCGATGCCAAGTGGGTCAAGGTGACCGGGCGCGCAAGCGTCTACCAGACGTTGTCCGAGCAGCTTGACCTCGTAGGTCTGGTTTCGGGCGGCGCGGGCTACATTGCTGGTTACGGCAATGGCGATCTGCGTATCTTCGATCTCTTCCAGAGCAATGACCGCATGATCCGTGGCTTTGAGTATGGCGGCATTGGTCCGGTCGCTGGTGATGGCAGCGGTGACCATCTCGGCGGCACGACTTATTTCAATGCCTCCGCGGAAGCTCAGTTCCCGCTCCCGGTCATTCCGGAAAGCTTCGGACTGCGCGGTGCCGTCTTTGCGGATGCGGCGACGCTTTATGGCAACAAGCTTGAGGGCGTCAATCCGGACTCGGTCGGCATGAAGCTCCGCGCCTCGGTCGGTGTCGGCTTGATGTGGGCCTCCCCGTTCGGGCCGATCCGCATCGACTATGCGATCCCGGTCAAGAAAGAGTCGACCGACAAAACGCAGGAATTCAACTTCGGTATTGCGACCCGCTTCTAATTCGAGGTCGCGATGTTTCCGGGTCGTCTGACGGCCCGGACTGGACTGATCCGACCCAGCTGGATATTGCTTCTGGAATGACCGATCCGGTGTTCTTCGCGCCTTCACGCCGGTATACGGCTGCCGAGGTCGCGAATCTGACCGGCGCCAGCCTGTTTGATACCGCTCAGGCTGAAATTGCCATCGAGGGGCTGGCTCCCGCCAATGAGGGCGGGGACGGCGCGCTCGTCTTTGTCGACGGCAAACGCAATTTCGTGCTGATGCAGTCGCTGAGGGCCGCTGCGGTCCTGTGTCCCGCCGATTTTGCCAGCAAGGCGCCGCCAGGGATCGCGGTGCTTATGCATCCGCGTCCGCAACAGGCCTTCGCGATGGTCGGGCGCCTTTTGTTTCCGCAGGCCGCAACTCCGGCCCCAATGACGGGAGAAACCGGCATCTCGGCGCATGCCTTTGTCGATCCGTCCGCCCATATCGAGGAAGGGGCGATCGTCGAGGCGGGCGCCGTGATCGGTCCGGGCGTGTCGATCGGCAGAGGCACGGTCATTGCACCTCACGCCGTTGTTGGCCGCTCCTGCCAGATCGGCCGCGACGGGTTCATCGGTCCAGGCGCCAGCATCCAATATGCGCTTGTCGGCAATCGTGTCATCATCCACGGCGGCGCAAGGATCGGCCAGGACGGATTCGGCTTCGTGGGCGGCCCCAAGGGACCTGAACGCGTGCCGCAGATCGGCCGCGTCATCATCCAGGACGACGTCGAGATCGGCTCCAATTCGACCGTCGATCGCGGCGCGATGTCCGATACTATCATCGGCCAAGGCACCAAGATCGACAATCTGGTGCAGATCGCCCACAATGTTCGCATCGGCCGCAATTGCATTATAGCGGGGCTTTCGGGTATTTCCGGTTCCGTCGTCGTCGGCGACAACGTCACCATGGGTGGCGGTGTCGGCCTCGCCGATCATTTGACCATCGGGCCGGGGGCCAAGCTTGCTGCGAGAAGTGGATTCATGAACAACGTGCCGGCAGGCGAGATCTGGGGAGGCTATCCGGCACAGCCGATGGCGGAAGCCATGCGCGAGATAGCGATGCTGCGCAAGATGGCGAGGACGCGCAAGCAAGGCGACGGAAATGGCTGATATGGTGGCAACGACACTCGAGGCGGTCGACATCATGGGGCTGATGAAGCTCCTGCCGCATCGTTATCCGTTCCTGCTTATCGACCGCATCGTCGATATCGACGGCGACGTATCTGCGGTCGGCATCAAGAACGTGACCATCAACGAGCCGCATTTCCAGGGTCACTTTCCGCAGCAGCCGGTCATGCCCGGCGTGCTGATCATCGAGGCCATGGCCCAGACCGCCGGCGCGATCTGCATTCGCAGCCTCAACACCGAGAAGCCCTCGCTGGTTTATTTCTTAACCATCGACAATGCGAAGTTCCGCAAACCGGTGGTTCCGGGCGATCAGCTCAGGATCCACGTCAAGAAGATCAAGAAGCGCGGCAACCTGCTGAAATTCGCCTGCGAGGCGATGGTTGACGGGGCAAAAGCCGCCGAAGCCGAGGTTTCGGCCATGATGGTCACCGGCTGACGGTTCGAAATGCTCATGAAAGTCGAGACATCCATCCATCCTTCCTCGGTCGTCGAAGAAGGAGCCCGGCTCGGCAAAGGTGTCCGCATCGGACCCTTCTGCCATATCAGCGCCCACGCAATCATCGGCGACCGCGTCGAGCTGGTCAGCCATGTGTCGGTGATGGGCGCAACAACCATCGGAGCCGAAACAAAGGTCTATCCGATGGCGACGCTCGGCGCGCCGCCGCAGAACACCAAGCACAAGGGCGGACGCACCACCCTGGTCGTCGGTGAGAACTGCACCATCCGCGAAGGCGTCACGATGCATGTCGGCACCGATTCCAGCCGCGGCGAGACGAGCGTCGGCGACAACGGCAATTTCCTTGCCTATGCCCACATCGCCCATGACTGCGTCGTCGGTAAGAACGCGACCTTCGCCAATGGCGCGACGCTCGGCGGCCATTGCGAGATAGGCGACAACGTCTACATCGGCGGTCTGACCGCCGTTCACCAGTTCGTGCGCATTGGCGACAACGCCTTTATCGGCGGCTGCTCTGCGGTTGTCGGCGATATCATTCCCTATGCGATCGCCGCCGGCAATCGCGCCAAGCTGCGCGGCCTGAACATCATCGGGCTCAAGCGCTCCGGCCTGCCGCGCTCGGAAATCTACCTGCTGCGCAAGGTTTATCGGTCGATTTTCGACCGCTCCCGCAGCGTCGCGGAGAATATCGGTCTCGCCAGGGCGGAATTCGGCTCCTCGTCTCCTGCCGCCACGAAGATGATCGACTTCATCGCCAGCGGCGGCAAGCGGCACTATGCGGTCCCGCCGCTGAAAGGTGGCGGCGACGATGACAGCGGCGATGACGAGGTCTGAGCGCGCCGGATCAGGGTTCCAACTCGCGCCGGGCTCGAAGGTCGGCATCATTGCCGGCGGTGGCAGCCTGCCTGTCGAAGTCGCCGACGGCTTGGTGAAGCACGGTTTTGCGCCTTTCATCGTCATCGCCGCCGGTGAGGTCGACCGAGAGGCCGACTTTTCGGCCTACGATCAGGAAAAACTTGCGCTGGAGGACATCGGGCTGCTGTTTCCGTTGCTGAGGCGCCAGGGCATCACCCACCTCGTCCTTGCCGGCGAGATCAAACGCAGGCCGCGGTTGAGCAAGATAAGGCCGACACTTGGTCTGCTGGCGATAATACCCTCTGTGGTCAGAGCTTTGCGACGCGGTGACGATGGCTTGCTGAAGATATTGACCCGAGCCCTTGAAACGCGGGGCGTCAAGGTCGTCGGTGCGCACGAGGTCGTTCCGGAACTGACGGCTGGCGAAGGCACATTGACGGCGACCGGACCAAACCAGTCCGACTGGCGCGACATCGAGGCCGCCCGCAAGGCGGCCAAGGCCATCGGCGCGCTCGATATCGGCCAGGCAGCGATTGCGATTGGAGGTCGAGCCGTCGCCCTCGAAGGCATTGAAGGCACTGCCGGCCTGCTCGACAGAATGCGCGAATTGCGCGGTCATGGCAGGCTGGCCGGCAAGGCGCGCGGCGTGCTGGTCAAATGCGCCAAGCCGGGTCAGGAATTGCGGGCCGACTTGCCCACCATTGGCCCACAGACGGTCGAGGCCGCTCATGCCGCGGGCCTCGCCGGCATTGCCGTCGAGGCTGGCCGTTCGCTTATCCTTGAAGGCCCGACCACGCTTGCTCGCGCGAACGCCTTTGGCCTTTTCATCGTCGGCCTGCCCGCGACGGAGCCGGCCAAACGGGGAGCCGGCTGATGGCCGCTGACAAGCCGATCAAGCTCGCGATCGTCGCCGGCGAGGAGTCCGGCGACCTGCTCGGCGCAGATATCGTGCGGGCGCTCGAGCGTACGACCGGCCGCAAGGTTCAGCTTGTCGGCATCGGCGGCCGGCATCTGCAGCAGCTGGGACTGACGCCGTTGTTCGATGGCGGAGAGATCGCGCTGATGGGTTTCAGCGCGGTGCTGCGCGACCTGCCGCGGCTGATGCGCCGCATCAGCCAGACTGCCGCGATGATCGCGGCCGAGCGGCCTGATTGCCTCGTCACTATCGATAGTCCCGACTTTTCGCTGCGCGTGGCGAAGAAGGTCCGCGCTACGGCGCCGGCCATCCCGATCGTCCACTATGTCTGCCCGAGCGTGTGGGCCTGGCGGCCGGGCAGGGCGGCGGCGATGAAACCCTATGTCGACCATATCCTCTGCATCCTGCCGTTCGAGGTGAAGGCGCTTGCCCGTCTTGGCGGGCCACCGGGTACTTATGTCGGTCACCGGCTAACCCGGGATCCGGGTGTGCTTGGCGCCGCCAAGGCGCAGAGCCTGCCGCGCGACCTCTCCGACGACCGCGTCAAGACGCTGTTGGTGCTGCCGGGCTCGCGCCGCGGCGAAGTCCGCCGGCTGATGGAACCCTTCGGCAAGGCGATGTCGGCGCTGCGCCACCGCGGCCATCGCCTGCGCCTGCTGTTGCCGACAGTGCCGCATGTCACTGAGCTGGTGAAGGCTTCGGTCGCCAGTTGGGACGACAAGCCGGAAATCATCACCGAGCCGGAGCGCAAATGGCAGGCCTTCGGCAAGGCCGATGCGGCATTGATCGCGTCTGGAACGGTGTCGCTCGAACTGTCGCTTGCCGGCGTTCCGATGGTTTCCTGCTATAAGCTTGACCCGATTGCGCGCCAGCTGCTGCAGCATATGGTGACGACATGGTCGGCGCTGCTGCCCAACCTGATTGCAGACCGCACGCTGGTTCCGGAATTCTACGATCAGTATGTCCGGCCGGAGAACCTTGCCCGGCAACTTGAGGCCCTGTTTGCCGACACCGGCATGCGCGCCTGGCAAAAGGCGGGCTTTGCAGAAGTCGCCCGGCGCATGGCGACCGAGCGGCCCTCCGGCGAGATCGCCGCGGAAGTGGTGATGGGATGCATAAAGAGAGCGAATAGGGAGTAGCGAATAGCGAGTGGGGCTGTGTCGGTTCGCCCTTCTTCCTATTCGCTAATCGCTATTTCTCTCAGTTACCTTTTCGCAATCGGCACGTAATCGCGTTCCGTGGCGCCCGTGTAGAGTTGGCGCGGGCGGCCGATCTTCTGGTGCGGATCCTCGATCATTTCCTTCCACTGCGCGATCCAGCCGACGGTGCGCGCGACCGCGAACAGCACGGTGAACATCGTGGTGGGGAAGCCGAGCGCCTTCAGCGTGATGCCGGAATAGAAATCGACGTTCGGATAGAGCTTCTTGGCGATGAAGTATTCATCGGTCAGCGCGATCTTCTCCAGCTCCATCGCGATGTCGAGCAACGGATCGTCCTTGATGCCGAGCTCGCCCAATACCTCATGCGCGGTCTTCTGCATTATCTTGGCGCGCGGATCGTAGTTCTTGTAGACGCGATGGCCGAAGCCCATCAGCCGGAACGGATCGTTCTTGTCCTTGGCGCGGGCAATGAACTCCGGAATGTGATCGACATGACCGATCTCGCCCAGCATGTTCAGCGCCGCCTCGTTGGCGCCGCCATGCGCCGGACCCCACAGGCAGGCGATGCCGGCGGCAATACAGGCAAACGGATTGGCGCCGGATGAGCCGGCGAGGCGAACCGTCGAGGTCGAGGCGTTCTGCTCGTGGTCGGCGTGGAGGATGAAGATGCGCTCCATGGCGCGCGCCAGAACCGGATTGATCTTGTACTCCTCGCACGGCACCGCAAAGCACATGTGTAGGAAATTCGCCGCGAAGCCGAGGTCGTTCTTCGGATAAATGAAGGGCTGGCCGATATAGTATTTGTAGGCCATCGCGGCGATGGTCGGCATCTTGGCGATCAGGCGCATCGAGGCGACCATGCGCTGATACGGGTCCGAGATGTCGGTCGAGTCGTGATAGAAGGCCGACAGCGCGCCGACCACGCCGCACATGACGGCCATCGGGTGTGCGTCGCGGCGGAAGCCGGTGAAGAAGCGCGACATCTGCTCGTGCACCATGGTGTGGCGCGTCACGCGATAGTCGAAATCCTCCTTCTGCGCCTTGGTCGGGAGCTCACCGTAGAGCAGGAGGTAGCAGACTTCGAGAAAGTCGCCATGCTCGGCAAGCTGGTCGATCGGATAGCCGCGATGCAGCAGGATGCCGGCATCGCCGTCGATGAAGGTGATCGCCGACTCGCAGCTTGCGGTGGAGGTGAAGCCGGGGTCGTAAGTGAAGGCGCCGGTGGTGCTGTAGAGCGCGCCGATGTCGATGACATCAGGCCCGGTCGACCCGCTTCGCACCTTGAATTCATGGGTCTTGCCGGCGAGTTCGAGCCTGGCGGTCGACTCGTGCGCCTTGCTGCCCGGTTCCAGTTTTGTCGCAGCTTCGCTCATTCTCAAGCTCCCTTTGTATCCTCATGCCGGCAAGGCAATTCCTGCAAACGACACGTCGAAGTCACCGGAATGCGCGAACTCGCCACCGCATTTTAGGAGGTGCGTGCCAGATTGGGCCAAGGCCTAATGTTGCACTGCGAAACACACCTTTCAATGCCAATCTTCTTGGGCCAGTTCGCGCCTAATCGATTTGATCTCCAATGCGCGCCAGGCTTTCCTGGCGGCCCAGCACGGCCAGCACGTCGAACACGCCGGGCGAGGTGCTACGGCCGGTCAGTGCGGCTCTAAGCGGCTGGGCCACCGCGCCAAGCTTGTATCCGCCAGCCAGCGCGAACTCGCGGATCGAAGCCTCCGCCGAGGCGGCGCTCCAGTCACCCGACATGGAAGACAAGGCGCCATGCGCGCCGCGCAAAATCGCGCGCGCATCCGTGCTGAGCAAGCCTGCCGCCTTCTCGTCCAGCGACAGCGGACGCTCGACAAACAGGAAAGCCGCGCCGTCGACCAGCTCCACCAGGGTCTTCGCCCGCTCCTTGAGGCCGGGCATGGCGGCAAGCAACTGCGCCTTGCGCTTATCATCGAGCTTTGCGGCAAGGGCCGGGCCGCCTTCGAGATAGGGCAAGGTGGCGACGAAGATGTCGAACAGCGCCTGGTCATCCATCCTGCGCATATGGACGCCGTTCAGAGCCTCGAGCTTGGCAAAGTCGAAGCGGGCAGCGCCCTTGTTGACGTCGCCGATGTCGAACCAGGCGATCATGTCCTTGATCGACATCACCTCGTCGTCGCCATGGCTCCAGCCGAGCCGCGCCAGATAGTTGAGCAAAGCCTCCGGCAGATAGCCCATGGCGCGATAGGCCTCGACGCCGAGTGCGCCATGCCGCTTCGACAGCTTGGCGCCGTCGGCGCCGTGGATCAGGGGGATATGCGACATCGACGGCACCGCCCAGCCCATGGCGTTGTAGATCACCGTCTGGCGCGCTGCGTTGGTCAGATGATCGTCGCCGCGGATGATGTGGGTGACGCCCATATCGTGGTCGTCGACTACGACGGCATGCATGTAGGTGGGGTTACCGTCCGAGCGCAGGATTATGAAGTCGTCGAGATCCTTGTTGGGAAAGCGCACCTCGCCCTGCACGCGGTCATGCACGATCGTCTCTCCCTCGGTCGGCGCCTTGATGCGGATCGCGCCTTTGACACCTGCCGGTGCCTCGGATGGATCGCGGTCGCGCCACTGGCCGTTGTAACGCGGCGGCAGGCCCTTGGCTCTAGCTGCCTCGCGCATCGCCTCCAGCTCCGCGGGTGTCTCATAGCTGTAATAGGCCTTGCCCAGG
The DNA here is from genome assembly GCF_029625685.1 of Mesorhizobium sp. WSM4976. Lineage (NCBI taxonomy): Bacteria > Pseudomonadati > Pseudomonadota > Alphaproteobacteria > Hyphomicrobiales > Phyllobacteriaceae > Mesorhizobium > Mesorhizobium sp. WSM4976. Next base: position 47,825 of record NZ_JARTVT010000032.1, read on the forward strand.
CGCACCAGCTCCTCGGCCACCTCGCGATGGCGCGGGGCGCGCTCGAATTGGGAGACGGCGTCGCCATCCCAGGAAAGGCCAAGCCAGGTCAATCCGTCGAGAATGGCGGCCGTGGCGGCTTCGGTGGAGCGCTCGCGATCGGTGTCCTCGATACGCAGCAGCATCGTGCCGCCGGTGTGCTTGGCATAGAGCCAGTTGAACAGCGCCGTGCGCGCCCCGCCAATATGCAGGTAGCCTGTGGGCGAGGGGGCAAAACGGGTGACAACCTTGTCGGACATGGAGCTCTCGAAGAAGCGCTGAAAGGGGCATATCACGCGCGGGCTTTCGCGCAGTCGGCGTTCATGTACCATAGGCGGTCTGGGGCGCAAGGGGCAGACCCGATGGCTGGACGTGGCCGGGGTGCGGAGGAGGGCGAGGGGACGACAGCTGGCGTCAGCGAGCGCCTGATGTTTGCCCATGCCGCGCCCCAAGAGGCGCCGCCCGTCCAGCTTCCTCAGCCGCGCGCACCAGCCGAGGGTCTGCCTGATGGCGACCGCGCAGTACTGCCGGTCTCCCCAACAGCAACGATCGGCCGAATCCGCAGACAGCTCGGCCGCGCCTCGCTCCCCGCATTGCGCCGAGGCATCGCCGTCGCCATGGAGACGGAGCTCGACCGGGGCGTCGGCTTCCTGCTGGTTCCGGTGTTCCTGGCCGCCGGCGTGATCTATTACTTCTCCCTGAACACCGAGCCGGACCTCTACAGGCCGCTGGCGGCGGTGGCCCTGGTGGCTCTCTGCGCAGCGGTGTCGCGCTCCTGGCAGAGAACGCACCTTTTCTTCATGGCATCGCTTTTATGCGCGCTCGGCTTTCTCGCGGCCAAGGTGGAGACCTGGCGGATGGCGACCCCGATGCTGGGGTCCGAGATCCAGACACGGCTGACGGGTCGCCTCGTCGTCGCCGAGGCGATGGCCAACGGCCGTGTGCGGCTGACCATCGATCTCGTGTCCACGGAGCATCCTACGCTGCGCTACGCGCCGAGCCGCGTAAGGGTTTCGGCGCGCAGGATCCCGCCCGGCATGACGGCCGGGTCGATGCTGACCGGCTATGCCAAACTGCTGCCGCCGACCGGTCCGGTTCGGCCGGATAGTTACGATTTTTCCTTCGACAGCTACTTTAGCGGCATTGGCGGCAGCGGCTTTTTCCTGGGCGATCCAAAGCTGATTGCGCCGACTCCATCTGCGCCAACGGCGGTGCCATTCGGCGCGCGCGTTATGTCGGCCATAGAAAACGCGCGCGAAGGGATTGCCGATCACATCCGGAGCAGCATCGGAGGGTTCGAAGGCGAGATTGCCGCGGCGCTGATCGTCGGCGTGCGAGCCGGCATTCCGGAAGAGATCAACGAGTCGATGCGGCGCACCGGCATCTATCACATCATCTCGATCTCCGGCCTGCACATGGCGCTGGTCGCCGGCACGATCATGTTCCTGCTGCGCGGCGCCTTCGCGCTGTTTCCGGATTTCTCGTCACGCCGGCCGGTGAAGAAATATGCCGCGGCGATCGCGCTTTCCTCGATCGCCGCTTACCTCGTCATCTCCGGCATCGTGGTGGCGGCCGAACGGAGCTTCATCATGCTTGCCGTGATGCTGATCGCCGTGCTCTTCGACCGCGCGGCGCTGACGATGCGCAACCTGGCGATCTCGGCGATTGCCGTCATCCTTGTGTCGCCACATGAAGTGGTCGGGCCGAGCTTCCAGATGTCCTTCGCAGCCACCGCGGCCCTGGTCGGCGCCTATGCCGGCTTTGCCGATTATCGGGCCGGCAAAATGACCGTGCCGCCGGCAAAGCGTTCGTTCCTGAGGTTCCTGTCGCGAAAACTGGCGGTTGGCGTGGGCGGCGCCGCCGTGACCTCGCTCATCGCGGGCAGCGCGACCTTGCTGTTTGCGATCTGGCATTTTCAGCGCGTGTCGCCGCTCAGCCTGCTCGCCAATCTGGCGGTCATGCCGATCGTCTCGCTGGTCGTCATGCCGTTCGCCGTGTTGAGCGCGCTCGCCATGCCGTTCGGCTTCGACGGCCCCTTCCTCTATGTGATGGGCAAGGGCCTGACGGCGATGATCGCCATTTCGGCATGGATCTCCGAGCGCTCGCCGGTCGATGCCGTGGGATTGATCTCGATCCAGTCGGTGCTGCTGGCGACGATCGCGCTCGTCATCGCGACCATGGCCACCACCTGGCTGAGGCTTGCCGCTGTTCCCATTGCTCTCGCCGCAATGCTGGCGATCCCACATGTGCGCACGCCGGATGTCCTCATTTCCGAGGACGCGCATCTGGTGGCGATGCCGATCGGCGGCGGCGAGCTTGCCGTCAACCGCGAACGCTCGAACGAGTTCACGACCGACAATTGGAAGCGGGCGCTGAAGGCCGAGGAAATTGTGTCGCCAGAGAATTCGCCAAAGACGCTCTCGATATCGCCGACCCGGTCGACCTGCCGCCCGGCTCACCCTTCTATTGCACCGGCGACCTCTGCATTGGCCGGCATCCGTCCGGTGCGATCGTCGCGCTCGCCGAAAACCGCGACAGCGCACGGCCTGCCTGCGGCTTTGCCGACCTCATCGTCATCAACGATGCCACGGCCTACAATCCCTGCTGGGATCAGCGTGTGCTTGTCGTCACCAAGCGCCAGCTGGCGCGTGACGGCAGCGCCGCCGTCTTCTTCGATCCACAATCGGCAACCGCGCGAGCAGCCATCCAATATGCCGTCGAAAAGCCATATCGGCCCTGGCACGAGCAGCGCAGATACACGCGCGAGGCCCGGGGACTGCCGCCATATGAAAAACCTGAGAGGGCCAAGCCCTCGCAGCCGGATCAGTAGCGCCTGATCAGCCCGACGAGCTTGCCCTGCACCTTGACCCGATCCGGCCCGAAGATGCGGGTCTCGTAGGCCGGGTTGGCAGCCTCCAGCGCGATGGAGGCGCCCTTGCGGCGGAAGCGCTTGAGCGTTGCTTCCTCATCGTCGACCAGCGCCACCACGATCTCGCCCGGACTCGCTGTGTTGGCGTTACGGATGATGACGGTGTCGCCGTCGAAGATGCCGGCCTCGATCATGGAGTCACCCTTGACCTCCAGCGCATAATGCTCGCCACCCATGATCATGTCCGGCGGCACCGAGATCGAATGCGTCTGGTGTTGGATGGCATCGATCGGAACACCGGCGGCGATGCGGCCCATCACCGGAATGGATACGGCCGAAGCGGCGTCGTCGTCGTTGCTGGGTGTCGGCGTACGCGACGGCGCTGCCGGCTTGACCTGGCGACTTAGATTGCCCTGACCGCCTTGAATGACGCTCGGCGAAAACTTCTTCGCGGCATTCAGGCCCGGCGCGATCGAATCGGGCAGCCGCAGGACTTCCAGCGCGCGCGCCCGGTTCGGTAGCCGGCGAATGAAACCGCGTTCTTCCAGCGCCGTGATCAGCCGATGGATGCCGGACTTCGAGGCCAGGTCCAGTGCTTCCTTCATCTCGTCGAAGGATGGAGGGATCCCGCTCTCCTTCAGGCGTTCATGGATGAACATCAGGAGTTCATGTTGCTTGCGCGTCAGCATTGGCGGCCCCCACGGGTTCCGAAACCAGAATCAGAAAAACAAACCCAGAACAAACACTATCTGTTCCAGTTGTGTTCCGCAACCGTTTAAAGTTTAATGAATTTCTTAAGGCTGGCGAAAGAATGTTGCATCCGGCGGTGCCCGGCCGCCTGCAACTGGGGCTGTGTCATTGATTCCGCTCGATTCTGCAATTCTCCTTATGTTGAAATTGAGACGCGACACCATCGCGGAAGCGCTGAGGTGTTCGCGTCGGTTCATCCGTGCATGTGCCGCACCGTGAACGAAACGAACCCAAAATGCCAACGTTGGCGATGATTCCGGTCCTCGGCCTTTGCCGTCTATGGACCAGCTGACATAGGCCAGAAGGTTCTTGCCGTGTCGCGGACGGGGATGAGACAACCGCCCTGGTCGCCGGGGATGCAGCGGCCTGGTTCGAAACGGAGGCGACAGCACAATGAGGAGAATTCCCGATCTTGCCGAGGTCGAGGCAATGGATGCCGCGGACCCGCTGCGTGCCCTGCGCGATCGCTTCGTCCTGCCGGATGGCGTGAAATACCTCGACGGCAATTCACTGGGCGCCGCTTCAATCAATGTCTTCAACGAGATCGAGACGGCCGCGAAGCAGGAATGGGCGCAGGACCTGATCCGCGCCTGGAACACCGCCGGCTGGTTCGACATGCCTGTCAAACTCGGCGACCGGCTCGGACGTCTGATCGGCGCCGCGCCTGGCCAGACGGTCGTATGCGACACCACCTCGATCAACATCTACAAGGTCCTGCATGCGGCGCTCGCAATGCGACCCGGCCGCCCAGTGATCGTTGCCGAAGGCGACAGCTTCCCGACCGACCTCTACATGGCGGAAGGGGTGGCCTCGACGCGGCCCGGCACGGTGCTGCGGCTCGAAGGCGTCGATGCGCCGAAGATCGAGGACCTGATCGACGACCATGTCGCGGTCATCCTGGTCAACCACGTCAATTACAAGTCCGGCCGGTTGCGCGACATGGCGGCCCTGACTCGCAAGGCCCATGACGCCGGTGCGCTGATCGTCTGGGACCTCTGCCACACGGCCGGTGCCCTGCCGGTGGAACTCGACGGCTCGAATGCCGATTTCGCCATCGGCTGCACGTATAAATATCTCAATGGCGGGCCGGGCGCGCCGGCCTTCATCTATGCCGCCACCCGCCATCATCCCGATATCAGCCAGCCGCTCAGCGGCTGGTGGGGCCATGCCCGGCCGTTTGCGTTCGAGCAGGGCTACGCCGCCGGCACGGGCATCCGGCGGTTCCTGTGCGGAACGCAGCCAGTGTTGTCGATGCGAGCGCTGAAAGGCGCGCTCGATCTCTGGGACGAAGTCGACATGACGGCCGTGCGCGAGAAGAGCGTCGCGCTGACGGATCTGTTCATCCGGCTTGTCGAAGCTCGATGCGGCGCGTTCGGTCTCGAGCTGGAAAGCCCGCGCAACGGCGCTGATCGCGGCAGCCAGGTGTCGTTTGCCCATCCGCACGGCTACCAGGTGATGCGCGCCTTGATCGAGCGCGGCGTGATCGGCGATTTCCGCGCGCCATCGACCGTTCGCTTCGGCTTCACGCCGCTCTATGTCGGCTACCGAGACGTTTGGGACGCCGTAGAGGTGTTGGAAGAGATCCTGCGCACGGGCGCCTGGCAGGAGGCCCGCTACGCGGTCAAGGAAGCCGTCACCTGAAGCGGGGCCTCAATGGGTGTTTTCGGCGCGCAGACGGAAGCGCTGGATCTTGCCGGTCTGGGTCTTGGGCAGGGCCGCGACGAATTTCACCGAGCGTGGGTATTTGTAAGGCGCGATCGTCGCCTTGACGTGGTCCTGCAGGCGCTTGGCGGTCATGGCATCCGCCGCCGTGCCTGGCACCAGCACGACATGCGCCTCGACGATCTGGCCGCGTTCGGCGTCCTCGACGCCGATGACCGCGCATTCCGCGACATCGGTATGCGACAGCAGTGCTGCTTCCACCTCCGGTCCGGCAATGTTGTAGCCGGCGCTGACGATCATGTCGTCGGAGCGGGCGGCGAAATGGAAGAAGCCGTCTTCGTCCTGCACGAAGGTGTCCCCAGTCAAGTTCCAGCCGCCGCGGACATAGTCCTTCTGGCGATCGTCGGCCAGGTAGCGGCAGCCGGTCGGCCCGCGCACCGCCAGCCTGCCTGTCGCGCCGCGCGGCAACTCGCGCATCTCGTCGTCGACGATGCGCGCTTCGTAGCCGCCCACCGGCTTGCCGGTCGAAGCCGGCTTGCTGTCGTCGAAGCGGTTGGAGATGAAGATGTGCAACATCTCCGTCGCGCCGATGCCGTCGAGGATCGGCTTGCCGGTCTTTCGCGTCCATTCTTCGAAGACGGGGGCGGGCAAGGTCTCGCCAGCCGAAACGGCAACGCGCAGCGACGAAAGGTCCGCGCCTTCATCCATGGCCTTCAGCATCGCCCTGTAGGCCGTCGGCGCCGTGAAGGAGACGGTTGCCCTGTAGGTCTCGATGATGGCGACCATGTTGGGCGGGGTCGCTTGCTCGAGCAGCGTCGCCGCTGCCCCGAAGCGCAACGGGAAGATCGCGAGCCCCCCGAGGCCGAAGGTGAAGGCCAAGGGCGGCGAGCCGACGAAGATGTCGTCTGGTGTCACCTGAAGGATCTCGCGGGCATAGCCGTCGGCGATGATCATCAGGTCGCGATGGAAATGCATGGTTGCCTTCGGCACACCGGTTGTTCCCGACGTGAAGCCGAGCAGCGCGACATCGTCACGACCGGTCTCGACCGCCTTGAAGGTGACTGGCTTGTCTAGCGCGGCACGATCCAGTTCGGCGTCGTGATTGGCGGTGCCGTCGAAGCCGATCACCTGTTTGAGGAAAGCGCTGTCCTTGGCGCAGGCTGTCATCTCGTCCATCAGCCTGGTGTCGCAAAGCGCCATGCCGATTTCCGCCTTGTCGACGATCTTGGCGAGTTCGCCGGCGCGCAGCATCGGCATGGTGTTGACGACAACGGCGCCGACCTTGGTGGCGGCCAGCCAGCAGGCGACCATGGCGGGATTGTTCGCCGAACGGATCAGCACACGGTTGCCCGGCTTCACGCCATAGTTTTCGACCAGCGCATGGGCCAGCCTGTTCGTCCAGTCCGACAGTTCCTTGTAGGTTCGGCGACGGCCATTGCCGATCAGCGCGGTTCGATCGCCGAAACCTTTCTCGACCAGCCTGTCGGTAAGTTCGACGCCGGCGTTGAGACGCTCGGGATAGTCAAAGCCTTCGAGGAGAAAGTCCGGCCACTGCTCCGGCGGAGGCAGGTTATCGCGGGTGAACGTGTCGCTATGCGCTGAGGGTCCAAGCATGTTCCCGCAATCCTCCCTGCTCCGGGAGGTTTGCCGCCGTCCGGCCATACCCTTTCGCGCGACGCCACCTAGGGACGAGCGGGCCCGGGCTCTGGCTTTTCAGCAGACCTCCCATTGTCGGCTGTTCGTCAGGCAGGATTGCATCAGGTCCAATTTGTTTCAAGCCTAAAATGTTTTTGCCCGGAGCATTGACGACGTCTCCGCAGCCGGCCATTGCTGATCAACCTAAATGTCTTGGGAGGAGCTGTTGGTCGAGCACCGGATCACGGATTGGGACAATGCCTACGCCAACGGCGCGAACATCGCCGGCGGCGACCGTTGGCCGGCGGCCTGGGACGGCCCGGCTCAGGCATTTCGCGAAAAGCTATCGGCGCAGGGCAGGGCGCGGCTCGACATCGTCTATGGCGAAGCGCCGCGCAGCCGGTTCGATCTCTTCGTCCCGCCTAATGCGCCCAAGGGGCTCGTGGTGTTCATCCACGGCGGCTACTGGATGGAGTCACACAAGAACTCCTGGTCGCATCTGGCCGCCGGCGCTGTCGGTCGCGGCTTTGCCGTCGCCATGCCTTCCTATACGCTTTGCCCGCGAACCAGGATCAGCGGCATCGTCAATGAAGTCGCGGCTGCGATCGGCAAGGCGGCCGCCATGGTTGATGGCCCGCTGATGCTGACCGGTCACTCGGCCGGCGGACATCTCGCCAGCCGCATGGTGGCCGAGGCCTCACCGCTGGCCTCGGATGTGGCGCGGCGCACGCGCAAAGTCGTTTCGATTTCAGGCCTGCACGACCTGCGGCCGCTGATGTTCACCGCCCTGAATGAGACCCTGAACATCGACGAGCGGGAAGCGTTGAGCGAAAGCCCGGCTTTGCTGCGGCCCCGGCAGGGAGTTCGCATCACCTGTTGGGTCGGCGGCGGCGAGCGCTCGGAGTTCCTGCGCCAGAGCGCATTGCTCGCCAACATCTGGACCGGACTCGGCGCCGCCACCGATTCGGTGATCGAGCCGGACCGACATCATTTCGACGTTGTGGATGGCCTCGCAGATCCGGACCATCCCCTGACCCGAACGCTGGTGGACGAATAGCAATTGACTTCGTTGGCCCATGAACGATCGACTTCGTCGACGTATGAACGATCGGCGTTGTCGATGTATCAGCGCAGCATTAGCACGCTGCATTCGGCGCCGACCTCCGCGGCCGGCGCGAAGGGCTCGCGCACGATCAGGCCGTTGGCGTCGGCGAGCATCTTGAGCATCGAGGAGTCCTGGATGCCGAACGGGGTCGCGATCAGGGCGCCGGCGTCTTCGCGCACAACGGCGCGCACATAGTCCTGCCTGACATCATTGGCAGGCATCGCGGTGCCCAGCCGGGCCGTTCGCACGTCCTGCCTGAAACCGCGGCCGCCGAGCCGCGCAAGCAGCGGCTTCAGGAAGAGCTGCGAGCAGACGATGCTTGCCACCGGATTGCCGGGCAGGCCGATGCAGCGGACATTGCCAAGCCGGCCGAACATCAACGGTTTGCCGGGGCGCATGGCGATCTTCCAGAAGTCGAGCCGCATGCCTTCGCCGGTGAGCACGTCATGGATCAGGTCGTGATCGCCGACCGAGGCGCCACCGAGCGTGACGATAACGTCGGCGCTTGCCTGGACCGCTTTCCTGACCAGCGCGGCGATCGCCTCCTTGCGGTCGGCGGCGATGCCGAGATCGAGCGCCCGCGCGCCGACCGACTGCGCGGCGGCGGCAACGCCATAGGCATTGGAGGAAATTATCTGATCCGGACCAAGCTTGCTGCCCGGCGGCAGCAATTCGTCGCCAGTGGCGATGATTGCGACCAGCGGTCGGCGCACGACATTCAAGGAAGGGTGGTTGGCCGACGCAGCCAGCGAAAGGGCCGCCGCATCGAGTACGCGACCTTTTTCGAGCAGCATGTCGCCCCCGCCGAAGTCGAGCCCGCGGCGGCGGACATTGCGTCCTTCGGCGGTCTGCTCCGTCACCTCGATCTTGCCATTACCGAGGTCGCGGGCGTTTTCCTGGATGACGATGGTGTCGGCGCCTTCAGGCAGTGGCGCGCCGGTGAAGATGCGCACGGCCTGGCGTTCGCCGACGGTCCCGGAGAAGCCACGCCCGGCAGGCGCCATGCCTATGACCTCGAGTTGCGCCGGCACTGAGGCAACATCAGCGGAACGCGCGGCATAGCCATCCATTGCGGACGCGTTGAAGGGCGGCTGCGTGCGCAGCGCCACCACCGGTTCCGCCAAGACCCGCCCGGCCGCGTCCGCCAGCGGCACGCTCTCGCCCGTCAAAGGTGCTGCGCCGTCGAGCAGGCGGGCGAGCGCTTCGGCGACCGGAACCAGCGCCATCAGGTATCTGCCTTGTAGTCGCCGGACTTGCCGCCGGTCTTCTCGACCAGCCGGATGCCGGAAATCGCCATGCCACGGTCCGCGGCCTTGGCCATATCGTAAATGGTGAGGCAGGCCACCGAGGCGGCGGTCAGCGCCTCCATCTCCACGCCCGTCTTGCCGGTGACGCGGGCAAGCGCTGTGACCTTGAGGCCAGGCAGCGTGTGGTCCGGCTCGATCTCGACGGCCACTTTGGTCAGAAGCAGCGGATGGCAAAGCGGGATCAGCTCATGCGTCTTCTTCGCCGCCATGATCCCGGCGATGCGGGCGGTGCCCAGCACATCGCCCTTCTTGGCGTCGCCGGCGAGGATCATCTGCAGCGTCTCGGGCCGCATCGAGACAAAGCCCTCGGCGATTGCCGTGCGGATCGTCTCGACCTTGTCACCGACATCGACCATGTTGGCTTCGCCCTTGGCGCCAAGGTGGGTGAGGGCCATGCTCAGACCGTCTCGGCCGCTGCCTTGCCCGTCAGCAGAAGCTCGGTCGCCGCAGCCACGTCCGCCTGCCGCATCAGGCTCTCGCCGACAAGGAAGGTGCTGATGCCGCTCTTCCGCATCCTAAGGCAGTCGTCATGGGTGAAGATGCCGCTCTCGCTGACCAGCAGGTGGCCGCCCGGCACCATCGGAGCCAGCCGCTCCGAAACATCGAGGCGGGTCTCGAAGCTTCTGAGATCGCGATTGTTGATGCCGATCAGCGTCGACGAGAGGCGAAGCGCGCGCTCCATCTCCATCTCGTCATGCACCTCGACCAGCGCATCCATGCCGAACTCGAAAGCGGTCGCCTCAAGGTCCCTGGCCAGCGCATCGTCGACGCTTGCCATGATGATCAGGATCGCGTCGGCGCCCCAGGCCCGTGCTTCGTAGACCTGATAGGGATCGAACAAAAAATCCTTGCGCAGAGCCGGCAGGCGCACCGCTGAGCGCGCGGCCGTCAGGAATTCCGGCGCACCTTGGAAGGACGGCGCGTCGGTCAGTACCGAAAGGCACGCGGCACCACCTTGCTGATAGGCCTGCGCCAGTGACGGGGGGTCGAAATCGGCACGGATCAACCCCTTGGAAGGGCTGGCCTTCTTGATTTCTGCGATCAGCCCGAAGCTCCCCGCTCTGCGCTTCGCCTCGAGCGCCGCAAGAAAACCGCGCGTCGCACCAGCATCCTTTGCCCGAGCCTTGATCTCGGCCAGCGGCATTTTCGTCTTCGCCGCCGCGATCTCGTCGCGCTTATAGGCTTCGATCTTGCGCAGGATGTCCAACAAGGCCTTATCCGTTCGAAATCTCGACGAGCTTGTCCAGCACCGCCAGGGCGCGGCCGCTGTCGATCGCTTGCGCTGCCGCCGCGATACCGTCGGCAAGCGTCGTCGCCTTGCCAGCCACAACCAGACCGGCGCCGGCGTTCATCAGCACCGTGTCGCGATAGGCGCCCGCCGCGCCACCCAACATATCGCGCAGTTGCCTGGCGTTGTAGGCCGCGTCGCCGCCGCGCAGCTCTTCCTTGGTGTGTCGCTTCAGCCCGACGGCTTCCGGCGTCAGGGTGAACGTGCGGATCTCGCCGTCGGCAAGCTCCGCCACCTGGGTCTCGCCTGTGGTTGTGATCTCGTCATAGCCATCGCCATGGACGACCCAGGCGTGCTCGGCGCCCAGCGCCTTCAGCGTCTCGGCCACCGGCATGATCCATTCTGGCAGGAAAACGCCGACCATCTGGCGGCTGACGCCGGCGGGGTTCGACAGTGGTCCAAGCAGATTGAAGATGGTGCGCGTGCCGAGCTCGACGCGGGTCGGCCCGACATGCTTCATCGCCGGATGATGCGCCGGCGCGAACATGAAGCCGACACCGGCCTCATGAATGCAGCGGCCGATCATTTCCGGCGAGATATCGATCTTGACGCCCAGCGCCGTCAGCACATCGGCCGAGCCGGTCAGCGAAGAGAGGCCGCGATTGCCGTGCTTGGCGACCGGCACGCCGGCGGCGGCGATGACAAAGGCCGAAGCGGTCGAGATGTTGACCGAGTGCGAATTGTCGCCGCCGGTGCCGACAATGTCGATGGCGCCATGCGGCGCCTCGACGCGCAGCATCTTGGCGCGCATCGTGGCGACAGCGCCCGATATCTCGCCAACCGTCTCGCCGCGCACGCGCAGCGCCATCAGGAACCCGCCGATCTGGCCGGGGGTCGCGTCGCCCGACATGATGATGTCGAATGCCTCGCGCGCTTCCTCGAAGGAAAGCGCGGTGCCGGTAGCGACCTTGGCTATGTGTGTCTTCAGCGCGCTCATCGTGTCTGTGCTTGCGAAACGGCGTTCGGATCGATGCGAACGTTGTATTGCGACTGCAGCTGCGCCACCAATTGATCGAGCAAGTCATCGGACATGCCAGCGCCGAAGGATTTCTGCGCATCCTCCGGCACTGCGCTGCCATCCGCGCCCGCCGGCTCGAAGACCTCGGCGACCTTGAACAGGATCTGGCCGTCGCCAGTGGGCGAGGGGATCAGGCCGGTGCCGCCTTCGCCGACGCCGAACATGGCCGCGGCGCCCTCCTTGCCGAAATCGGCATCGTCGGCTTCGCGCTTCAGGCCACGCTTGGTCTGCTTCTCGAGCTTGAGCTCGCCGGCGATGACGTCGAGCGTGGTGCCCGCCTTGAGACGCTTCTCCAGTTCCTGCGCCTTCGCGTCGAGCCGCTTGTCGGTCTCGGCTTCCGTCCAGTCGGCCACGACCTTCTTACGGACCTCATCCAGCGTGCGGTCGCGCGCCGGCGTGATCGACTGCACCTCGTAGAAGACGAAACCGTTGTCGGCGGTCGTCAGGCCTTCATTCTCGGTGTGGGGTTCGGCCGCAAACACCGCCTTGATGAGATCGGCCGATTGCGGCAGGTCGTTGACAACAGTGCCGTCCGGCCGCTGGCCGGTGCGATCGATGGCGTCGATGGTGACGACCTTGAGCTTCAGCTTGTCGGCGGCCTGGGCGAGCGAGGCACCCGAGGCGCGGGTGTCCTCGTAGCTGTCATGCACGTCGAGCAGGATGCGGCTTGCCTCGCCGAGCGCCAAGTCCTTGCGGATCTGACCGGACACTTCCGAAAGCGGTTTCACGACCTGCGGCTTGATCTCCGTGACGCGCAGCAGCACTGGACCGAAGGCGCCCTGGACGACCTGGCTTACCTCGTTGGCATTGAGCGAGAAGGCCGCGTCGGCAACCGCCTTGTCGGCGATCTTGTCCTTGGAGAGTGTGCCGAGCAGCGTGTCGGCCTGCGTCTTGCCTTCGGCGGTGACGAGCTTGTCGAAAGTGGCGCCAGCCTTCAGCGAATCCAAAGCCGCCTTGGCCGCATCCGGCGTCTTGAACACCAGCTGCTCGATGGTGCGCATCTCGGGCGTCGTGTAGCGCGCGATGTTCTTCTTGTAGTCGTCGCTCACCTGCTGGTCAGTCACCGCTGACGGATCCGCGATGTCCTGCGGCTCCAGCCGGACATAGGAGAACTTGCGGTATTCCGGCGCGGCGTAGTTCTTCTTGTTGGCGTCGAAATAGGCGTTGAGGGCGCTCTCGGAAGGCGCCTCGATCGGCTGCACCAGCCTCTTGGGCAGCACGAGATAGTCGATCGTGCGATCCTCGCCGCGATAGAGCGAGACCGCCTTCAGGAAGGTCTGCGGAACCTTCAGGCCGTCGGAGATCGCCTCGACGATCTGCTGGCGCACAGCCACCTGTGAGCGGTTCTTGAGATAGTCTTCCGGCCGCATGCCGAGCTGGCGCAGGAGATACTCGAAGGTGCGGCGATCGAACTGGCCGCTGGGGCCTTTGAAGGCTGGATCCTCGCGCGTTAGTTCGGCAAGGCGATCCTTGGAAAGGCCAAGGCCGAGCTTGCGCGCCTGTTCATCAAGCACGGCGCCGGAAACGAGCTGCGCCAGCACCTGATTGTCGGCACCGAGCAGCTTGGCCTGTTCCTGGGTGACGCGCTGGCCGTATTGCTGCGACAACATCGAGAGCTGACGATCGTAGGCGAGGCGGTATTCGTTGATCGAGACCTCGGTGCCACCGGCGGTGATCACCGCGTGATGGCCGCCCAGAACGCCACCCACCATACGCGTGGTAATGCCCCAGGCGGCAAAGCTCAGGACCAGCAACAACAGCAACGCTTTCGCGACCCAGGTGCCCGCCGCGCTTCTCAATATACCTAGCATGCATACTTCCGATTTATGCGCATTTTCGCATGCGCCGAGTCTGAAACAAGCGCAATAGCGCCCTTCCGGTCCACTGTCGATTGCTTTGTGACCTGATTTTGGTAGTGAGGGCGCTGCTTAATGTCGCTCGGAGAACGCGTCCCATGACCCCTGGAATCCGCCCGCTTGTCGCCGGCAATTGGAAAATGAACGGCACCAGCGCCTCGCTCAACGAGCTGCGGTCGATCGGCAACGGGTTCATGAGCGGACTCGACGCCGAGACCGAAGCGGTGCTGTGCGTGCCGGCGACCTTGCTCCAGCGCGCGGCCGAGATCCTGTCGCGCACGCCGGTGCGGGCCGGCGGAGAGGATTGCCATCCCAGGGAGAACGGCGCCTTTACCGGCGAAATTTCCGCCGAGATGCTAAAGGATGCCGGCGCGAGCCATGTTATTGTCGGCCATTCCGAGCGCCGTGAACTGTTCGGCGAGGACGACGCGATGGTCCACGCCAAGGCTTCGGCTGCTTGGCGGGCAGGGCTGGTGGCCATCATCTGCATCGGCGAAACGCGTGCCGAGCGCGAGGCGGGCGCCACGCTCGATGTCCTGTCGCGCCAACTAGAGGGCTCGGTTCCGACCAGCGCTACCGCGGCAAATACCATCATAGCCTATGAGCCGGTGTGGGCGATCGGCACCGGCCTGACCCCGACGGCGGCCGACGTCGCCGAGGCGCATGCGCATATCCGCGGCAAGCTGACCGGATTGCTCGGCGAGGCGGCGTCCAGGATGCGGATTCTTTACGGTGGCTCGGTCAAGCCGTCCAATGCGGTGGAACTGCTCGGCGTCGAGAATGTCGACGGCGCGCTGGTCGGCGGCGCCAGCCTCAAGGCCGCCGACTTCCTCGCCATCGCGGAAGCTTACATGAACATCGCTTAGAGAGCGTCTGCCAGGCTTCAGCCGCATAAATCGTTGTATTGGCCGCATTGCTTCCCATATTCCCGGCCACGGGCTTGGAAATGCCGCCAAAGCATTGTAAGGAGCCGCCTCCAAAACACCGGTCGTATGCGCGGCCGCGCAGGGCCTCGCCAGGATAAATTATGGAAACCGTACTGATCGTCATCCACCTCATGGTCGTGCTCGCACTCGTCGGCGTGGTGCTGCTGCAGCGCTCCGAAGGCGGCGGCCTGGGCATCGGCGGGGGTTCGGGTTTCATGACGGCGCGCGGCGCCGCCAACGCTCTTACCCGCGCCACCGCGATCCTGGCGGCGGCGTTCTTCGTGACCTCGCTGGCGCTGTCGATCCTTGCCCGCTACGGCGAAAAGCCGATCGACATTCTCGACCGGCCGGTGACGTCGAGCCAGGGCGGCGGCGTGCTCAACCAACTGCCGGGCTCCAATGGGCCGGTGGGCACCTCCAAGCCCGCGGTTCCGGCTAGCGGCACGACTCCAGCGGCTCCGTCGGGCGGCACGACGACGACGCCTCTTGCCAACGGAACCACGGCGCCTGCGCCGGCTCCGGCGACAACGCCTGCTCCGGCTGCGCCGGCGCCGGCAGCCAACGGCGTCACCCTGCCGGTCACCCCGCAGGTTCCCAACCAGTAGCCTGCCAAGGACCGGGCAGCGATCTGTTGTTCTTTGAACACAGTCGCGGCAAATGCGCGTCCGATCACAAAGATTCAACTGGGCGTGGCGCTTGCCTCAGCTTGAGGCGGTGACGGCTAATCGATTATAGATTGCCGGCGGCACTTTATCGGCGTCCTTGGGGGGCGCCGGGCGACGCCGTGGGCAACTTGCTTTTGAACAATCGGATCTTCGCCATGCAGCTTCGCAGCTTCATCCTCCTGGGAGTCTGTGCCGTACTCGGCATGGGTTCCGCGGCCTTTGCCGGACCGGTAAACCTGGCCACGTCCCCGTCGGTAGAGACGACCGACGCAATTCCAGTCGTCGCCGCCAAGAGCGACGCATCGCAGCTGAAGCTTCTCAAGAAGAAGAAAAACCCGACCTCGGTCGACCTTGCCAAGATCAGCAAGCTCGAGGCCAAGATCGCGGCAGACAAGGAAGCCGCCAAGCAGAAGGCGCTCGACGCTCGCAAGATGGCGATGCGCGAGGCGGCCAAGGCCAAGGCAGACGCGGCGCGCCAGGAATGGCTCGCCAAAAAGGGCGGCGGAGCGGCCGCTCCGGCCGAAGTCGCGGATGCGAAGCCGGCCAAGAAGACGGTCAAGGTGATTGAGCCGCTGACACCGGTCGCGGCTATCCAGACCGCTGATCCGATTCCGGCCGAGGCGATGAACATCACGGCCACGGGCAATAATGGCGAGTTGCGCAGCGAAAACCCCGGCCAGAAGCAGACGAGCAGCGGCGGGCTGTTCGCTGGCCTCTTCGGCGGCGCCCAAGCGACTTCCATTAGCTACCTGCCGGAGACACGCGCCCTCGATTCGGCGCTGGCCAAGAAAGACGCCAAGCGGCCCTTCAAGGTGAAGCCGGAATTCGTGCCGCAGGACGTCACGTTCACCGGCTATGAGCCAGGCACCATCGTCATCGACACCAGTGCCCGCCGCCTCTACCTCGTCGAGTCGTTTTCCACTGCCCGCCGCTACGCCATTGCCGTCGGCCGCGAAGGCCTGCAGTTCAAGGGCACCGTCGCGGTCGGAGACAAGCAGGAATGGCCCCGCTGGATCCCGACGCTCGACATGCAGAAGCGCGAGCCGAAGCATTACGGCCAGTACAAGGACGGCATGCCCGGGGGCGGCGAGAACCCGCTCGGCGCGCGCGCCATCTATCTCTACGATGGCAAGAAGGACACGCATCTGCGCATCCACGGCACGATTGCGCCCCAGTCGATCGGAACCAGTGCCTCCAATGGCTGCTTCCGCATGATCAACGAGCACGTCATGGATCTCTACAGCCGCGTCAAGATCGGCACCAAAGTTGTTATTATATAGCAACTGGTCGTTATTATCTAAGGGTTTCCATCAAACTGCCGAAAGGGCCGGCACCGCCGGCCCTTTCGTTTTGAATGTATCAAAGACCCCTTTGCGGGCACCGGCGCCATTTTGGGAAAAAGCCTTCGCGGCGGTTTTTTCTCTGGCGGAATCAATCAGGCCGCGTTAAGCGATGACTCCCATGGCGCGATATGTATTCATCACAGGCGGCGTGGTTTCCTCACTCGGAAAAGGCATCGCCGCAGCAGCTCTTGGGGCTCTCCTGCAGGCGCGAGGCTATCGCGCGCGGATCAAAAAGCTCGATCCGTACCTTAATGTCGATCCCGGAACGATGTCGCCATACCAGCATGGCGAAGTGTTCGTGACCGACGACGGCGCCGAGACCGACCTCGATCTCGGCCATTACGAGCGGTTCACCGGGCGTTCGGCAAACCAGCAGGACAACATCACCACCGGCCGCATCTACAAAAACATCATCGAGCGCGAGCGTCGCGGCGACTATCTCGGCGCAACCGTGCAGGTGATCCCGCACGTCACCGACGAGATCAAGCATTTCGTGCTGGATGGCAATGACGACTACGACTTCGTGCTGTGCGAGATCGGCGGCACGGTCGGCGACATCGAGGCGATGCCGTTCCTGGAGGCGATTCGCCAGCTCGGCAACGACCTGCCGCGCAACAACGCGGTCTATGTGCATCTGACGCTGATGCCTTACATCCCGACCGCCGGCGAACTGAAGACCAAGCCGACGCAGCATTCGGTCAAGGAATTGCGCGGCATAGGTATCGCGCCAGACATTCTTCTGGTGCGCGCCGACCGGCCGATCCCGAAGGAAGAGCGCCGCAAGCTGTCGCTGTTCTGCAACGTGCGCGAAAGCGCCGTCATCCAGGCGCTGGACGTGCCGCATATCTACGACGTGCCGATGGCCTATCATCAGGAAGGGCTCGATTCGGAAGTGCTCGCCGCTTTCGGCATCGACCCGGCGCCGAAGCCGCGCATGGAACCGTGGCAGGCGCTGTCCAAGCGCATCCACAATCCGGAAGGCGAAGTGACGATCGCCGTCGTCGGCAAGTACACCGGCCTCAAGGATGCATATAAATCGCTGATCGAGGCGCTGTCGCATGGCGGCCTCGCCAACCGGGTCAAGGTCAAGCTCGACTGGATCGAAAGCGAGATCTTCGAGAAGGAGGATCCCGCTCCCTGGCTGGAGAAGGTGCACGGCATTCTCGTACCCGGCGGCTTTGGCGAGCGCGGCTCGGAGGGCAAGATCCTTGCCGCGAAGTTCGCGCGCGAGCGCAAGGTGCCTTACTTCGGCATCTGCTTCGGCATGCAGATGGCCTGCATCGAGGCGGCGCGCTCGCTGGCTGGCGTCGATCACGCGTCATCGACCGAGTTCGGCCCGACGGATGAGCCGGTCGTAGGCCTGATGACCGAATGGCTGAAGGGCAACATGCTTGAGAAGCGCAGGGCCACAGGCGATCTCGGCGGCACGATGCGGCTCGGCGCCTACCAGGCCGAACTCGCCAAGGGCTCGAAAATTGCGGATATTTATGGCGACACGCAGATTTCCGAGCGCCACCGGCACCGCTACGAAGTCAACATCGACTACAAGCAGCGGCTGGAAGATTGCGGCCTGGTGTTTGCCGGTATGTCGCCCGATGGGGTGCTGCCCGAGACGGTCGAATATCCCGACCATCCCTGGTTCATCGGCGTGCAGTACCACCCCGAACTGAAGAGCCGCCCCCTCGAGCCGCACCCGCTGTTCGCCAGCTTCATCTCGGCGGCGGTGGATCAGTCGCGCCTGGTTTGAGCGAGCGGCACATTCGCCATGCAAACCTATGTCGCCTTGCTCTACAGCATCGTTCTGGGCGAGGGGCGGCGGGTCGTCATGGCTGACCTCAAGGTGATGGCCGAGGAGCTGGGCCTGAAGAACGTTCGCACGCTGGTGGCGACCGGCAATCTGGTGTTCGAGGCGAGGGCGGCCAAAGTTGCCGATCTGGAGCGGCGGTTGGAAGTCGCTTTCGAAAAGAGCTTCGGCCGTCATGTCGACATCATCGTGCGAGGTGCCGAGGATTGGCTGAAACTTGCCGCCGGCAATCCGTTTCCGGCTGAATCCGCCGGCGCGGCCGATCAGGTCGCGGTGCGCGTGATGCGTGAGCCGGCGCCCGAGGATGCCGTCGAAGCGCTCCATGTCCACGCCGTCGGCGACGAAAAAGTGCTTTGGGTCGACGGTGACATCTGGCTTGTCTTCTCGCGCGAGCGGCCAAATTCGCGGCTGCTCGCCGCCGCCAATCACAAGCGTTTCGGCGTCGGGACGTCGCGCAACTGGAACACGGTGCGCAAGCTGACGGAGATGGTAGGCAGTAGGCAGTAGGCAGTAGGCAGTAGGCAGTAGGCGAGAGCCTTCTATTGCCTACTGCCTAATTCCTAGTGCCTCGCTTTCAAGCCTTTGCCACCTTTGCGCCCGCGCCAAGCGCCATGGTGCGCAGGACGTAATAGACGGCGCCGGCGATGGCCACACCGAAGAACCAGCCATAGACGCCCCACCAGGACGGCAGCAAGCTGGTGAAGTTGGGCAGGATCGAGGAGAAGATCGCGCCGATGCCGGCGGCGATGAAGGCGTTGACATGCCAGCCGCCCTGGAAGCGGAATTCGCCGTCCTCGCGATAGAGCGCTTGAACATCGACCTCGCTTTTGCGGATCAGATAGTAGTCGACCATCATCACCCCGAAGATCGGCCCCATCGTCGCGCCGATGATGCCGACGAAATGCGCGGCGCTGCCCTCCCAAGGCGCGAACGGATAGAGCACTAGGGCGATCAGCGCCGCGATGTAGCCGCCTTTCTTGAAGTCGATCTGGCGCGGGAAGACATTGGAGAAGTCGAAGGCCGGCGAGACGAAATTCGCCACCACGTTGATGCCCAGCGTCGCCACCGCGAAGGTGAGCGCTGCAAGGGCCGCCAGGAACCAGCTGTCGAACTTGGCCGAGATCTGGTCCGGGTGCAGCAGCACCTCGTGGTAGACGTCGTAGGCGGCGATGGTGGTGACGCCGGCGACCAACGAGAACAGGATCAGATTGACCGGCAGGCCCCAGATGTTGCCCTTGCGAAGGGCTGCATTGTCCGGCGCGTAGCGGGCAAAATCGCAGAAATTGAGATAGAGCGCCGAGAAATAGGTCACCCAGATCGCCGCGGCGCCGAAGAGCGCGGTCCACGATCCCGGATCGCCTGGAATGCCGGCGTCCGCGGTCTTGTCGCGCAGCACATCCATCGGGATGTCGCTGGTGAAAGCGAAAGTTCCGGACTTCACGCAGAGATAGATAGCCAGAAGCAGCATCATCACCCACACGGCGGGACCGGCCCAGTCCTGGAAGCGGCGCACCGTCTCCATGCCTTTCTGGATGATCAGCAACTGCAACGCCCAGATGACAACGAAGCAGATTACTTCCAGGGTCGAATGTCCCAGAAGGTGCGAGCTCTTGTTGAACTCGTCGAACCATTGCAGGCGCGTCAGCAGCGCCACAATGGCGCCCGATGCGGCTGCCGTCTGGGCACCGTACCAGAAGCAGGCGACGATGGCGCGCACGAGCGCCGGAATGTTGGCGCCCCAGATGCCGAAGGAGGCACGGGCAAGCACGGGGTAGGGCACGCCGGTCTTCACGCCGGCATAGCCGACCATGTTCATCAGCGCGTAGATGATCAACGAGCCGATGCCGATGGCGATGATGAAATTGACGAAGCCGCCGCAGAACAGAAACAGGCTGGCCGCCAGATAGTAGCCCCAGAGGCTATGGACGTCCGAGGTCCAGACATTGAAGATCGAAAACGGTCCCCAGTTCCTGACCGTTGCCGGAGCCAGATCCTCGTTATAGAGGTCAGGCGATGCGCCTTGAATGGTCATGTCGTTGTTCCCCTTCTTGCAAACGCGCCCTCACGCGTTTAACCGCAGAGGTTAAGCCTGACGCTGGGGAACCGGCAAGCAATCCATTTGCGGGCTTTCGCCTTAAAGATATTCAACGAGAATCGCCGTTATCCGCCGCCTCCAAGCCTGCATCGGGCTGAGTCGCCATGGCGCCTTGCAGGGCCGGCCGGCGGGTTGCGAACTTTTTCCATCGGCAACCAAATTTGTTTGGAACCAATCCGGCGGACGTGCGTTTATGCGGGTTCGACTGCGTTGCGGTCGGCCGGGAGGATGATCATGGATCGCTTGCATTTCTTTACCCCTGTGCGAATTGCGCGTGGGCAGGGATACCCCGTG
The DNA here is from genome assembly GCF_029625685.1 of Mesorhizobium sp. WSM4976. Taxonomy (NCBI): domain Bacteria; kingdom Pseudomonadati; phylum Pseudomonadota; class Alphaproteobacteria; order Hyphomicrobiales; family Phyllobacteriaceae; genus Mesorhizobium; species Mesorhizobium sp. WSM4976. Next base: position 68,460 of record NZ_JARTVT010000032.1, read on the forward strand.
GAGGAAGTCGATAGCGTCTCCGAGGCGATGGTGTTCCTGCGGAAATGGCCAACGGGCAGACGCGGCCCGGTTTATCAATGCGCCCTGAATTGCTGTGCGGCGGCTATGTCGGGCAAAATGTCGGCCGAGGAAGCGAGGAAGGCCTTTGTCGGCTTCGCCCGCATCACCCGGCTGCTCGACGACGACATGGCGCTGCCACTGGGTGCTGCGTCGATGGACAATGTCCACACGCTGCGGCGCTAGGTCGAAAAACCTTTTTTGAACTCAAATGCTGCGTCGGCGATGGCGCAGCATGTGAGGTGTTGTTGGCTTCCAGGATGCCGCATCAGGTCGGATCGGGAGCCGACGTTTTGGCTCGCCACGAGCGCCGTTTCGCACTCTGCCAATTTTCCAAGAGCCAACGCTTTCGAAGCAACAAACCGCCGAAAATACTTATACGATCTCAGCGTGAAGTATCTTTAAACCTGTTGGCGTTATCCCTACGTCATCGTTGTTATGTCTATCAAGGCAACTTCGATGTAACATCACTTACGGCCACGCCTTTCTCACGGGGGACTCGGGAGGCGCAGTCAGTTTCCCAAACAATGAGCAGCCCAAACGTTTGACACGCTCTTGGTGTGTCGAGCGTCTCGGCGCGCAATCTCCCTGCTTTGTCAATTAACACCAGCCGGGTGGCGGTCGGGTGAACGAGCCTGCGTGCCCTTAGGAGAGAAGAGATGGAAGCCCTACAATATCTCGATCCGATAAAATGGATAGCGATCAAGGTGGCCGTGTCAGTCATCGTGCTGGCAATCCTGTTCTGGTGGAGCGGCGTGGTCCGCTACATCCCGAACGACAGGCTCGGCATCCTGGAAAAGCTATGGAGCTTTCGCGGCTCCGTCAGCAATGGCTTCATTGCGCTCAACCGTGAGGCGGGCTACCAGCCGGAGATTGTGCGCGGCGGCCTGCATTTCTTCATGCCGTTCCAATATTCGATGCACCGAGCCAATCTCGTCACCATCCCGCAGGGCCAGATCGGCTATGTCTTTGCGCGTGATGGCAAGCCGCTGCCGCCGACGCAGACACTTGCTTCCAACACAGATGCTGATGATTTCCAGGATGTGCGCGGGTTTCTCGAAAAGGGCGGGCAGAAGGGGCCGCAACGCAAGATCTTGCGTGAAGGCACCTATGCCATCAATCTCGCGCAATTCATCGTGCTCACGGCCCAGTCGATCTATGCCGTCAATCTGAGCTCGTCGGAACAGAACCTTTTTTCCAACATGTCCAGCATGATCTCGGAGCGGGGCGGCTTTGAGCCGGTCGTGATCCACAACGCCGAGGACATGATCGGTATCGTCACCATCCATGACGGCCCGGCCCTGCCGGACGGCGAGATCATCGCGCCGACCGTGGCCAACGATCCGAACGACCCGAACTTCCACAATAATTTCCAGGACCCGGAGAAGTTTCTCAAAGCCGGCGGCTACCGCGGCCGGCAGTTGCAGGTGCTGGCGGACGGCAGCTACTTCCTCAATCGCATTTTCGCGACCGTCGAACTGGTCGAGAAGACGATCATCGACGTCGGCACGGTGGGTGTCGTCGTCTCCTATAACGGTCGCCACGGCACGGACATATCCGGGCAAGCATACCGTCACGGCGAGCTGGTCGAAATCGGCGCGCGCGGTGTCTGGTCGACACCGCTGCTGCCGGGCAAGTATGCGTTCAATACTTACGCCGGCAATATCATCACCGTGCCGACCACCAACTTCGTGCTGAAATGGACGAAGGAGCAGTTCGGCGAACACAGGCTGGACGAAAACCTGTCCGAAGTGTCGTTGATCACCAAGGATGCGTTCGAGCCTGTGCTGCCGCTCTCCGTCGTCGTGCATATCGACTATATGAAGGCGCCGCTGGTGGTGCAGCGTTTCGGGGACATCAAGCGGCTGGTCGAACAAACGCTCGATCCGATGGTTTCCGCCTATTTCAAGAACATCGCCCAGACAAAGACGCTGATCCAGCTTTTGCAGGAGCGCAGCGATATCCAGCGCAAGTCGGGCGAGGAGATGCGCGAAAAATTCAATTCCTACAGCCTCGAACTGCAGGAAGTGTTGATTGGCACGCCCCGTGCCGCCAATGGCCAGAACAGCATAGAGCAGATCCTGATCCAGCTGAGGGAGCGCCAGATCGCGGTCGAAAAGGTCGAGACCTATAAATTGCAGGAGAGGGCGGCCACTCAGGAACGCACGTTGCGTGAGAAGGAGGCGCTGGCCGAACAGCAAGCCAAGATCACGACCTCGGCGCTGACCATCGAGATCAGCGAGAACGAGGGCAAGGCGCAACTCGCCCGCACCCGCCAGGAGGCGGAAACCATTCAGGTCACCGCCAAGGCGGAGGCCGAGAAGGTGCGCCTAGCAGGCCAGGGCGAGGCCGATATGATCAAGGCTGTCGCGCTTGCCGATGCCGAACGCATCAAGGCGACCGGTTTTGCGGAGGCCGAGAAGGTGCGGGCCATCGGTCTGGCGGAGGCCGAGGCCACCGAGAAAAAAGTCGCGGCCTTCGGCGGCCCCGACTATCAGCTCAACTCGCAGGTTCTCATGCGCTTCGCCGAGGCGATCGAGAATGGCAGGCTGCCGCTCGTGCCGCAGATCCAGATCGGCGCCAATGGCGGCGAGAAGGGAGCCGCCAATGGCCTCGTCGAGATGATGCTTTCGATGCTCGTCGCAGACCGGGTCGGACGACAAAACCTGCCGGACGCGGCCCCGGAACCCGTTGAGGAGGAGTGATTGAGGATGGGCCGGTCGCACCGGCCCATTTTGCGCTCTGCCCCTCCGGCCAACGTCGGTCGGCGGCTTTGACTCTCACTGTCGCGTCACCGCTCCTTGAAAGCTTCGGAAGTCACCTTGGCCAGTGGTGAGAGCAGATAATCGATCACGCGGCGGCTATCGGTTTTGATTTCCACGCTTACCGTCATGCCAGAAGTGAGTGGGATCATCT
>NZ_JARTVT010000033.1:0-31399 GCF_029625685.1 Mesorhizobium sp. WSM4976
GCTATCTGAGCCCCGTCGAGTTCGAGGAACAAGCTATGCTAGCTTAACCTCGTGTCCGAAAAACCGGCAGCAGGCCAGAATTGGAAATCGCCTTTCGATTTGCATGGCGATGAGTTTCGAGGCGAACTGCACCGCTGGTTACGTGACAAGCTCTACAAGGCCTCAAAAAAAGCACTCGAAAACCCTGTCTATTGGTTTGAGTTAGGGATCAGCGCGGAAATTAGGTTTGATCAAATTGACCAACTGCGCGAACTGATAGTCACTGGCATCGCGGCAGCAGAGGAAATCACCGTCAAAGGAAGGCCTCCGCCGCCGGCTTATGTTTTCGTGACCAATAACCAAGACTTGGTCGATGACAGGGCATCGAACCTAGGTTTTTTCGCGCTGCTTGTGGGATTTGGAATGGCCGATTTCCGCCAGGGCATCGTGGAAATCGAGACCGCAATGGACAATCATGACAAACATCGGCCTATGCGGTGGGTGCATGATTGCTGGTCCCTAGTCCAGCGGGTGCCTAACAGCTTCGACGGTGTGCCCGATGAGTTGCTGGATGACCAAGGCCAGCCGATAGAAACATTGAGGATTGGAAGACTTATTCGATACCCCAGAAGCGACGGCAGTAAGGGGGTCGGTCGAATTCGGGAAATTGCTTCGATGGATCAAGAGGCAATGGTTGTATTGGTGGACGAAGACATCAATCAGCAGGTCTTCGCTAAAGTCCCGCTCACGCCCCAGGAAGCCGAAGCTGCCAAGAAATTCGGAAACGCGATCTTTGGGAAGCCTGAAGGACCCCAAGAAACTATCGACGAAGCGTTGAGGTTCTACGACCGTATGCTTGAAATTTACGCGAACTATGACCGCAAATCTCTTCTCAATCAGGTCAAAGAGCATCGCAAATTCCCCGAGTTCGAAAAGCTGGAAACCGACGCTCTAAGAATTCGGGTAGCGAGAGAGATCACCAAGTCAGTTGTGTGATGATGCATCAGAGCATCGAGGCTAAGAGGATGGCATGAATACTCCGGCGATGGCGCTGAGCGAGCCCTAGATTTCGGCCAGACTGGACCGGCTCTCTTGCCCCCTCAATCCTCGTCCTCCACCACAAACGACAGCGCGATCAGGTCGTCGAGCTCGATGCCGCCATGGCCGTTGTCCAGCACGTCCGCGACCTTCTGGAAGGCCAGCATGTCATCCGTGCTGAGCTTGGCTGCTCTCAGCCTGTCCTGCAGACCCGACACCCTGGTTTCCAACGTCGTGGTGATCATGCTTGCCTCCGTTGCTGTCCAACGCCGCGTTCCAGATGCCCAGCATCAGGCATGAGAACACCACCGGCCCGATGAAAAGGCCGAGCGCTATGCCCACGGCCGCGGCAATGCTCATGCGCTCCGCTTTCCCGGCGATCTTTGTAAGCCCGCCGCCGGGCGGGATGAGGTTCAGCATCGAAAGATCGCGATGGTGCAGGGCGCTGTTGTCGTTGGCGGGCGACTGCTCCCGGAAATGGAATCGCCGCCCGGGAAAGGGCTCGCAGGAACTCAGCCGCATCGGTCACGCCCCCGAGAACGCCGCCTTTGCGTGGTGCTCGAAGAGCGCCAGCTTGGCCGAGTAGCCGAGCCTGAGCTTGGTCTTGCAGGCCTCGCAGCGGAAGGTGCTGACCGACTTGAACCACGAACCGTTCCTGACGATCGGCTTGTGGCAGTTCGGGCATTCGTAGCGAAGACTCGCGTCCCGCAACTCGTTGGAAATCGACATTGTTCGCCTCTGCCCCGCTTCTTGTTCTTGGATCGGATGCCCGCCACCCGTGGGCAGGTGGCGGGCGATCCAGCCACTGACGATGAAGGGACTGATTGCTCGTCAGCGCAGCCCTAATGAGATCGCGGGGCTTATGTTTCACGCGATGGACCAATGCGCCGGCGCATGGGACCTCAGTCCGTATCAGCGGAACCTAATGTTCCCCGCGCGCTTATGGCCACATGAGCAGGCGCGGTCTCGACTTCTTCGACAAATGGATGGCGGAGCATCTGCCGAACGTGCTGACGGACGATCCTGTCGCAGTGAGCGATCTTGCCGACGAGATGATGAAGGCGGCCGCGCGCGAAGGCATCGCGGCCAGCGAGATCAACGAGGAAGTCGACAGCGTCTTCGAGGTTATCTTCGAGGCGCTGCAACATCGCGAAGGCAGTCTGGGGGAGAGCGACGAGGCCGTCTTCGAACTGCTTGCAGGGCGCCTGGCTAGGGAAACCGGCATCACCCAGGAACAGGCCGGCGAGCTGATCGAGACCATCGGGACCGACTGGAATTCGCTCCTTCGCGAGGCGCATTTTCTCAAAGAGCAGGGCGAATGAGCGAGCGCGGCGCGGAGTTCTTTGGCCGATGGATTACCGATAATGTGATGCGCGGCAGTGTCGGCGCGGACATTGTCTCGGTGGCCGAGCTGACGAGCAAGCTGTTCGCCGATGCCAGGGCGGCAGGTATTTCCGAGGAGGAGATCGAAGAGGAGATCGGAAGCGCATACGAAGCGATCCTGGCGGCGATAGTCGGATCCACCGGCAAACCGTAAGGGTCGGACCGCCTTCCACGCTAACCGATCAGCCGCCCAGCGGAACATTAGTCCGCTCTGATTATTAGTCTTCCATAGGAGGACACGCCATGCACAGCATCATCTACCTTGTCGGGCTCGTTGTCGTCATTCTCGCCGTCCTGAGCTTTTTCGGGCTTAGGCGATAGGATACCGGAGGGAGTCCGCGCGGGCTTCCACTCATCCGCACAGTTCCCGACGATCGGCTCAGGGCGTTGATTTTGGACTGCTGAAGAACGCCCGCCAGAGAAGGCCGACCCCAAGCAGGATTACGAGAAGCGGGGCCAGAGGCCACCGCAAGTTGAAGATTTCCCAGATGCCTGCGACAAGAAGCACGAGCCCGCAAACAAGCCAAAAGGCGTCGATCTTCTCATCCGCAATCCGCAGGGCAGCCTGAGCTGAGAGAACGATGATGCCGAGGCCGGCGAGAAACCATCCCCATCCGACATTGGCCAGGATCGACACTCCGACCCAGATCAAGAACGCTGCCCATGCCCCCGTATCGATCCGGCGGCCCAATTCGCTTTTCGGCGAGGCATCGCGCCTTTCGCTCCAATGGGGGGTATCGCTGCTCATGACTTCCTCCGTCCAGAACTAGTCCCTGCCCGCAGGCGATGGTTCCGGGTCGTGGGCTGGGACGCCTACTGTCGCTTGCCGCGTCCCATTTAGCCCGATGAGCATCGCCGTGGGCGGTCCAAAGACAGGTGTTCGCAATAGGATCAGTCGCGTGAAGCGGTAGCGCATGGCCATCTTGATGCGCCTGCGGCAAGGAATGGACATTGATTCTCGTCAAACGCATGCTGGGGCGTTCAGCCTCCAGTTGATTCAGTGGAAAATGGGGCTGGCAGCCGTATTTGCGGACGCAACGTGACGGGCGGGCTATGGCCTCCCGCGGCCGCCTGATCGGTCGCCTCGATGGCTCTCAAGCAACGGGAAAGCTGGCCCGCATGGCCGAGATCGGGGGCGCCAAGCGGCTTATCTGTCAACTCGCGCGATAAGCTCGCATTCAGCCCCCCGCCAATCTCGGCAGCAGGAAAATCTCCGCGTTCTTCGGCAGTTCCTTGCTCCACGTATCGCGATAGATCGTCCCGTCGATCGCCACCGCGATGCCGCGGTCGATCCAGGGCTCGATGCCGGGATACTGTTCCGCCAGCTTGCGGAACAGTTCCCTGATGTCCTTGGCTTCGATCTCGTGCCTGGCCTTGCCGCCGGCGACGGCGCTGAGCGAGCCCCAGAGGGTGACCTCAACCATTAGGTCCTCACCGTGACGTGAGCCGGACCGCTTGGCGCTTCCGGCGTCACGTCAGCTGAAAAGCGCGTGGCGCTTTTCAGCATTAGCCTTCCCGTTCGGCGTCCAGCGCCGCCAGGATGCGCGGCGGCGACATCGGGATGTGGGTTATGCGCACGCCGACCGCGTTCGACACCGCGTTGGCGATCGCCGCCAGCGGCGGCACGATCGAGGTTTCGCCCACGCCGCGCACGCCATAGGGGTGGTTGGGGTTGGGGATTTCCAGAATCTGCGTGTCGATCATCGGCAGGTCGGAGCAGACCGGGATGCGGTAGTCGAGGAAGCCCGCATTCTGCAGCCGCCCGTCCTTGCCGTAGATATACTCCTCGTTGAGCGCCCAGCCGATGCCTTGCGCGGCACCCCCCTGGTACTGGCCCTCGACATAGGTCGGGTGCACCGCCTTGCCGGCATCCTGCACCACCGTGTAGCGGATCACCCTGGTCGAGCCGGTCTCGGGGTCGACCTCGACATCGCAGATATGCGTGGCGAAGGACACGCCCGCGCCGTCGGCCACGAGCTCGCTATGGCCGGCGATCGGCCCGCCGGTCTTTCCGGAGGCGGCCGCGATCTCCTTAAGCGACAGCGGCGACAGGTTGCCGTATTTCTCGCCCTTGGCGATGGCATGGCCCTTTTCCCAGACGACGTCGTCCACCGGGATATCCCAGGTCTGCGCGGCGCGCTCGCGCAGGATCTTGATCGCGTTGCGCGCGGCCGAGATCGTCGCCATCGACGAGGAGAAGGTGCCGCGGCTGCCGTCGGTCATGTCGTTGTAGCCCAGCGAGGACGTGTCGGCGACAATCGCCTTCACATGGCTGTAGTCGATGCCGAGCTCCTCCGCCGCCACCAGCGACAGCGAGGCGCGCGAACCGCCCACATCCACCGTGCCCACGGCCAGCGACACCGAGCCGTCCATGCCGATGTTCAGGTCCGTGCAGGTCTGGCCGCCGAAATTGAACCAGAAGCCGCAGGCCATGCCGCGCCCCTGGTTCTCCTTGAGCGGCGCCTTCATGTGCGGATGGTGCTTCACCGCCTCCAGCGTCGGGCCGATGCCGATCGGCCCGTAGACCGGGCCGTAGGAGGCGCGGGTGCCTTCCTGCGCGGCGTTCTTGATGCGGAAGTCCACCGCGTCCATGCCGATCTCATGGGCGAGCTCGTCGACAGCGCTTTCCACCGCGAAGGCGGCCATCGGCGCCGACGGGGCGCGATAGGCCGCCGTCTTCGGCCGGTTGACCAGCACCTCGTAGCCGACGGTCTTGACGTTCTCGAGTTTGTAGCAGGCAAAGGCCGTCATGGCGCCGATCTCGGCCCAGGAGCCGGCATAAGGGCCGCAGCTGTAGCGCAGCGTCGCTTCCGCGGCGGTGATCGTGCCGTCCTTCCTGGCGCCGATCTTGACGTCGATCGAGGTGGCGCTGGTCGGGCCCGAGGCGCGGAACACCTCGTCGCGGGTCATCACCAGCTTTACCGGGCGGCCGGCCTTGCGGGAGAGGGCCAGCGCCACCGGCTCCGCCCAGACATGCGTCTTGCCGCCGAAGCCGCCGCCGATTTCCGAGGAGGTGACACGCAGCTTCGAGGCTTCGAGCCCCAGCAGCTGGGCGCAGTGCTGGCGATAGACGAAATGGCCTTGCGTGCAGACCCACAGGTCGGCCGTGCCGTCGGCATTGACGCTCGCCACGCAGGCATGCGGCTCGATATAGCCCTGGTGCGTCTGCTCGGTCTTGAAGGAGCGCTCGACCACAAAGTCGGCCTCGGCGAATCCCTTGTGGACGTCGCCATGGCCGAACTGCGTGCGCTTGGTGACGTTGGAGGGTTTCGCCGGCTTTTCCTCGAGGCCTTCGGTGAAGACTTGGTCGTTGATTAGCGGCGCGTGGTGGTGCGCGGCCTCGTCGACATCGGTGACATGCGGCAGCACTTCATACTCGACCTCGATCAGCTTCAGCGCCTGCCGGGCGATGCGGGCGTCGATCGCCGCGACCGCGGCCACCGCATGGCCGTCATAGAGCGCCTTCTTGCGCGCCATGCAATTGTCGAGGATGTCGTACATGGCGGCATCGCCGTCGGTGAGGTCCGGCAGGTCCTTCGCCGTGATCACCGCCTTCACGCCGGCGAGCTTTTCCGCCTTGGACGTATCGATGCTCTTGATCACCGCATGCGCATGCGGGCTGCGCAGGATCCGGCCCACCAGCTGGCCGGCCATGTTGAAGTCGGCGCCGTAGCGGGCGCGGCCCGTCACCTTGTCGACGCCGTCGGGACGGATCGGGCGCGTGCCCACGGAAGCGAACTTGCGTCCTGAAAAGCGCGGATCGAAATTCATGGATCAGGCTCCCTTCATCACGTTCGCCGCGTCCTGGACGGCGCGCACGATCTTGTCATAGCCGGTGCAGCGGCACAGGTTCCCGGCGAGGCCGAAGCGGATTTCCTCCTCGGTGGGCGAGGGGTTCTTCTCCAGCAGGTCCTTGGCAGCGATCAGGAAGCCCGGCGTGCAGACGCCGCATTGCAGCGCCGCATGCTCCAGGAACTTCTGCTGCAGCGGATGCAACTGGTCGCCATGCGCCATGCCTTCGATGGTCTCGACCTTGCGGCCCTCGGCTTCGGCGCCCAGCACCAGGCAGGAGCAGACGAGGCGGCCGTCGACAATGACGCTGCAGGCGCCGCAGTCGCCGGTGCCGCAGCCTTCCTTGGCGCCGGTCAGGCCGAGCCGATCGCGCAGCACTTCCAGCAGCGTCTCATCGGGCTGGCAGAGATATTCGACGGCATCGCCGTTGATCGTGGTTGATACAGCTACACCGGCCATTATTTGCCTCCCGCACGCTTGTAGGCGATTGCCGCGACGCGCCTTGCCAGCACGCCCGCCACTTTCCGTCTGAATTCGATGGTGCCGCGCTTGTCGTCAATCGGACGGCACGCGCCCGAGCAGATCTTTGCCAGCCGATCCAGCGTTGCCTCGTCGAGCTTCGAGCCGACCAGCACCTGGCCCGCTTCCTCGACAAGCAGCACCGTCGGTGCCGCGGCGCCGAGCGCCACGCGCGCGGTCTTGATCGCGCCATGATCGTCCAGCGTCAGGTTGACGCCGGCGCTCACCACCGCGATGTCCATTTCGGTGCGCGGAATGAAGCGCAGATAGGCGTCGCCGGCACGCGCTGGACGCTTGTCGAGCAGGATCGCCTCGATGATCTCGCCCTTGGCCAGCGACGTGCGGCCTGGCCCTGTGGGAACGGTTTCCACCGCAATGGTGCGCTTGCCCGAAGGCCCGGCGACCACCGCCTTGGCGCCGGCCGCCACCAGCGCCGGCACGCTGTCGGCGGCGGGCGAGGCGTTGCACAGATTGCCGGTGATGGTGCAGCGGCCCTGCACCTGCTTGGAGCCGATCAGGTTCGCCGCCTCGACCACGCCCGGCCACGCCTTTTTCAGCGCCTTGTTCTCGCCCAGCACCGCGCAGGGCACCGCGGCGCCGATCCGGAAGCCTTCCGCCGTCTCGGTGACGTCGCCCAGGCCGCCTATGCGCTTGATGTCGACGATCAGCTCGGGCTCGACGAACCCGCCCTTCATCCTCACCAGCAGGTCGCTGCCTCCGGCCAGGATGGCGGCCGGTCCTACCGCCTTGGCGAGTTCGCCAACGGCATCTTCTATTGAAAGCGGACGTATGTAACGCATCGTCTCCCCTTGGTGATCGCTTTGTCAGCGACCGTTATAAAGCGTCTGGTTATAATGGCCATCCCGTTCGTGCATTGCACCAGCCAAGTCAGGCAGGTTGGCCCTAATTCCTGGCCCAATCTTCCAGGCTCGGACGCCGGGACCACTCGTCTGCGTTGAGCCGGCCGGCCGCGCCACCATTGAGGGAGCTTCGATTTCGTGACCAGCACCGGTCAAGTTGGCAGCGAGGATCTGGTCCGCCGCGCGGTGGCCGCCTTCAACTCCGGCGATCACGCCCAGGCGAGGGACCTGTGCGAGCTTGGCCTGAAGCGGCATCCTGGCGATCCCGCGCTTTGCCATCTTCTGGCTGCGGTCTTGTTCGCCGGATCGGACCTGCCGGCGGCTCGGGAGCGGATCGAGGCGAGTCTCGCCAGCCGTCCGGACAATGTTCCGGCCCTGATCCTGGCGGGCAGGATCGCCCGCGCCGAAGGGCGCTTCGATGCGGCGCTGCAGGTGCTCGATCGCGCCGCACGGCGGTCGTCCCGCGTGGAGATACTTCTTGAGCGAGCGCGCACCTTCGATGAGGTGGGCGATGCCACGGCGGCCGGCGCGGCCTGGACCCGGGTCCTGCAAAGCGATCCGAAATCCGTGGAGGCGCTGGCGCGCCTCGGACGCCTGGCGTGGGAGCGTGGCGCGCCTGCCGAGGCCGAAGGCTTCCTCGAGCGCGCCGTCGCCGGTGGCGGCCATCCCGCGCAATGGTTCGACCTCGGGCTGGTGCGCCAGGACATGCGCAAGTTCGAAGCCGCAGCCGAGGCCTACCGGCAGGTGCTGGCGAAGAGCCCGGACGCGGCGGAAGCCGCGGTGAATCTGGGCATCGTCCTGCAGGAAACGGGTGACCTCGATCGCGCGATGGCGGCCTATTCGCAGGCCTATCGCCTCAAGGCATCCACCTTCGGCGTCATCGCCATGGCGCTCACCTCGGCGCCAAGCGGCCGGCTATGGCTCGATGAGGAAGTGCTGCGCCGCTTACTGGAGCAATTCCAGGAGGAGCGCGCAGCGGTCTTGCGTGAAGACAAAGGTTTGAAGCAGTTCGGCGATTCAAACGCTGAACCGCTCTAGCCGGTGGAGCGTCCGCGCCTTGCGCGGAACCGCTTGCGGTAGACGCCCGGCGTTGACAGGACATCCGCGACTGTCTGGGCGTAACCGGTCTGGCGTTTCTCGTCGAACACCGCATATTCCACTTGCGGCGCTGCGCGTGGAACCGCGAAGCATTGCGCGACCGGGGTTCCCTTGCCGAGTAAGCCGCGGAATTCGGGCTCCTTCCAGATCGCCGGGAAATTTATGCCGCCGTCGCTGAACCGGTCCGAATCCACCAGGCCCGTTACCAGCCTGAAGGGAAGATCCTCGCGATTGACGGGATGCGTCGCGTAGAGCGACCAGCCGTCCTCGACCTCGATGGTCCAGAAACTGTTGAATTTAACCGCGGCTTGGCCGGGCCTGGCAAAGGGGCTGCCGGCAAGCTGCCCCGGCGTGTGGAAGCTCAGCGGCGCGCGCGGATGGTTGCCAGTAGCGGGTTCGGGAATATCCCAGTCCCAGGAAAACTTGCCCCGGTCGACGGTGACGTCGCATGGCAGCAGGATCATGAAGCCGTAAGTCATCGCGTCGACAACCGGCGGGCACTGCTTGAGGGTGCGGATGTCGCGCCCGTGGATCGCCGAATAGGCGGTGGCGGGCATCGCGCGCAGCCAGTCCGGCAACACCCCGCGCGCGGGCACCGGACGCGGAAGATACTCGGCCAGTCTCGGATCGCATCGGAAAATCACACGCATCGCCGCCTCCCGGCATTGCGATACCATGCCTGCCGCCCGCGCTCCAAGCGGCGCCTTGTCAGTCTGCCGCCGGCGCCGGCATACGCCTCCCGGTGAGGGTGTCAATCCGTCGTTGCCGATGTCCATACCGGCTCGAACGAGACATTGCGCAACCCAGCCTTGCGCACCCGCTCGACGAACACGTCGTTGACGAAGACGGGGGAAGCCCGCATCGGCAGCTTGAACAACTCAGCCGTCCCGATCTTCTCCGCGTCGAAGGCGTAGCTTTCGATCGCAAGGATGTCGCCGTCGTCGAAGCGGACGATACGCGACCGCGCCTCGTCCAGCGCGTCGATCACATTCGTGGCATTGAGCAGCCAGACTTCCTCGCCGCGCAGCGCGACGAGCTCGCCATAGGGGCGCAATGACGCCGCCAGCGCCTCGACGGCGGGCCGGCGCAACAGCGGCGCGTGCTCGCCCAGCCATGGAAAATCGGAATAGAGGCGCTCGCCTTCCTCGACGCGACGCATCACCGGCGGCTCCCAACCCTCCAGCGAGCGTCCGTCGAGGCCGGAGAACGCCTCGTAGGCGTTCTCATCGGCCGGCAGCACCCATTCCTGCCCCTCCGACACGGCGAATTGATGGATGGTAGTCATCGCCCCATGGCTCCGCTGGTTTCGCCCGAGGATCGCGGCTCCGGGCGGTTCGCCGAATGCGCGCGGACAAACATGCACCGGCCCCGCGCGCCGTTCAAGGAAGCTCAGCCGCGCAGCAGGCCGAGCCTGCATCCACGACGCAACCGGGCGTTCGTCGGCAACATTGGCAAATGATGGGGGCGGCGCATGCCGGGCGCATTGCGCTCTGCCGCCAATTTCCGGCCGGGCACCGGCAATATTGTTATCGCGGCCAGCGGCCTGTAAGAGCGGGCATGACCTCCGTTTCCCGTCTCGCCGCGCTCGCCCTGCTGGCCCTCATCACCTTCGCAACGCTGTCGCCCATCGAGCTGCGGCCACACCTGGGCGACGCCAACATCGAACGCGCCTTGGCCTACGTCCTGCTGGGGGTGGCCCTGGCGCTCGGGTTTCCGTCCCGCGTGACGCAGACTGTGCTGTTCGTTTGCGCGGTGGCCGGCGTTCTCGAGTTCCTGCAACTGTTCGACCCCGGCCGGCATGCGCGGGTTGTGGATGGCCTGCTCAAGGCCGCGGCGGGCGTCGTGGGGATTGTCCTGGGACGCTTCATCATCACATTGGCGAGCCGCGCCGCCGAGCGACGCTAGAACAATTCCGGCCTGCTCTCGCCAGGGTGGTGTTGCGACCTCATGCACGTCGTATTCAGAGGGCTCGCCGCAAGGATTTCCGCATAAGCTGCGGTCGAACGATGGACGATCCCGGACGAAGATGGCCAAGAAGTTCGCATTTCTGCTGGTGCGCGATTTCACGCTCTCGCCGCTGTCGCTGTTCATCGACACGCTGAGGCTCGCCGGCGACGAAGGCGACCGCAGCCGCCGGGTCGAGTTCGACTGGGAGATCGTCGGCGAGCGCGGCCTGCCGATCCGCGCCAGCTGCGGCGTCGAATTGCTGCCCACCCGGGCGATGGGCAACCCGGAGGATTTCGACAATGTCGTGGTGGTCGGCGGCCTGCTCGACACCAGCCGCAGGCTGAGCTCGGAAAAGGAGGCGTTCCTGATGCGCGCCGCTGAAAAGGGCGTGCCGATCACCGCGCTCTGCACCGGCAGCTTCGTTTTGGCGCGCTATGGCCTGCTCGACGGCTACAGCGCTGCCGTCAGCTGGTTCCACATCAAGGATTTCCGCGCCGAGTTCCCCGATGTGAGCGCCCATGCCGACAGCCTCTATACCGTCGATCGCGGCCGCGCCACTTGCGCCGGCGGCACCGGTGCCGCCGACCTCGCCGGCTTTTTCGTCTCGCAGTTCATTGGTCAGAAGGCGGCGGAGAAGGCGGCCAAGATCCTGGTGCTCGACCGTATCCGCTCCAGCCGCGACGTGCAGCCCGTCGGCGACCTCTTTCCCGCGGCCGCGAGCCGCGCCGTGAAGCGGGCGCTGCTTTTGATGGAAAGCAATTTGCAGGAAACGCTCTCGGTCGCCGAGATCGCCGCCAGGATGAACTGCTCGCGCCGCCAGCTCGAGCGTCTGTTCGGCGCCGAGCTCGGCATCGGCCCGATGGCAGCCTATCTGGCGCTGCGCATCCATTACGCAAAATCACTGCTGGAAGGCAGCGACCTCGCCATCGGCGAGATCGCCTATCGCTGTGGCTTCCCCAATGCCGGCCATTTCAGCCGCGTTTTCCGCCAGCAGACCGGCATCACGCCGACCCATCTCAGGCATCCGAACCGCGCTGTTGCTGCCGCCGCGAAATGATCGGGCTTCGCGATGACCCTGGTCGGGTCGCATGCCTCGCCTGGCCGATTGCGCCGGCGCGGAAACCAACCGTAGCTTCGTGAAGCGCGGCCATTGCGCCGCTGTTTCAACACCGAAGTCGTCTCGGAGAGCCATGCCGCATTATCCCGACGCCATGCCCGGATCGAAGACCCTGTTCGAACGCGCCAGGAAGGTGATGCCGGGCGGCAACACGCGCACCACGGTCTTCGTCGATCCGTTCCCGATCTATGCCGAACGCGGGGAGGGCTGCAGGCTGTGGGATGTCGATGGCAATGTCTATTACGACTGCATCAACAACTTCACCGCGATGATCCATGGCTATGCCCACCCCGAGGTCACCGCGGCCGTGGCCGGGCAACTGCCCTTGGGCACCGCCTTCGGCGCCCCGACGCTGAGCGAGATCGAGCTCGCCGAGCTCCTGGTCGAGCGGCTGCCTTCGGTCGACCAAATCCGTTTCACCAACTCCGGCACGGAGGGCGTGATGATGGCGATCAAGGCCGCGCGCGCCTTCACCTTGCGGCCGAAGATCGTCAAGATCGAGGGCGCCTATCACGGCTCCTACGACTTCGCCGAAGTGAGCCTGGATTCTTCGCCGGCCAATTGGGGCGATCTGCCGAAATCGACGGCCTATGCGAAGGGCACGCCGCGCGGCGTGCTGGACGACGTGATCGCCGTGCCCTTCAACGACACCGAGGCGTTGCGCGCCGTCTTTGCCGCCGAGGGCGACAGCATCGCGGCCGTGCTTATCGACCCGATGCCCAATCGTGCCGGCCTCATCCCGGCGCGCCGGGATTACCTCCTCGCCATGGCCGAGATCGCTCATGGGGCGGGGGCCTTGGTCATCTTCGACGAGGTCATCTCGTTTCGCCTCGGATGGTCGGGCGCGCAAGGTCTGTGGGGCATCGAGCCCGACCTGACGGCGCTTGGAAAGATCATCGGCGGCGGTTTTCCGGTGGGCGCGGTGGGCGGGCGCGCCGAAATCATGGCGGTGTTCGATCCGACCGGAGGCAAGCCGGCGCTTCCGCATGGCGGCACCTTCACCGCCAATCCGGTGACGATGCGCGCCGGCCTCGCCTCGATGCGGACGCTGACGAAAGAAAGCTTCGCCCATCTCGACCGGCTGGGCGCATCGTTACGCGACGGCGTCGCCGCTTCGTTCGAAAAGCATGGCCTTGCCGGCCAGTGCGTGGGCCTCGGCTCGCTGTTCAAGGTTCATTTCACCTCGCATCCCGTTACGGACTATCGCTCCATCTATCCCGGCCAGGCCGAGCGGAAGAAATTCGACGCCTTCCACAAGGGCCTGCTCGGCCGCGGCGTGCTCTCCGCCAGCTACGGCCTGTTCGCGCTGTCGACGCCGATGACGCAGGACGATGCCCGCGCCATTCTCCATGCGATCGACGAGACGCTGGGCGACGTCGCCGCGCAATCCTGAAAGCAGGCGGACCATAGATGACAGTTTCTCCACACGTCGTGGTGATCGGTGCGGGCACGCTGGGCATGTGCACGGCGCTCAACCTCGTCGAGCAGGGCGCGCGCGTCACGGTGCTCGAAGCGCAGTCGATCGCTTCGGGGTCGAGCGGCCGGTCGGTCGGCGTCGTCGGATCGCAGCTGACCGATCCGTTCGAGATCATGCTGCGCGTCCATTCGCTGCGCCGGTTCCGCCAATGGGAGGGCGAGGGGCTTCGCTTCAACCACATCGGCTATCTGCGGTTGGCGCGCACGAAGGCGCAGATGGAGCTGTTCGCGAGATCGGTCGAGATCCAGGCCGAGGCGGGGCTGAGGTCTCGACTGGTCCGCGCCAACGAGCTCATGGACCTCGTTCCGCACATCAATCCTGACGGCCTCGAAGGTGGCTTGTTCGGACCCGACAACGGCTTCCTCGATCCGTACGAGATGTGCAATTTCCTGGCCCGCATCGTGCGCGCCCAGGGCAGCGAGATCCGCCAGTACCGCAAGCTGCTCGGCGCGCAACGACGGGAGGGCGGCTATAGGCTGGAGACCAGTCATGGCCCGATAGATTGCGATGTCGTTGTCAATGCGGGCGGCGCCTGGGCGCCGCAGGTCGCAGCACTTTTCGGCCAGCGCCTGCACATCTGGCCCGAGCGCCACGAGGCCGTCGTCATCCATCTCGACGAGCCGCTCGGCTATACGATGCCGATGGTGATGGACCTGGTGAACGGCGAAGGCAGCGGCCTCAACTTCCGCCACGAAAAACCGGGCGAGCTGATCGCCGAGATCCACAAGGTGAACTCGATCGCGCCGGAAGACCCCGACAATTACAACGACCAGTGCGAGGAGCAGTCGAAGGTCGACCTGGCGGAGTTGCTTCTGGAGCGCGTGCCCGACCTGCCGGGCGCGCGTCTCGGCCGCGGTTGGGCGGGCCTCTACCCGGTGACGGCCGACCATCGCCCCTTCGTCGGGCCTGTCGACGCCTCGGAGCCGACATTGATCACCGCCGCCGGCGTCGGCGGCTACGGCATCCAGCTCGCGCCGGTGATCGGCCAGATCGCGGCCGACTGGGTGCTTCACGGCGCGCCGGTTTCGGTGCCCGGTTCACAGAGCCTGGCGCCATCGGCCGAGCGCAATGTGCCCGGTCATTGAGCGATGCGTTTTGAAGAGGCTGAACATCTAAGATGCGATCGTTCGCGTTAACCATCAATTAACTATCCGGTCGCCTTCAATAGTGTTCTGGAGGATACTGAGTCTGGCCGCGACCGATGGTCTCGCGACGCCGGAATTAGAAAAGAAGCGGCGCCATCGCCGCCGTCTGCCGGGGAGGCGCCCAGCATCTTTGATGAGGAGCGCCGGCATGAATATCGAGGAAGCAGTCACTGCGGCGACGGCGGGGTCGAGCGCGCTTCTCTCCTGTCTCGGCCAGCCCGTCATCGCCTACCACGTCACGGCCATCATGCGTGAAAACGACAGGAGAGAAGCGCGGCGGATGCAGCTCGCCTTGCTGCGGCGAAGCATCGAGGCGCTTGTCGATGACGGCCTCGAAGACGACGAGGCAAGGAGTTTTGCTTCGCAGTTCGATGGCCGAGTCGGTTCGGCGTGGGATCTACTGCACATGGCCGGCGACACGCCGCACTGACTTCCGCGGACGCCCTGCCGCCGAGCCGCCGGCTCTGCCGGTACGCTCCATGCCTGGCGACCCTCATGCAACCGGGGATGTTCCCGCGCAGGCGTGAACGAGACCCGGGCGGAACCGCTTAACATATGTGGATGTCTCCGCCGCCAACTCGATCTATCGCCTTGGTAGGGCGGAGAGAATCGACATGGACTGCTTCACCAGGCTCGAAGCGCTGATCGACACCGGCAGCGCTGACGCGGCCGAGGAAGCGCGTGGGCTGCTCCGACACCTCGCCGCCGGCTCGCGAGCCACCTTCGAAGCGGCGGACGAATTCCTGATCGAGTTGATGACCTTGGCCTTCCTGGTCGAGGCCGGCCTGGAAGACTTCCATAATCCTGCGCGGCGGCTCGCGCGCCTCAGGCTCTCCCGACTGAAGCTCCTGCTGGCCTGACGCGCCAAGCTTTCCTAAATTAGCCATTTTTGCTATTGGCTGCGCCTTCGCAGCGTCGAGCGGGGAGGCCGGCAGGTGGCGCTATTCCGCCATGGTCGGCAGGGAGATCACCAAGGACGATAATGAGCTTATCCCCAAGCTGCGTCCCCAGGTCCAGGTCAGGCTGGCCGACGAGGCGGGCGGCGTTGCCTTCATCAAGACGCACAATGCCCTGCTGATGGACGAGGGCCAGCCGGTCATCAATCCCGCTGCGACGGCGGGGGCTGTCTACATTGTGAGAAATCCGCTCGATGTCGTCATTTCATTGTCGCACCATCGCGGCAAGCCCATCGACGAGACGATCGATTTCATGGCCTGCGAGGGCATGCGCACCGTGATCGGCGAAAAGCAGGTTTATGAAATATGGGGTTCATGGAGCGAGCATGTCCACAGCTGGACGCGCTCGCCGCATCCGGCGATCTACGTGATGCGCTATGAAGACATGCTGGCCGAGCCGGCGAAGACGTTCGGCGGCTTGGCCCGGCACCTGAAGATGAATCCGTCGTCGGCCGAGCTCGACAGCGCGCTCGAGATGTCTTCGTTCGAGAGCCTGCAGGCGCAGGAGAAGGAGGAGGGGTTCCGCGAGCGGCCCGAGGCCGCCACGGCGAATTTCTTCCGCTCCGGTAAGTCCGACCAATGGCGCGATGTGCTGACGGCGAGCCAGATCGACCAGATCGTCACCAAGCACGCGGCCCAGATGAAGCGCTTCGGTTACCTGCCTGACTGATCCATCGCGAGGCCCTCAGCCTCCGGCCAAAGGCACGGTGTACACCGTCGCGGTGCCGGTGAGGCAAAGTTCGCCGGCTTCGTTGAGCACCGACGTCTCCAGCTTGGTGATCGGCTTGTCGGCGCGCACCTCCTTGACCTCGACGCGGCCGGTGATCAGTTCGCCGACGCCGACTGCCTTGACGAATTTCCACGACACTTCGAGGAACACCGAGCCGGGGCCGGGAAGGTCCTCCGCCACCACCGCGTTCAGGATGCCGGAGGTGACGCCGCCCTGCACGATGAGCTTGCCGAACACCGAAGCCTCGGCCAGCGCGTTGTCGTAATGCAATGGGTTACGGTCGCCGGTCATCCCCGCGAACGCGTCGATATCCTGCGGTTGCGTGCGCCGCGAGCGCTCGGCAAAGGCGCCCACCCTTGGCCGGCCCTTGATGACGCCGACCCAGCCGTCCTTCATCGCATGCCCATCCTTTATCGAATGCAAAGTCATGGTCTTGCTCCGGTTCGGTTGCGATTGAGGTTCGAGGCGGCCGAGGCCGGCGGCTCGTCCTGATTGGCCGGCGCACGGTGGGCCGTCCGCGATGCAGGGAAGGGGGCCCGGCTGACAGGCATGGGTTGCCCGGCCAGCGCCTGCACCTCTGCCTTCAGCACGGCGCTGAAGCGGCGATGCCGCTCGCCGAGCTCGTCGAGCGTCCAGTCGAAGGCGGCGACGGCGTCCGTGGTGTCGAGGATCTGGTTGGCAATCATGTCGCGCTGTTGCTGCCAGACCGCGAATGCCGCCTCCGAGCCGTCGAGGATGGCCCGCGCCAGGGTTTCGGCGTCGCGAAGCGCATCGGAAATGCCATGCGAGGTGATCGGGTCGCGGAAGAAGCCGGCGTCTCCCACCAGCGCCCAGCCGGGGCCGTACGCCTGGCGGATGTAACCCGGCACGCCGCGAAACGCCTGCAGGCGGGCGTCCTTCGGCGCCTGGGCCGCCTGTTCCGCCAGCGCCGGCGAAAGCGCCTCGAGCACATCCATGCGGGCACGCGCGTGGCCGAGTCGGAAGCGCTGGTCGAACAGGCCGGTCGGCACCGAGGCGACGATGCAGGCGAGACCGTCATTGGTCGGGATGAACGAGCCGGCGATCCCGTCGCGGAAATACCAGTGATAACCGGCGCCCGGCTCGACCGGCGCGTAGCCATAGATATGGGCGGCCGACACCGCGCCGCGCCGCAAGGGCTGGGCGTCGACGCATTTTGCCACGAGCGAGCCGACGCCGTCCGCACCGACGACGATATCGGCGCTGACCCGCAGCGATGCTCGGCCGGCGGCACGGATTTCGATGCCGCGCACGCGCCCGCGCGTGTCGGCGAAGAGGTTGCCGACCGCGACTTCGTGCAGGACCTCCGCGCCGGCCTTGCGCGCCGCGTCGACAAGGATGCGGTCGAGCACGGTGCGACGCGGCGCGATCAGGCCGGGGAGGTCCAAGCTGCCGGCGAGCGGGATGGTGATTTCCTCCTCGCCATAGTGGAAGGTCGTCGTCTCGACCAGCGGTGTCCCGGCCTTGAGCAGCGGCTCGAGCAGACCCCAGCGCCACAATTGCAGTACCGCTGGCCGCATCAGCGCATGCGTCGACAGCGTGTCGGAGCCATAGGGCTTGCGGTCTATCGCCAGCACCTTGAGGCCGGCGCGGGCGAGCAGCATCGCCGTCGCCGCACCCGCGCAGCGCGCGCCGACGATGATGGCGTCGTAATGGCCGCGCCTGGGGGAGGCCATGAGGGAGACGGGATTGGTTGCCATGGTCGTGGTCCTTAGGCCGCCTTGCGGCCGTTGCGGTCGAGATGACGGCAGATTTCGGCGGCGATCGCCTCGGCATCCGCGCCGACCCCGCCGATGAAGTTGGAATCGCGCTTGCGCAGGAAGCGGAAGCCGAGCGCGTAGAGGCCGGGCACGCTGGTGACGCCGCCCTGATGCGCGAGCTCGCCATCGGCGCCGAGCGCCAGCGGCTCCAGCCAGCCGAACGAGCGCGTATAGCCGGTCGCCCAGATGATGCTGCTGATCGATCCATCGGTCAGCGAAAGCCGCTCGCTGCGGGCCGAGGGCGCCGGCACCGGCTCGGGCCTGTATGGCGTCGGCGTGCCGGTGAAATGGTCGATCTGGTCGAGCAGGCGCGCCTGCTTCGCTTCCGCCGCGGCGATGTGCTTGCCGAGATCCCCGTCGAAGGCGATCTCGCCGTCACCGACGCCGCGCACCCGACCGGCCAGTTCCACGCCGAGCGCCTGCAACGTGGCGAGATCGACATCGGCCCTGTCGGGTCGGCCGGCGAGCTGCAACGAAGGCTGGCGCCGGGCGCTTTCCGGGTTCGCGAGGTCTTCCTCGCGTTGCGCCATCAGGCCCATTTCGCAGAGCCAGAAGAAGATGTCGTGGCCGCGCCATGTTCTCGGCAGCCGCGTATGCTTGCCGACCGACAGCACCACGCGCCGCCCGGCGCGGGCGAGCTCGTAGGCGATCTGCACGCCGGAAGACGAGGCGCCGACGACCAGCACGCCGCCGCCCGGCAGTTCACCTGGCGAGCGATATTGCGAAGCGTGGATGCTGAGCGGTCCGCGAAGGGCCTCAGCCGACAAAGGGATGACAGGCCGGTCGCAATGCCCCGTCGCGACGACGACCGCGCGTGCTGTCCAATCCCCGCCGCCGGTGTGCAAGGCGAAGCCGTCGCTGGTCCGCTTGCAGGACATGACCTCGATATTGGTCTCGATGGGCGCGTGCCATTCACGAGCGTAGCCCTCCAGGCTTTCCACGAAAGCCCCTTTGCTCATGAAGCCGTCGGGGTCGCCACCCTTATAGGGCGAGCCGGGCAGGGCGTTCAGCCAGTTCGGGGTAAGCAGCCTGAGCGAGCGCCAGCTCTGCGAGCGCCAGCGCTCGCCGATGCGTCCGCGCTCCAGCTCGATATGGTCGATACCGGCCTGGCCGAGGCAATGGCTGAGCGCAAGCCCGGCCTGGCCCGCGCCGATGATGACGACGTCCGAGCGTCTCATGTCGTGTTCCGTCAATGGGAGGAGAGGCGGCCCGGAAACGGTTCCGGACCGCCAGCAGGGTTCGGCTTACTGGATGGTCTTGATGCCGACCGTGACTGGGACACCCTTCGTCAGCACGTCGAACACCGCCGAACGGGCGCGCGACTGCTCGACCAGTTGCTGGAGCTTTTCGGCCGGCGCATCGCCTTCGATCTCGAACGAGACATGGATGTTCTGGAAGCCGTTGCGGACCTCGTCGGAAATGCCGAGGATGCCGCGCAGGTCAATGTCGCCATCCACCGAGCACTTCACCTTGGTGAGCTTGATGCCGCGCGCGGCGGCGATGTTGGCGACGCCTGCCATCAGGCAGCCCGCCAGCCCGTGCAGCAGCCACTCGACCGGGGTCGGCGCATTGTCGGCGCCGCACAGGATCGCCGGATGGTCGGCGTCGGCATAATGCGGCTTCTCGTGCTTCTGCTCGTTGCCGGCGCCGAAGAAGCCGTTCATGACAGTCCTGCTGTGCGTGCCCTCGATCCACTCATTGTGGGCGCGGAACTGGAATTTGGCGAGCTCCGGCTGCCCTGCGACGAAATTGATCGTCGCCAGCAGATTCGGCGTGTCGACGCCGTTGAGCGGAAGCCGTGCAGGTTTGGTGTTGGGTTGCATCTTCATCTCCAAAGGTTGTTTGCGGCTTGGTTGCCGTGGCGGCGTCTGTCTGGCGATGGAGCGTGTGAACGAGCGTGGATGCGAGCGTGGAATTTTTGATACGCGTGGCGTGGAAAAGGTGTTGGACGTATCGTTTGAGACGGCATGGGCCACCCTCTGAGCGGCATGCGCGGAAACGCAAAAGCCCCGGGCGTGGGGAAGCGCCCGGGGCTTGTCGACGGCTCGGCCGTGACAGACATGGACGATCATCTGACGTTGCCGATGTCCATCCCTTCGGCGCCGGACGCGGCGTAGCGCATCGAGGTGTAATAGTCGATTTCCGAACGGGCGATGCCCATGTCCTTGAGCAGATGGTCGGGCATGGCCTGCATCGCGGCGCGGTCGCTGCGCATCCTCATCGCCCTGTAGCAGAGCCTGAGCGCGCGGCCGGCAAGATCGATCGGGCCGAAGCCCGATCGGCCGGCTTCATACGCGGTATGTTCCGAATTCGTCATTGTCGTCTCCATCTTTTGCGGCGCGATCCTTCGCGTCGTCGATGGGAGGACTCATGACCTACGACCGGGGGAGCCAGCGTTGGAACTGACGTCGAAATTGCCGTGGAAATGGAGTTTTCGGCCGAGGGCGCTCGCGACCGTCAGGAGATCCGCCGCCCGGCCTCGTCCAGCAAAACGCAGTCGTCCGGCTCGAAGCCGAGCGCGATTGCTTCGCCTTCGCGCAGAACGCGGCCCGCGATCGGGGCGTTGGCGCGTATGTTCGCCTTGCCGCCTATGTCGACCTCATAGATGGCGCTGCCGCCGAGATAGGAAGCGGACACGACCCGGCCAGGCAGTCGGTTGGCGCTCGCTCCGCCGACCGACAGTTTCTGCGGCCGGACCACGACGGTGATGGCGCTGCCGGGCGCCAGCGGCCGCGGTGCCAGCACGTTGACTGTCTGCCCGCCGGCCAGCGTTACGGCCGTCGGCCCGTCGGAGCGGCTCACCGTGCCCCTCAGCATGTTCGCCTTGCCGAGGAAGTCGGCGACGAAGGCGGTGGCCGGCCGCTCATAGACCTCTTCCGGTGTGCCGATCTGCTCGGCCGAGCCGGCATTCATCACCACGATGCGGTCCGACATGGAGAGCGCTTCTTCCTGGTCGTGGGTGACGAAGATCGCTGTGATGCCGGTCTCCTTCTGGATCTTCTTGATCTCGACGCGCATCTCCTCGCGCATGTTGGCGTCGAGCGCCGAGAGCGGCTCGTCGAGCAGCAGCACCTGGGGCTCGAACACGATGGCGCGCGCCAGGGCGATGCGCTGCTGCTGGCCGCCCGACAATTGCGAGGGCAGTTTCTTCTCGCTGCCGGGCAGCTGCACCATCTCAAGCGTCTGGCCGACCTTGCGCTTGATCTCGGGCTTGGCGACGTTGCGGTATTTCAGGCCGAAGGCGACATTGTCGAACACGCTCTTGTGCGGGAACAGCGCGTAGCTCTGGAAAACCAGGCCGATGTTGCGCTTGTAGATCGGCACGTCGTCGACGCGCCGGCCGCCGATCATGATCTGGCCGGCCGAGATGTCGACCAGTCCGGCGATCGAGCGCAGGATCGTCGTCTTGCCGCAGCCCGAAGGCCCGAGCAGCGTGACGAAGCTGCCCTTGGCGATCGACAGCGAGAAATCGCGCACGGCGACGAACTTGCCATAGGCGATGTCGATGTTGCGGAACTCGACCGCCGGGCTGCTCGCCCCGGCGGCTATGCCTATGTTTTCCCCGGCCGAGGCCGGCCGGGGAGCGAGTGTCGTGTCCTGGCCGTCAGGCACCTTTGGAAATCCTGTTCCACTGCTTGGTCCAGGCGTCCTCATTGGTCGCCCAGTAGACCGGATCGGCGAAGGTCAGCGACTTCATCGTGCCGGTCTTGTCGAAGGCCGGCAGCTTCTCGATCTTCTCGGTCAGCTTGACCTTGGTCGGGTCGAGCGATGGCGGGTAGCTCTGGCCCTCGGCTACCGCGATCGAGGTCGCCGGGTCGAGCATGAAGTTGATCAGCTCCTCGCATTCGGTCATTGGCGAGCCCTTCAGGATCAGCATGTCCTCCATCCACGCATAGGAGCCGGCCGGATCGAGATAGCCGATCGGATGGCCCTGATCCTGCAACGCCGCGACACGCCCCGACCAGGCGTCGGTCACCACGATCTCGCCCTTGGAAAGCAGGTCCATAAGCTCTGCGCCCGAGCTCCAGAACTTCTTGGCCAGATCGCGCGTCTCGCGCACCTTGGCCCAGATCGTGTCCATGTCCTTGAGGTTGTTGGGGTCCTGTCCGGTGGCCAGCGCCGCGTACCAGACGCGCGTCGTCATATCGGAATAGCCGCCCACCTTGCCGGCATATTTCTTGTCGAGCAGCAGTGCGGCTCCCTTTTCCTTGGCCTCTTCCGGGGAGATCACCTTGGTGTTGTAGGCGATGCCGGTGGTGCCGTAGTCGTAAGGCACAGCCGACAGCTTCGGCGTCAGCTTGCGGAACGGCTCGATCATCGGCTGCAGCACATTCACCATGTTGGGAATGTTGGCTTCGTTGATCTCCGAGGTCAGGCCGCCATTGACGTATTTGATGTAGTAGTTGACGCCCGAGGAATGGATGACCTGATAGTCGCCCGGCTTCGCGGTCTTGATCTTGGTGATGATCTCGTCCTCGTCGCCGAACGTGCCCTGCACCACCTTGATCTTGGTCTTGGCCGTGTAGGGCTGGAAAGCGTATTTGTCGATCGCGTCCTGCACCGTGCCGCCCCAGCCGTCGAAGCGGACCTCCTGCACGGCCGCGAGCGCGCGTCCCATCCATGGCATGGACAGGCCGGCCGAGGCCGCGGCCGCCGCGGTCAGCGTCAGGAAGCTGCGGCGGCTCAGATCGCCGTTGAGATACCTGTCTTGCAGCCTTTCCAGCCGCTTGGTCGTCGTCAGTTTCATCGTACTTCCTCCTTTGGTTCGCCGCGTCTTTTCAACTTGGTCAGGCTCTGCAGGATCAAGCCGCCGAGCAACGGGATGCCGACGGTCACGAGGATCATCACGGTGCCGAGCGCGTTGATCTCCGGGCTGATCGATATTTTCAGCATCGAAAGGATCTGCGTGGGCATGGTCTCGACGCCCGCCGGCCGCCAGAACAGGCTGGCCGAGGTGTTGTCGAACGAAATGGTGAAGGCGAGCAGCGCTCCGCCGACGACCGCGGGAATGAGCAGCGGCAGCGTGATCTCGCGAAAAGAGGAGAAGCGCGATGCGCCGAGCGAGAGCGCCGCTTCCTCGTAGACGCGCCGGATCCCCACCATGCGCGCCTGCGCGATCAGCACCACATAGGGGACGGCCAGAAGGATGTGGCCGAGCACCAGGAGCAGCATTGTGCGCGGCTGGTCGATCGCCTTGATCAGCACCAGCAGGCCGACGCCGAGAATGGTCTCCGGCACCAGCGCCGGCAGGATCACCAGCGTGCTCAGCGCCTCCTTGCCGGGAAATTCGAAGCGCACCAGCGCGAAGGCCGTGACGACGCCGATGGCCGTGGTGGCGGCGGCGGTGACCAGAGCTATCCACAGCGAGGTGCGGAAGGCCGTCAGCACCGCGTCATTGTTCATCAGCTTGACATACCATTGCAGCGAGAAGCCGGTCATCGGGAAGCCGCCGAACATCGAGGCGTTGAACGACAGGATGACGGTCGCCACGATCGGCGCGAACATGAAGATGTAGACGCAGAGCGTGACGAAGCCGGTCAGCCGCCAGGCCCATCTGCCTTCCTCCTTGCGCCGCGTCACGCTCATCCTCCAAGCCCTTTGACGATCTGCGACATGCCCATGTAGCGGGTGTAGATGGCGGCGAAGAAGCCGAGCACGAGGAACAGCACGATCGACAAAGTGGCGCCCATCGGCCAGTTCAATTCGCTCATGATGGTGTCGTAGATCAGATTGCCGAACAGCGCGTCGCGGCCAGAGCCAAGCAGCTGCGGCGTCACATAGCTGCCGGCCGCCAGCACGAAGCAGAGCAGCAGCCCGGCGGCCAGGCCGGGCAGGGACAGCGGCAATGTCACTTCGCGGAACGCCTGCGCGCTGGTGCAGCCCATCGAGCGCGCCGCCGCGATCAGCGTGCGGTCGATGCCCTCGAGGCTGACATAGACGTTGAGGATCATGTAGGGCAGCAGGAAGTGCAGCAGCCCCAGGATCACCGCGCCCTCATTGTAGAGCATCGGCAGCGGCTCGCTGATGATGCCCATCTTCAGCAGCGCGACATTGATGACGCCCTGTTCGCCCAGGATGTTTATCCAGGAAAAGGTGCGGATGGTGAAGCTGATCCAGAACGGCACGATGAGCAGCAAAAGCAGCAGCCATTTGTGCCTGAAGCTCGTCGCCCAGATGAAATAGGCCGGGAAATAGCCCAGCACCCCGCACAGCAGCGCGGTGATCGCGCCGACCCTCAGCGTCTTCAGAAGGAAACCGGAATAGTAGCTGTCGGTGAAGAATTCCTGCCAGTTGGCTGTGGTCAGCGCGCTGGTTTCGACGCCGGCGGTGACGAACGTGAAGAACGTATAGGCCGCCATCACCGCGATCGGCAGCACCAGGAAGAAGATCAGCAGCAGAAGCACCGGTGCAACCAGCATCCAGGCCAGGCGTGGATCGTACAAGGTCCAGCGATTGTTCATACGCACTCGAAGGTAGGCGCCTTCTTCGAGGCGCTTATGTTCCCGCAGTAAAGATTGTTTCATTGCCGCCGCGATGTCCACTGGCGGCGGCCGTAATTCGATTCAGCCAGAGGCCGTTCGCGATTGCGCCAAGGGAAATGGGTGGTTGGACAGAACCCTCGCGAGAACAATTTTGTGCCGTCGGCCTGCGCCTCGACATCACCGAGATTCCCTCCCGCGATGAGCCGCTGATTATCTCCCGTCCCATGGCTGCGCCCAGGCAACCCGGTTCGGTTGATCGAAATCAAGGAAAACTGGCGCGGTCGGAATCTTATGGGATGAGCCAGGGCGCCTCTCGCAGAAGCAAATGCGGGCGCAGGTATCAGTTGAGGATCGTTCGAACGCATACGGGGCAGTTGCGCCTCTGGGAGAAAGTCATGAACAAGATCATGTCGGGCATAGTGGCGTGCACTTTGTCGGCTTCGATTGCGGCTTCCGCGGCGTTTCCGGCCAATGCCGTGCCGATGTTCGTGCCGCTGGCTCCGGCATCGACAGACAACGTCCAGACCGTGGAAGCCCGCAACGGTGATCCACGATGGATACGTCGCCCCGGCAACCACCATTTCCATCGCCGCATTGTGCGCAACGACGGCGTGTACTGGAACGGTCACCGCGGCTACCGCGAGTACCGTCCAGGCTACCGCCGGCACGGCGACTTATGGTTCCCGCTTGCCGCCTTCGCGGTTGGCGCGGTGATCGGCAGCGCGATCGCCAACGATCAGAATCGAGTCTACGCAGGCAATGCCCACATACAGTGGTGCTACGATCACTACAGATCGTATCGCGCGTCCGACAATACCTTCCAACCTTACCACGGCCCGCGCCGTCAGTGCCGTTCGCCCTACTGATGGTTGACCGCGCTATTCGGAACCCCGCCTCGGCGGGGTTTTATGTGGCGCCCGCGTGCGTCATTTCACGAGGTCAGGAAGAGAGCCCCCGGAAACCCGGAAAAGAGCGGCGAAGCAGGTGGCATCATGTTCGAATACCGCGTTGAAGCCAGACGGACCGATGCGCACGGCAGCGTGGCCACCACCAAGAACGCCGTGCTTGTGCTCGACACCTGTCTCGAAGGCCGGGCCGATGCCTTCAATCCGGCCGAGCTGCTTCTCGCGGCCGTCGCCGCCTGCATGATCAAGGGCATCGAGCGCGTCACCCCGATGCTCGGTTTCAAGCTGCGGGGCGTCGAGGTCGCGTTGCACGCGGTCCGGCGCGACAGCCCTCCGGGGATCGCCTCCATCGACTATGAGCTCGTCGTCGATACCGATGAGACCGATCAGCGGCTGGAACTGCTGCATAAGAACGTCCGCAAATACGGTACGATTTCCAACACCGTCGCCGCCGCGACCAAACTCGAAGGCAAGATCAGGCGAAAGGCGTGAGCCGCCTGCGTTGGCGTGGTGTCGGCCGCCGCGCCGACTTCGCAGGTTCTGGTCGCCGGCCTGGGTGGCCGGCGCCACGTCGATGCTGCCGGCCAGCAAAAATGCCGCCAATCCGATAGCCAGCAATGAAGTCGACCTCGTCGCCGTCACGCCAGCACGGAGATGGGGATCAGATGAGGCCGGCGGCTCCCACTCTCGCGCATCAGTCGGCCGCGTCGGCAGGCAGACAGCGCTCGAACCGCCTGAGGAAGCGAAAACAGCCGGCCGCGGCAACCAGACGCCTGTCCCGGCGTTGAGTGACAGCTGCCGCTCGCGAGTTCGCAGGTCGTGGGCCGCCGCAAATTGCTCTTTGGGAGCAGCGCTCATGCCTTTACTGGTGATTTTCGTAATCAGGAACGTTGCCATCGGCGCGGCCATCGGGTTGGCCGTTGCGTGCTGGCTGGTCGCCTTCGGCACGGTCGGCAGCCACATATTGACGGGCAGCGGCGGCTATGTGGCTGTCGGCATGCTCGCCTATTCGATGGCGTCCAGCTTCGGAATGGGATTTCTGGCCACGGCCCTGATGTTTCTGGAATAAGCCGTCTGTCCCCATATCAAAGACGCAGCTGTTATCGGGCGCCCGGCCATGAGCCTGCCGCTCACGCGAACGACCCGCCGGTAACCCGCTATCCGCCCTATCTTTCCGCAAAGGCCCGCGCGAAGGAATCCATCATCGGCCTTGCCAGATATTCGAAGAAAGTCCGGTTGCCGGTGCCGATGAAGGCGTCGACCGGGGCACCGGGATAAAGCTGCTCGCTTTTCACGCCGGGGGGCAGGGCGTCGGCTATCTTCAGCTTGGCGCGGAAATAGGGTTCGTGTGTGGCTTCGTCGACCAGCCGGTCGGCGGAGATCTCGCTCACCGTGGCCGGGACTTCCGGCGTCAGGCGCGCGTTGAGCGCCGACAGCCTGAGCTTTGCCGGCTGGCCGACATGCACCTGGTCGATGTCCCTCGGCCGCAACCTGGCGTCCACAACGAGGCCCGATGACGTGGGCAGGATTTCCATGATCTTCTCGCCGGGCGCCACCACGCTGCCTCGCGAATTATAGGTCGAGGACACCACGATGCCCGCCGCCGGCGCGGTGATCGTCGTGCGCTGCAGCACGTCTTGCGCCGCGCGCATCCGCTCCTCGGTGTCGGCGAGGTTGGTGCGCACGTCGTCGAGCTTGGTCAGCGCTTCCTCGACGCGCTGGGTCGTCGCGCGCTCGGTCTGCGCCTCGGCCTCCACGATTTGCGTGTTGGCCGAGGCGAGGTCCGCCTCGATCGCGCCGGCTTGGCCGACGAGATCGGCTTCCGAGCGCAGGAGCTGCGAATATTCGGTACGGTTGGTGAGGCCCTTCCCCAGGAGGTCGCTCTTGATGCCGAGCTCCTTCTTGACCACCTCGGCCTGCTGCTCGATTGCCGCCTTCTGCGCGTTCAGCCCTTTGACCGACTCGCGATGCATGGCGACGCGCTGCGCCAGGATCGACTGCTCGGAGCGGAAGCGCGCGAGCCTTGCGTCGAACTCCTTCTGCTGTTCGCGGATGAGGTTCTGGAACTCCGGCTGGAACGGCGCCGGGGCGGGCTCTCTGATCGGCGCCAGCCGGTCCAGCCCGTCGCGCTCGGCCTCCAGCCGCGCAGCACTCGCCTTGAGCGCGATCCATTGCCTCGTCAGCCGGTTGAGGTCGGCCTCCGCGGCGGTCCGGTCGAGCAGGATCAGTTCCTGGCCCTGGCGCACGCGGTCGCCTTCATGCACCAGCAATTGCCTGATGATGCCGCCCTCGCGATGCTGGACCAGTATGTTGCCGCCGGTCGCCGCAATCGTGCCCTGCGTGATCACCGCGCCGGCCAGCGGCGCGCTCGCCGCCCAAGTGCCGAGGCCGCCGGCGAGAATAGCGATTGCCGCGTAGCCGGCATAAGCCGCGCGCCGGAAGTCGGTGCGCGGACGGGCGTCGAAGGTGAGGCTCTGCGCGGACATCGTCTATGACCCGTAGCGGATGGTTTGCGAGGCCCGGATGACCGGTGCGAACGAGCCGGTCACCACAGTGCTTCGCTGCGCGCCTTTCCCCGGTTGCCGCAAGATCTCGGCGCTCGGCCCGAACGCCTCGATCACGCCGCCGCGCAGGACCATCACGCGGTCGCAGGACGCGGCGATCGAAGGGCGATGCGTGATGACGATCGTGGTGACGCCGGCGGCGCGGGCGGCGGCAAGCACCGCTTCGAGCGCCGCCTCGCCGGCGCCGTCGAGATGGGTGCTCGGCTCGTCGAGGACCAGGATGCGCGGATTGCCGTAGAAGGCGCGCGCCAGCCCGATGCGCTGCCGCTCGCCGCCCGACAGGGTGCCGGAGATCCTGGTCTGGTAACCGTCGCGAAGCGAAAGGACCAGCCCGTGCGCCTCGGCGCGTTTTGCCGCCTCCACGATTGCGGCGTCGTCCGCGTCGGCATCGAAGCGGGCGATGTTTTCGGCGATCGAGCCGGGAAAAAGCTCTGTCTCCTGTGCCAGATAGCCGATATGCCGGCCAAGCTGGTTCTCGTCCCAGGTGCCGAGTTCGGCACCGTCGATCCTGATCGAACCGCCGCTCGGCCGCGCTGCCCCGACCAGCAGCCGTGCCAGCGTCGATTTGCCGGCGCCGCTTGGGCCGACGATCGCGACAGCTTCGCCGGCCTCGATGCCAAAGCTCAGCCGCTTGAGGATGGGTTCGTCGCCGAACGTGGCGTTGGGCGCGATGAAGAAAAGATCCTGCGCGGAAATCGCGCCGGTCGGGGCGGGCAGGGCGAGCTTGCGCGCCTCTGCCGGCTGCGTCGCGAGCGCTCCCTGCAGCCGCGTCCATGCGCGCCTGGCATCGCCGATCTGCCGCCAAGAACCGATCAGCTGGTCCAGCGGCTGCAGCGCGCGCGACGACACCAGCGAGGAGGCGAAGATCATGCCGGCCGTCATCTCGCCCTTGAGCACCAGCCAGGCGCCGGCCCCGAGGATCGCCAGCTGCAGCATCATGCGCATCGCCCTGGAGATGCCGCTGAAGACGGCGTTGGCGCTGGCCGAACGGTCATGCAACACGAGCGCCTCCGCCACGAGCCGTCCCCATGCGCGCGCCGCGTTCTCAACCATCCCCATGGCGCGCAGCGTCTCGGCATTGCGGGCGAAGGCCTGCTCGGCCCGGCTGGCCGAAGCCGAACGCTCCGCCGAAAGCGCGTCGTTCCTGCCGATGGCGAGCTGGTTGGCCACGACCAGCAAGACCAGCAGCGCCGCGCCGCCGAGCGTCACCCAGAACAGCACCGGATGGATCAGGTAGAGCAGACCTAGGAACACCGGCGCGAAGGGCAGGTCGAACAGCACCGCGACGCCGCGCGAGCGGATGAAGGCGCAGACCGAGGCGAGGTCGGCGAGCGGCGACAGCGCGGTGCTGGCGCCGAGCGACGCCGCGAAGACCGTCGGGCCCAGCCTGTCGTTGACGGTAGCCGCGATGCGCTGCGTGTAGACGGCGCGGATGGCGTCGAGCACGCCGAGGAAGCCAAGCGCCGCGACCGAGATGACGGACAGATAGACCAGCGTCTCGACGCTGGAGGACGGCAGCACCCGGTCATAAACCTGGAGCAGGTAGAGAGGAATCACCAGCAGCAACAGGTTGATGAGCAGCGAGAAAAGGCCGACGTCGAAGATCGCCCGCGCGAACAGCGCGCGCGGGGAACCGGGCCGTGAACTGGACGGAGCGCGCTTTTGCGACATCGCCTTGGACGCCTAGGCTGTATGTTCGGCCGTGACGTTCAAATGGCTCTGCTGCAGCTCATCCAGCGTGTAGGCGTGGATATAGTCGATCTTCATCTGAGCCGGTGTGGCAAGATGGTCCGGCGGCGCCCCGGCCTGTCCACCCACCGCGAGATTGACCAGCATGTACATCGGCTTGTTCATGTCGGATGGCGTCGCCGCTTCGGCGACCTGCATGCCGTCATAGGTCCACACCAGTTTTTCCGGCGTCCACAGCAGGCCATAGGTATGGTAGCCGGCGGTGTCCATGACGTTCACCGTCGATCCAACCGTCGTGTGCTGGCCCGTCTCGTTGGTATGCGCGGTCAGGAACAGCGAATTCGGCTTCTGCCCATACTTTTCCACCACGTCGAGCTCCGGCGGCCACGAGCCGTCCTCCGGCAGCAGCCAGAAGGCCGGCCAGGCGCCGGCGTTCTCCGGCAGGTCGGCCCTCATTTCGAAATAGCCGTAGGTCTGGGAGAACGAGTCGTGCGTGGTCAGGATGCCGGAGGTGTATTCGTAATTGTTGATCAGCGGCTTGATGTCGGCCGACGCCTGCGCCGCGGTGATCGTCAGCACGCCATTGTCGATGCTGAACGGATGCACCGAACTGGTCGGGGCGTAATTGGCGTCGATATACCATTGCAGCTCGTTGTTCTGCGTCAGCGTGCTGCCGTTCGGCGCGCCCCACCAGAAGTTGGTGTCCCAGGTGCCGCCCTGGCTGGTATGCAGGTTCAGCGTGTTGAACTCGTCGCTGAAGGACAGCGTCATGTGCGACTTGTCGATCGGCATCTCGAACTGGCTGGGCTGGAACTGGTCGATGGTCGTGTTCTTGAATTCCAGGATCTCGCCGGATCCGAGGTTCAGCACCACATTGGGGCCCGCCTGCACCATGCTGTCGTGGATGGCGGCGAAAGAAGTGAAGCCGTAGCCATCGAGACGCACTGTATCGTTCGCGGCGAAATTGACGATCAAGTCGCTGCCGTTGCCTTTCGCGACGATGAAAGTGTCGGCGCCGCCGCCGCCATCGATCAGCACGTCGTTGCCCGCGCCGCCGTCCAGGGTCTGACCGCCGGCCGTGGCGGTGATGATGTTGTCGAGCGCATTGCCGAAGGCAAAATTGTGGGCGTTGGTGACGACCAGGTTCTCGACATTGTCCGGCAGCGTGTAGCTCATCCAGGTGTTGATCGTGTCGACGCCCTGCCCAGCGTACTCGACCACCTTGTTGCCGGCCGAATAGAGGTAATAGATGTCGTCGCCGGCGCCGCCATACATGGTGACGTTGACGCCGCTGGAGGCCCAGATGGAGTCGTTGCCTGAGGTGCCGTTGAACGTCCCGGGCGAGGACGCCGAAAGCCAATGGTTGGAAGCGCCGCTGTAATAAAGAGGTACGCCTATCGCGTTGACGACGAAGCTCATTGGACACTCCTTCCGCGCTGCCCCGCCCGGATGGCTGGTTGCAGGGTTCGAGCGCCTGCTTCGAACCAACTTGCAACGTGGATCATCGTTCCCGAAAATAAGCAAATAGTACAGAGAAAATCGGTGCTATTTTGATCGATATTTAAACTAGATAGAATAAGCGATTTCTAATACAATTATTGCGAGAGATTTGTTCTCAATTTTACTCAATTCTGCAAGATATTCTGCCTAGGGATTGTGCAAATGCCTTGGATGGGTGCATGTGGTGCAGCGTAGCCGTCCATAGCAGCCGACGATGCAAGATCGACGTCGGACTGTCCGCCGGTAGGGACGGTTCGGTGCATATTGAAGCGCCTCGCTCCGTGCATCGCGGCAAAGCGGTCCGGGCAAAAAATTTGACAGCCTCTGTCGGGGCCGCGGGGGGCCGGCCCGGCGGGGGGGGGGGGGGGAAAAAAAAAAAAAAAAAAAAAGAAAAAGCCCGGACCCAACACCACCCCCCCCGCCCGGGGGCCCCACCCCGG
>NZ_JARTVT010000033.1:31409-32194 GCF_029625685.1 Mesorhizobium sp. WSM4976
GTGAGTGCCCGGGTGTTGGTTGGTTGTGTTTAATTTTCACGCCCCGGCCTCGGGGATGGGCTCAAACGGGGCCCTCAAAAAAATTTTCCCCCCCGGGGGGGGGGGGGGGGGCGCGGCCCCGTCCTTGGGGCATCGATCAACGAACCAGAGAGGATATCGAGACATGCCGAGCACCATCCACCTGCACCGCGTCCTGGCGACCAAGCCGGAGAAGGTCTACCGCGCATTCGTCGAGGCCGATGCGCTGGCCAAGTGGCTGCCGCCGAACGGCTTCACCTGCACGGTGCATGAGTTCGAGGGCAAGGTCGGCGGCGCCTACAAGATGTCCTTCCGCAACTTTACCACCGGCGGCAGCCATGCCTTCGGCGGCGAGTTCATTGAGCTCGTCCCGGGCGAGCGCCTGCGCTACACCGACCGCTTCGACGATCCCAATTTGCCGGGCCAGATCGAGGTGACGGTGACCTTGAAGAAAGTGTTGGTCGGCACCGAGATCAACATCACACAGGCGGGCATCCCTGACGCCATCCCCGCCGAGGCCTGCTATCTCGGCTGGCAGGAATCGCTGCGCAACCTGGCCAAGCTCGTCGAGCCGGAGATCAATCAATAGTCCCGGCAGGCCGGCGTGGTCGCCGTAGTCCTCACGTCTGGAATTGCGTCAACCGGAGAACGTTGGGGGGGGGGGGGGGGGGGGGCCCCCCCCCCCCCCCACCAAAAAAAAAAAAAAAAAAAAAAAAAAAAAAAAAAAAAAAAAGAAAAAAAAAAAAAAAAAAAAAAAAAAATATTAT
>NZ_JARTVT010000033.1:32204-71379 GCF_029625685.1 Mesorhizobium sp. WSM4976
CCCCCCCCCCGCCCGCCCCCCCTATATAAAATAACCCCCCCGGCGGGGGGGGGGGCCCCCCCCCCCCCCCCCCTTATTTTCCCCCCCCCCCCCCCCCGGGGGGGGGGGTCCCCCCCCCCCCCAACGTTCCCGCAGGTAAGCAAAATTTCACCAAGCGCTGATAAAAGCCGCTTCCATGGATCGCAACAAGAACAACGACCTGTTTGTCCTGATGGCCGCGCTTGCCGCCATCGCGATCTACAACATTGCCTGCGGCATCAAGACAGGCGAGGTTCGGGGCAAGTTGCATTGGGTCGCGCTCTCGGATGATCCGACACGATTCTGGAACATCGTGGTCGGCAATTCGATCGTCCTGGTGGGCTCGATAGCCTTCCTATGCGTTCTGTGGGTTCTCAATTCCCGCAGACCGGGATGATCCGAGGCGGCGTTCTCGCCGCCCTCACACCGCGCGCGTAATGCCCCCATCCACGCGGATGTTCTGCCCGGTGATGTAGGCGGCCCCGTCCGAGGCCAGGAACGAGATCGTCGCGGCGATCTCCTCGGAGGTGCCGTAGCGCTTCATCGGCACGCTGTCGCGGCGCTCGTTCGTGGTCGGCAGGCTGTCGATCCAGCCGGGCAGCACATTGTTCATGCGGATGTTGTCGACCGCATAGGTGTCGGCGTAGATCTTGGTGAAGGCGGCAAGCCCGGCACGCGCCACGGCCGAGGTCGGGAACATCGGGCTCGGCTCGAACGCCCAGGCGGTCGAGATGTTGATGATGACTCCGGATTTCTGCTTCTGCATCACCGGCGTCACCAGCCGGGTCGGGCGCACGGCGTTGAGGAAATAGGTGTCGATGCCCTTGTGCCAGTCCTCGTCGCTGATCTCGATGATCTGCGCGCGCGGCCCGTGGCCGGCGCTGTTGACCAGCACGTCGATGCGGCCCCAGCGTTCCAGCGCGCGGTCGGTGAGGAGCTTCAGGTCGTCATTCGACTGGTTGGAGCCGGTGACGCCGAAGCCGCCAAGTTCCTTGCCCAGCGCCTCGCCCTTGCCGGAGGAGGAGAGCACTCCGACCTTGAAGCCGTCGGCCGCCAGGCGCCTGGCCGCCGCCGCCCCCATGCCGCTGCCGCCCGCCGTCACCAGAGCCACTTTTTCGCCTGCCATGTCGCTGTCCATTTGTTGAAATTGTTGAAAGCGAACCTGTTAGCATGCTGAGGCCAGGGGATGAACCGGATTGGATTGCGCCAGGGATGAACGCCTGGTTCCTCGCCCCCGTCGAAGCGGGCTACGGCATGCACACATCTTCTGTGGGGGCGCTGACTGATCGACCTGAGGCTTGATTGCCACGTGGTTCCCCCAGTCCGTCGCTGCTTCGCAGCGCCACCTTCCCCCCCCTCCGGAGGGAAAGGAAGGGAGCCTTGCTGGACGAGCGTTGACGGCAAAAGCCCTGGCGCCGTTCCTCTACCCCGTCGATCGGGGGAGAGGTGGCTCGGCGAAGCCGAGACGGAGTGGGGGTCGACCAGCACTGCGCTGGATAATGCATGCGCCAAGCCGCATGCAGACCATCGCCAAAGACCCGCCGCTTGGAAACATGCGCAATGCCATGCCGTAGCCACGTTCGTGGGGGCGGGGAAAGCAGCTCAAACCCTGAACACGCTCATCATCATCTTCGACACCCTCGCGCAGCGCCCCGGCTCCACATCGCCCGGCTTGAGCGGCACGCCCTTTCCCGGCGCCAACGCTGGCTCATACCAGCTCCGCAGCGCCTGGTCGGCGGCGCAATAGCCCCAGTTCACCAGGTCGACCGTTTCTTCGCTGCCCAGGAATGCAAGGAGGTGCCGATATCGGCCGGCGCGGTCGCGGCGGTCTGCACGAAATTTGGCTCGGTCGCGTCCGGCTTGCTGGCGATCGACCAGAAGACGCCGCGCGTCGCCGCATAATCGGGCCGGGTCGCGTCATCGGGCAGTCCGCGATCGTCGGCGTCCTTGGCCGCCTGGAAACGCGCCACCAGATCCCGGCGCCTGAGCGAGCGTACCTGGTTGTCGGTGGTGTCGAGCACGCGCTTCAACTGCGAGAACCAGTTCCAGTAACCCGCCTTCGAAGCCTGCCAGGGCGCGCCGGCGTCGCTCACCAGCAGCCAGCGGCAGCGCTTTAGCGCCGGCTCGATGCCGTGATTGTCGTAGACGCCGCCATCGGTGAGCACGGCGCGGGAAGGCGCCACCGGCAGGCCGACACTCGGGTCGAGCTTGTCGTTCTTCCACGCGAAGGGCGTGAGGTCGAGCCGGAGCGGCGACAGGAAAGGCGGGAAGGCCGACGAGGCGGCAACCGCGGTCGCGACCGGCAGGTCGGCCTGGTAGGCGACGCCGATGCGGTAGTCGGCGATGTAGCGCCGCGACAGGCGAAACAGCGAGCCGGTGCCGAGGTTGCTGGAGCAGAACACGAACCAGGGCTTTTCCGGCAGGCTTTTCAGCATCGGCCTGGAGCCGTCGAACAAATTCCGCTCGTAGCAGGCCGCGACCTCCCGCGCCGCGCTCGAAAACGGGTTCAACAGGCCTTTGAAGATAGACGGCGCGTCGAGGAAGACCTGCGAGAATTTCAATATACTGTCGAGATAGATATCGAAATTGGTGGCGACGCCGACCGCGAAGGTAAAGCGCGGCCAGATCACCGCCAAGAGCCCGGCCGCGATCGAGCCGCCCGAGACCGAGCTCACCATGTCGAGCTTTTGAAGCAGCCCCGCCTCGTTCAGGCGGCACAGAGCGCCGGCATGGAACAGCATGGCCCGGTAGCCGCCGCCCGACAGGCAGAGGCCGAGATCATAGCGCTCGGACTTGCCGTCATCCACGTCCCTTGCTGATCCGGCCGCAATCGGCTCCATTGCGCGCCCTCCGGCTCCGGCATCCTCGATGGTCAATCCAGCCCAGCGCCGGCCCTCTTGCAAGTGGGGGAACGCGTAACTTCACAGATTGGAATCGGCCACGGCCGCCGCGAAGATTATCCAAAGCGGTTGGCCGGCACGCCGCGCACGCCGGGTTTGAGCGCGAACAAGCCTCCTTCGGAGGGATTGGCGGCAAGATGGCCGGCGCTCATCGTGAAGCGCGCGGAGGTTACGAACAGCGTGTCGAGCCCGGCGCCGCCGAAGGCACAGCTCGTCGGCCAACTGCAGGGCAGTTCGTCGATCCCATCCAGCCTGCCGTCAGGCCCGATGCGGGCGAGGCAACTCCCGCCCACCACCCGGCAATTCCAGACATAACCCTGGGCGTCGAGACAGGAGCCGTCCGGCAGGCCGCGCTCGAAGCCTGTGAAGAAGGGCAAGCGTTCGGCGAGCCGGCTCGCCTTCCTCTCCCACCGATAGCTGTAGAGCGCATTCTTCATCGTGTCGGCTGTGACGAAGCGGCCATCGGGCAGCCACGCCATGGTATTGGTGATGCCGAAGCGGTCATCGCTGAGCGCCGTCACGGCACCCTTCGCATCGACACGATAAAGCCGGCCTTCATCGCCGGTGACGGCCACCGGCGCGTCGTCCGGACCGATATTGTTGGCCATCGTGCCGACCCAGAACGAGCCGTCGGGCGCCACGACGCCTTCGTTGAGCCGTGTGTCCGGCCTGTCCGGCTCGATCGTCGCGATCGTCCGGAACGGCCCGCCGAAATCCCAAAGTGCGATCTCCTTTCGCAATCCGACGATCGCGCCGCCATCCTGGCGCAGGCCGATCGAGGTCACCAGGTCCGGCGTGGGCCAGGTTTCATGGGCGCCGCTGACCGGATCGAGCAGGTGGATCCGGCGGCCGATGATGTCGACCCAAACCAGCCTGGAGCGGCGCTCGTCCCAGACCATGCTTTCGCCGACCACGTCGCGGGCATCGAGGATCAGGGTGGCTTGCGTTTTGTGCATGGCGCTTCTCTCGGGGAAATCGGCTTGACATATATCTTTCGGATAAATTATGAGCAATATGACATCAACCTGTCATACAGGTTTTTCCCGGGAGCCCCATGCAGGATTCGAAACAGACAGGCGACGAACCGAGCCCGGGGCTGGTCAGCACCGCGATCCAGGCGATCACCCAGCACATCCGCGCCGAAGGCCTCGCACCCGGCGATCTGCTGCCCAGCGAAGCCGCGATGACGCGTCAGCTCAATGTCTCCCGCACCGTCGTGCGCGAGGCCTTCCGCTCGCTGTCGGCGATGCGCCTGATCGACATGAGCGCCGGCCGCCGCGCCACCGTCGCCAAGCTCGACACGGGCGCCATGTCGATGGTCATCGAGCATGGCATCACCACCCAGCAGATCAGCGTCCAGCAGGTCTATGATGTCCGGCGGACCATCGAGATGCGCACGGTGGCGCTGGCCGCGCTTCGTCGCACCGACGCGGAGGCTGCCGCCATCGCGAGTTCCGCCAGGTTGATGCGCGAGAACTTCAGGCACCCTGAAATCGTCATGGAGCACGACATTGCCTTTCACGAGGCGATTGCTGGCGCATCGCACAACCCGGTCTTCTCGCTGATCGTCACCGCCTTCAGCGGCGTCACGCGACGCACCTGGGTGATCGGCTGGCGGACCCGCTCGACCGACGAGGACCAGCTCAAGATGATCAAGGGCCACGAGGATATCGCCGGGGCGATCCTCAAGGGCGATCCGAGGCTTGCGGCCGAGCACATGGCGCAGCATTTCGACAAGAGCGTCAAGGCGCTCCTCGACGCAGGCATAGCCTGAAATGGAGGTCGCCCGATGAGGATCCGCGCCATCGAAACCGTCCGCATCGAGGAGCGGCCCAATCTGCTCTGGGTCGAGGTCCATACCGATGAGGGCATTAGCGGGCTTGGCGAGACCTTCTTCCTGTCGCGCACGGTCGAGGAGTATCTTCACGAATATGTCGCGCCGCGGGTGATTGGCCGCGATCCGCTCGCGATCGACCTTCTGTCGGCCGATCTCGTCGGCTATCTCGGCTTCCGCTCCACCGGCGCGGAAGTGCGCGGCAACTCGGCCTTCGACATCGCGCTGTGGGATATCTTCGGCAAGGCCACCGGCCAGCCGGTCGCCCAACTGCTCGGCGGTTTCAGCCGCCGTTCCATCCGCACCTACAACACCTGCGCCGGCACCGACTACATCAAGGACGACAAGGGCCAGACGACTGCCAATTACGGAATCGGGGCGAAGCGGGAATACGACGACCTCAACGCCTTCCTGACCCGCGCCGGAGAGCTGGCCGAGGAATTGCTCGAGGACGGCATCACCGCCATGAAGATATGGCCGTTCGACCATGCTGCCGAGAAGACGCGCGGCAACGACATTTCCGCCGCCGACTTGAAGGCCGCGCTAGAGCCCTTTGAAAAGATTCGCAAAGCCGTCGGCGACAAGATGGACATCATGGTCGAGTTCCACTCGATGTGGCAGCTCCTGCCGGCCATGAAGATAGCGCAGGCGCTGAAGCCCTTCGCCACCTATTGGCACGAGGACCCTATCCGCATGGACAGCCTCGGCGATCTCAAGCGCTACGCCGCGGCAAGCCCCGCGCCGATCTCGGCCTCGGAGACGCTCGGCAGCCGCTGGGCTTTTCGCGACCTTTTGGAAACCGGAGCGGCCGGCATCGTCATGCTCGACATCTCCTGGTGCGGCGGCCTGTCCGAGGCGCGCAAGATCGCCGCGATGGCCGAGGCCTGGCGGCTGCCGGTGGCGCCGCATGACTGCACCGGTCCGGTCGTGCTCGCCGCCTCGACCCACCTGTCGCTCAATGCCCCCAACGCGGTCGTTCAGGAAAGTGTGCGCGCCTTCTACCGCGCCTGGTACCGCGATCTGGTGACGGCGCTGCCGGAGGTGAACGACGGCATGATCACCGTGCCGCCGGGGCCGGGGCTGGGGCTCGCGCTCAACCCCGATCTTGGCAAGGTCTACACCGTCCACCGCCGCGTCAGCGACAAGGCGGACATCTAGAAGATCCATAGGGAGGAATGACATGAAAAAACTGACTGCAATGCTTCTGCTCGGCGCGGCCCTGGTTGGCGGCCAGTCCGCAGCCCGTGCCGACGGTCTGAACATCGTCTTTACCCATCATTCGTCGGCCTCGAACACCTTTTGGCAGGCGGTGAAGAAAGGCTTCGACGATGCCTGCGGCAAGGTCGAGGCCACCTGCAACATGGTGTTCACCCAGACCGAGGGCTCGGTCGAGCAGCAGGTGGCCAATATGCGCGCCGCCCTTGCCGCCAAGCCCGATGCGCTGTTGACCTCGATTGTCGATGACCATGCATTCGACGATGTGATCAAGGAGGCGCGTGACGCCGGCGTTCTCGTCATCGCCGTCAATGTCGACGACACCGAAGGCGCCAAGGGTAATGCCCGCCAGGCCTTCGTCGGACAGGGCTTCAAACCCGCGGGCTATTCCCTCGCCAAGGCCATCTCCGAAAGCTTCCCGAAGGACGGCCCGATCAAGGTGCTGGTCGGCATTTCTGCTCCGGGACAGAACTGGTCGGAAAGCCGCGGCGCCGGCATCATGCAATTCCTCGAGGAATACAAGGCGGCGCACAAAGACCGCGACGTGTCGTGGGAGCGCATCGACAGCGGCACCGACCTCGCCATCACCTCCGACCGCGTCGGCGCCTATCTGAACGCGCATCCCGATACCACCGCCTATTTCGACACCGGCTTCTGGTGCGCAGGCGTGGCGCGGGTGCTGGCCGATCGCGGCGTAGCACCCGGCAAGGTCTTGCTCGGCGGTTTCGATCTCGTGCCCGAGGTCCTGCAGCAGATGCAGAAGGGCTACGTGCAGGCGCTCGTAGACCAGCAACCCTACATGCAGGGCTTCATGCCGGTGATGGAAGCCTACCTCAACAAGAAGATCGGTCTTGCTCCGTCGGATATCGACACCGGGCAGGGCATCGTGCGGCCGAAGGAGGCCGACAGCATCATGGCGCTGTCGGCGCAGGGAATGCGCTGAGCTTCGGCCGGAAGCGCTTTGCATCGGCGACGCCCGGCGCCGCCGATGCGCCCTGAAACCTAGCCACCCGGAGATCGTCGTTGAAGCGCCTGTTCAAGACATATCTCGAAAAGCCGGAACTGGCCGGATTGATCCTGCTGGTGCTGCTCGTCGTCCTGTTTCAGGTTCGCTCGCATGGCGTGTTCCTGAATGCCGACAACCTGCGCGGCATCCTCGGCATCTTGCCGGAGGCCGGCCTCGTCGCCATCGGCGTCACCATCCTGATGATCAGCGGCGAGTTCGACCTGTCGGTCGGCTCGGTTTTCGCACTGATGCCGATGACGATGGCCGTGCTTATGGTGCACGGCGCGCCGTTCCCGCTGGCGCTGCTTGCCGGCCTGCTCGTTTCGGCGGCCATCGGCTTCATCAACGGCTACGTCACCATCCGCTTTGCAATACCGAGCTTCATCACCACCCTCGGCATGCTGTTCATGGCGCGCTCGCTCACCGTTGTCGTCTCGGGCGGCTTTCCGCCGTTGCTGCCCGTCGACCTGCCCAACTGGCTCTTCACTTCCTTTGTCGGCCCGGGCAACATGTTCCGCATGTCGTTTCTGTGGTTCGTGGCGGTCGCGGTGCTCACCTCGCTGATGCTGTCGCGCACCAATTTCGGCAACTGGATCAAGGCTACCGGAGGCTTCATGCCGGCTGCCGCCGCCATGGGCATCCCGACCGCGAGGGTCAAGATCATCTGCTTCATGCTGTGTTCGGTGCTTTCAGGCTTCGCCGGCATGCTGCAGGTGCTGCGGCTGGGTTCGCCGCTGCCCTCCATCGGCGAGGGCATGGAATTGCAGGCGGTGGCGTCGGCCGTCATTGGCGGAGCATCGCTGCTGGGCGGCATCGGCACCGTGATGGGCGGCATAATCGGCACGACGCTGATCCGGGTCATCGACAACGGCCTCGTGCTCAGCCATGTCGACGCCAACTGGTTCAAGTTCGCCATCGGCTTTCTCACCATCTTCGCCGTCGTCGCCAATGCCTGGATGCGCAAGCGCGCCAAGGCCATCAAGATGGAGGGCTGAGCGATGAACGACGCCATTATCTCGGTGCGCGATCTCCACAAATGGTATTCCGGCGTCCACGCGCTGAAGGGAGTCACGCTCGCCTTCAAGCGCGGCGAGGCGCTCGGCCTTGTCGGCGACAACGGCGCAGGCAAGTCGACGCTGATCAACATCCTGTCCGGCGTCCACCGCGCCGACCAGGGCGAGATCCAGGTCGAGGGCAGGCCGGTCAGCATCGCCACGCCGCGCGATGCGATGGATCTCGGCATTGAGACGATCTACCAGTACAACTCCATGGTCCCCACCATGTCGATCGCCAGGAACCTGTTCATCGGCCGCGAGCCGACCCGTTTCTCGGTCCTCGGCGTCGGCATCCTCGACCAGAAGAAGATGGCCGAGGAAAGCATCCGCGCCATCGCCAATGTCGACCTGCATCTGCGCTCTCCCGACGCGCTCGTCGGCGAGCTGTCCGGCGGCCAGCGCCAGGGCGTCGCCATCGCGCGCGCCATGCATTTCAAGTCGAAGGTGATGATCCTCGACGAGCCAACCAACCATCTCTCGGTCAAGGAGACGAACAAGGTGATCGGCTTCGTGCGTGGCCTGAAGGAGCAGGGCGTCACCGGCGTCTTCATCAGCCACAACATGCACCACGTCTTCGACTGCTGCGACCGCATCGTGGCGATGGCGCGCGGCGAGGTGGTGCTGGACAAGC
The DNA here is from genome assembly GCF_029625685.1 of Mesorhizobium sp. WSM4976. Classification (NCBI taxonomy): domain Bacteria; kingdom Pseudomonadati; phylum Pseudomonadota; class Alphaproteobacteria; order Hyphomicrobiales; family Phyllobacteriaceae; genus Mesorhizobium; species Mesorhizobium sp. WSM4976. Next base: position 40,864 of record NZ_JARTVT010000033.1, read on the forward strand.
GCATCGAGGATACCTCGATCGAAGAAGTCCACGGTGTGTTGTGAGGGGTTTGGGCAATGAAAACGCTTGCCGGTCGTAAGGTGCTTTTGACGGGCGGGCTCGGTTCGCTGGGCCGGGCCCAGGCGGTGACGCTGGCGCGGGCCGGCGCGCGTGTGCTGCTGCTCGACCGCCCCGATGCCCCGAATGCGGTGGAGATCGTCGCCGGGCTAGCAGGTGAGGCCAGCGGCGACATCGCCTTCATTGGCTGTGACCTCAACCGGCTGGCCGAGGCGGAAGCGACGGTTGCCGCGCTGGCGGCAAAGGAAGGCGGCATCGACATCCTGATCAACAACGCCGCGCTGATCATCAACCGCCCATTCGAGGAGTTTTCGCTGACCGAGTACGAGGACCAGATTCGCGTCAACTCTTCCGCCGCGTTCGCGCTGGTCCGCGCCTGCGCGCCGGGCATGAAGGCGAAGGCCTATGGCAAGATCGTCAATTTCTGCTCGATCACGCTCAACGGCCGCTGGGACGGCTACGTGCCCTATGTCGCCTCGAAGGGCGCCATGCTTGGCCTCACCAAGTCGCTGGCGCGCGAGCTTGGGCCGCATGGCATCAGGGTCAACGCCGTCTCGCCGGGCGCGGTGGTCTCGGAGGCGGAAGAGCGCGTCTTCGGCGACCGGCTGAAAGAATACAATGACTGGATTCTCGCGAACCAAAGCTTGAAGAAGCGCATCGAGCCCGAGAATGTCGCCGAGCTTGTGCTGTTCCTCGTCTCGCCGGCTTCCGACATGATCAGTGGCCAGAACATCGCCATAGACGGCGGCTGGTGACCACGGGCGGCGGCATGGAACTCGGCGACGGCCACGCCCGCCTCGTGCTGGCGCCTGAAGAGGGGGCCGCGATCGCCCGCTACGACGCGCTCGTTCCCGGCCGCGCGCCAATTCCATTGCTGAGGGCAGGGGACGGCACCGGTACTTCCGGCTGCCAGCTGCTCGTGCCTTGGTCGAACCGCATCTCCAGCGGCGGCTTCACCTTCGAGGGTCGTTTTCATGCGGTCGAGCCTAACTTCCCGGGCGAGCCGTTTCCGATCCATGGCGACGGTTTCCAGAAGCCGTGGCGGGTTGCCGCGCACGGCGCCACCGAGGCCGAGCTGGTGCTTGATGAAGGCGCGATCGGGCCTTACCGCTACCGGGCCTGCGTCACCTATGTGCTTCGCGACGGCGCGCTTGAGGCGCGCTTGACCGTGGAGAATCGCGCCGGCATCCGCCTGCCTTACGGCCTCGGTTTCCATCCGTGGTTCCCGCGTAACGCCAGGACGATGCTGCGAGCCCGCGCCGAGCGCGTGTGGCTGGAGGACGCGCGCCATTTGCCGACGGGCGTAGCCTCGGTCGCCGAGCATCCGTGGTGGGATTTCTCACAGGCTTCGCTTCTGCCGGCCGACTGGGTGAACAACGCCTTCGTCGGCTGGGACCGGCGCGCGGCAATCAGGCAGCCGGAGCAGGGGATTGTGCTTGAACTGAGCGCCTCGCCGGAGCTCGATGTCTACATCCTCTATTCGCCGTCGCCCGACGCCGGCTTCTTCTGCTTCGAGCCGGTCTCGCACCCGGTCGACGCGCATCATGGCGAGGGGCTGACGGTGCTCGACGATGGAGAGACGATCAGCGCGACGATGCGCCTGGACTGGGCAGTGGTGGAGACGGATTGAGAGCCCCTACAATTCCTTCTCCGCCAGTTCCCTGAACCCGCCCGGCACCGAGCGCGGGCCTTCCAGCGCCACCGTGCCGTAGCCCACCGCTTCCTTGCCGAAGCGCTGGCGAATCTTGTCGATGGCGCGGTCGGCGCCGAAGCGGGCGAGGCCCTTGCGGCTGCCGGGCTTCCGCTTCTCATCCATCAGGCCGAGCGGCAGTTCGAGCTGCAGCTCGGCATGCTCCTCCAGATGCGAGACGGAGATGGCGAGCAGCGAGATGTCCCGCTCGCCCGGATGGGCGGCCAGCACGCCGCGCACCAGCTCCTCGGCGATCTCGGCCAGCATCGCTGTCGCCTGGATCGGCTGCTCCAGCGTCACCGAGCGGGTGACGGCGCGCAGATCGGCGAAGCGTACACGCACCGTCACGGTGCGGCCGGGCCGGTCCTTGGCGCGCAGGCGGCACGCCACGCGGTCGGCCAGATGCAGCAGTGTCGGCACGAAGACGCGCGGCACTGCGGGCTTCCTGCCCAGCGCCGATTGCGCGCCGGCGGAAATCGCGCGGCGACGTGTCTCGAGTTTGCGCGGGTCGCGGTTCCAGGCGAGCGCGGCGAGCTTCCGGCCGGCGGCGTGGCCGATCAGCCGCTCCAGCGCGCCGCTATGGGTGCGCGCCAGCTGTCCAATCGTCTCGACGCCGATTTCGGCGAGCCTGGCCTTGGTCGCCGGGCCGACGCCCCACATCAGCGTGACGGGCAGGTCGTGCAGGAAGGCGAGCTCGGTGCCGGGCTCGACCACCACCAGCCCGTCGGGTTTGGCCACCTGCGAGGCGATCTTGGCGAGATGCTTTGTTTGCGCCACGCCGATCGAGATCGGCAGGCCGAGCTCGTGCTTCACGCGCTCTCGGATTTTCCGCGCGATCTCCTGCGGCGGCCCGAACAGATGCGTGCAGCCGGCGACATCGGCGAAGGCCTCATCGATCGAGATGCGCTCGACCACCGGCGTGAAATCGTCGAGCACCTCGATCGCGGCGTCGCCGAGGCGCTGGTACTCGGAAAAATGGCCGCCGACGAAGATGAGTTGCGGGCAGAGCTCGCGCGCCTTGCGGCCGGGCATGCCGCCGCGCACGCCAAACACCTTGGCTTCATAGGAAGCCGCCAGCACCACGCCGCCGCCGACGGCGATTGGCTTGCCGCGCAGCGACGGATCGAGCAATTGCTCGACCGAGGCGTAGAAGGCGTCGAGATCGGCGTGCAGAATGGTGGCGGCCGCAGCGGTGTTCGTGGCGGCCATCGCGCGCTCCCATGGCGGTTTGTGTGGCATTGCAGCATTAGCTGCATCTTTTGTAAGGGGAATTTTGAGAACATAAAGAGAACAAAAGGAGCTCTCTGTCAAGCCGCCACGCTTGGGCGTGCAAGTTTCCACAACCTGAAGCCACACCCGCGGCTAGACGGCAGCTTGCACGATCAACCTGGAGGAGATCGTGCAAGCCTGACAGGAATGCCGCCCACGGGGGCCTGTTATCCGCTGCCGAAAAATGGGGGTGACCGTGTATGCTATGCCGGCTTGGCGTATTGTTCGGCGCTCAACACCTCGATGCACTGGAACGGCTGGTTGCCCTCCACCCAGGCGTCATGGCCGGGCGGGATGGTGTAGGAAGTGCCGGCCTCGAAGGTTTTTTGCGTGCCGTCGGTCATCCGCACGGTGATCGATCCGGACACGACATAGCCGACATGCGAGACCTGGCAGCTGTCGGTCTTGACCACCGGCTTGACGCATTCGGACCACTTCCAGCCCGGCTGCATGTTCATCCGCCCCAGCGTGTAGCCCGGCAGCCGCACGATTTCGACACGCGTCTTGGCGGGCGCGCGGACCTCGTCGGGATTGTTGTGCGATTTGGAGTCGAGTTTCGTCACCTTCACTGCAACTTCGCCCATGGCGTCCTCCCACGTGAAGCGGAGCCTGACGCGATCGTCGGCGACCGCTGTCTCTTTCGTACACCTTATTATGAGGAGATGCTAATATAATCGAGCGCTCCCCGGCGCTGAAGATCTTTCGAAGATTTTTTGGCGCCTTATCGGAAGTTATTGCGGAACTCCGTCGCCAGTGCTTTCCTGCTCTCGCGCTGGCACGGCGGTGGTTGAGGGACCCATCCGTTTTTCGCCCGACAGGGAGAATTCGATGCAACCCTCGGCAACAATCAAGGCGATATCGTCGCGGCCTCGTGCATCCCCCATCAGCATCATGCCGAACCTGCTCCAGCGCTGGCCGAGCGCCGTGCCGGTGCGACATGGCCGGTGAGAGGGAGAAGCCTTTGGGCGGGGACAATAGACAACCACCAGGAGGAAACCATGCTTGATCAAGCCGTCAAAACCTATTCGCGTCCGCCGGTCATGGCCGCTCGCCGCGGACCGCCGGTGCTTCGCCAATGCTGCGACAGCTACATCTGTCCGGTCTGCACGCAGGTCGTCGAGCTGACGGATTATCGCCAGGTTCTTTGGCACCAGCAGCCCGGCCATCAGCCGATGGACCTCGAGGCCTGAAATCTACCGTGAATGGGAGGAACAACGGCTGGAGCGGCCGGTCAAAGGCGGAAGCGTCAGTCGGCCAAGTCTTCTCTCCTTTCGCCGATTTTCGATGACCGGGCAGCGGCAGCCGAAAGCTATTATTCAGGCCCTCGGGCGACGGTCCGGGGCCTCGCTCGGACTGAAGTCTCATGCGTCGAACGCAGAGGCCCGAGGCATCGATTTTCAGGCAACAACAGCGGCATCAATGCATTTGGCTAGCAAGCCGCCGGACAAAGTCCCTTCATCGGCGGTCGACCACGGAGTGCCCATCATTCCTGCGATGTGATGGGCACTCCTTTCCCTCTGGAGACCCATTTGGAGTTGCTGGCCGTGCAACCCGGCAGGATGATCGCGAACCTGTTTGCCGCGCTGCTCCTGGCGCTGTTGATCGGCGGCGTCTTCCTTCTCTTCGGCAGGCCGCTCTGGCCGCAACGCGATGCTCAGATGATAGTCCTTCTCCCAATCGACACCATGGCAACCGGGTCGGTGCGCAAGGCCTGTGTCGAGCCATGCCTGCCGGCCCGCTTCGACCTCAAGCTCGCGCCGGTGAGGCCGCATGGATGAAGCCGGCCTGGGAACCAGTCCGCGCCACACGCCGTTGACAGAGCGAAGGGATGGCCGCAGCGGAGGCCGCGATGGACAATTTCGAACTCATCGATCTTCTGTGCGTCATCGACGCATGCGTGAGCGACCGTTCCGCCGGACGCGTGGTGCCGATGTCGAGGGCCGTCGAGGAGCTGCGCGTCCTGACCGGCGACTTCGTCTCGTCGGACGAGGATGCGACCAATGCCTTGACGCAGGTCGCGCTCGAGCGCGGCTGCGCGGTGCTCTTCGACGAGCAACCCGGCGCCGACATCATCGCGTAGTTCGGCGCGGCGGCCGGGCAGCCGGTCGCGTCAGGGAGACCGGCCATCGCGGCCAAGCGCCGTTGCCGGCTCCCGTTTCACTTCACCAGGGTGATCATCCGGCCCGCATACATCTCCCGGTTCCCCAGTTCGGCGGTGCAGTCCGACTTCACCGCCGAGTTTCCGGTCATCGCCACGGTGTCGCCCACCAGCCGCAGGCAACTGCCCGCGGCGCTCATGTCCGAATTTCCGGTATAGGTGATGGCCGCGTCCGGAGCGTAGATGAAACCGCTGATCAGCGAGCCGGATCCGCCGTTCAGCGTCAGCGCCTGTGTGTTGCCATGCGCCTGGTAGATGGTGATGCCGGCATAGGGGCCGCTGGTGGGCGGCGAGAGGTTCACCTGCTCGTTGGCGTTGATGTAGAGCTGCGAGTTCTCCATCAGGAAGATCGTCACGCCCTGGCCGCTCAGGCTGCCGTTGCCGCCCGGCTTTATGACGACGTTACGCATTATGTAGGTGCCCGGATTGAGGGTGATCTGCCCAGACAGCGTCTTGTCGCAATAGGTGCCCGGCGAGAGCGTCACCGTCTTGCCGTTGGGTACCGGCAGGCAAAGCGTGTAGGCCGGGGGAACGACGTCGGCGAGCGGATCGAACGAGGCATACTGATTTTCAAGCGGCGCGCCGCAGGAAAGGTTGGCATTGGGCGGCGCCAAACCCTGCGTGCGGCCGACTGTCGAGACGCAGCCGGCGCTGACGACCGCCGAGCCGCCGCGATTGACGGAGTCGAGGGCGTCCGAATTGGCCGCGATGACGCAGCCTGCCATCGCCACATTGGTCGAGCCCTGCAGGTTGACCGCGTTGTCGGCATGCTGATTGAGCGCCAGCACGCAGGCCTGCGAGCCGGGCTTTATCTTGACCGACGCGGTGCGCGTCGCCTGCCAGGCCGGCATGGCGGCGAGGAACGCCGGCCGGCTGATGCTCGACGACGCCGTGATGAAATACGCGCTCGGATCGCCGCTGGCGGAGGCCTGGAAGGCGGCGAGGCTGCCCGAAAGCTCCTGGGCGTCGGCGGCGCTCATATTGGCCGTGAAGAAGGTCTGGCCGAGTTGCCGCAGGTCGGCCGCCGACATGCCCGGCTGGTACTTGGTGCCCATCGCAAGGCCGGCCGCGTCCAGCGAATTCTGCAGCTGGGCGGCGTCGTCGCTGGTGCCGATCAGGTCGATCGAAGCCGCCAGGCCAAGCATCAGCGGCACCATTGCGACCGCCGTCGCGACCGCGAAGTTGCCGCGCTTCGAAACCCAGAACCGTCCGAACATGGAGCCCGCCCTCGTCGTATTTCAAAGAGTGATAGGGCTGCCGTCTCTACGGGCGATTTCCAAAAAAGTTAAAATGCAGAAGGTGCTAAAATATTAGGATTTACCGACGTTTACGCCTTAAGTCTGAAGGTTGCTGGGCCTTAAGTCTTAGTATGCGCGGCACAAGATGGGAGCGGAGGCCCGCTGCGGTCCTACCAGCGCAAGTCGACCGAAATAATTAGGCATTCGTTCATATGGCAATGATGACGTCACTGCTGGGATACCGTGGGTGCGCTTGGCCATGGCCTTTTCAGGTTCATTCTTCAGACATTTTTTTTCTCGGCTCGCCGCTCGGCGCTTTTGCGAAGGCAGGGGGGGCAATGTCGCGACCATCTTCGCGCTGACCTTGCCGGTCGTCGTCGGCGGGGCGGGGCTGGGTGTCGAGACATCCTACTGGTACTATTCGAGCCTGAAGTTGCAGGCGATCGCGGATGCGGCCGCCTATGCCGGCGCGCTGGAAAAGGTCCAGGGGTCCGACACGGCCGCCATCACCGCCGCCGCCACGACATCGGCCGCCTCGAACGGACTGGGCGGCGGCACCATTGTCGTCAACACGCCGCCCACCTCGGGACCGAACACGGCCAAGAAGGCGGTTGAGGTGATCCTCAACCAGAACCTGGATCGGTTGTTCACCTCGATCTTCACCCAGACAAAGGTGCCGGAGCGGGCCAGGGCGGTGGCGCTGATCACCGACGCTTCGAAGGCCTGCGTGCTGGCGCTCAATCCCTCCGCCTCGCAGGCGGCACTGTTTTCCGGCAGCACGAGCGTCAAGCTTAACGGCTGCTCGGTCATGTCGGATTCGATCGCCAGTGACTCCATCAAGGTGCAGGGCTCGGCAGGGCTGCAGACCGATTGCCTGATTACCGCCGGCGGCGTTTCGCTGAACAATCCGGTGACCACGGTCTGCAAGTCGCCGATCACCCAGGCCCTGCCGGCCTCCGATCCCTTCTCCAGCGTGCCGGCGCCTGCGGCCAGCAATCCCTGCCAGAACATCAACAGTGGCAAGTCGACGCAAACAATCCAGCCCGGAACCTACTGCAGTGGCATGAACCTCAACGGCAATGTCACGCTTTCTCCCGGCGTCTATGTCGTCCAGGGCAATTTGAAGATCAACGCGGGCGCGGTTATCCAGGGCAGCGGCGTAACCATCTTCATGGCCGGCAGCAACACCGTCAGCATGAACGGGAACGCCACCGTGACGCTGAGCGCTCCGACCTCGGGTACCTATTCTGGCGTGCTGTTCTACGGCGACAGGACGGGCACCGCGGCGCAGAGCACCTTCAACGGCACCGCGACCTCGCTGTTGACCGGCGCCATCTATTTTCCGAAGCAGCAGGTCAATTATCTCGGTAATTTCTCAGGTGTGAACGGCTGCACGCAGGTCGTCGCCGATACCATCCAGTGGTCGGGCAACTCGACCATCAACCAGGACTGCTCGAGCCTCGGGATGAAGGACATCCCGGCCGCCCAGGCGGTTGCGGTCGTCGAGTGAGATCCCCGGTCCGTCGATTGATCCAGGCCATTCGCGATGAAACGGGCATCGCCGCGGTGGAGCTCGCCCTGGTCTTGCCTGTCCTGTGCGCGGCGTTGCTTGGCACCTTGGACGGCTGGTCCTATGTCACCAGTTCGATGTCGATGCGCGCCGGCGTCAAGACGGCCGCCAACCTCGTGATGGCCGGATCCTCCGATGACGCGGCGATCCAGGCCGCCGCGCTGGCGAGCTGGGAGAACAAGCCTTCCGATGCCCAGGTCGTCATCAGCCGCATCTACCAATGCGGAACGACCGTCGTCGATGCCTCAACCCTGTGCAGCGGCCCGAAAGCGCCGTCTGTCTATGTCCAGATCCAGGCGACTGGCACCTGGACTCCGCCCTTCACCTTCGGCCCTTACCCGGACAACACCACGCTCGGTCATTTGCAGGTGGTCCGTGTCCGCTAGGGCAGCTCCAGGAAAGGCGCGCGGAGGGTGGACCCGGCTGCCCTGGGCATTTGCCGGCAACCTGTCGGGCGGAAGCGCCATTGAATTCGCCCTGGTCGCGCCTGTCCTGATCATGCTCTTGTTCGGAATCTTCGCCTTCGGCTGGTCGATGAACACCACCTCCAGCGTGCGCTATGCGCTGGAGGCCTCGGCGCGCTCGTTGCAGCTCAACAACACGCTGACGCAGGCCGACGTCCAGGCGGTCGCCACGCAGAAGCTGCAGGCGCTTGGCCTGCAGAATGTGAACGTCACCATCGTCACCGATCCGGCGAGCGGCGGCTTCCGCATGGCCCATGTCAATGCCAGCTACGCCTTCGTCATCAACTTCCCGTATTTCAGCGACTATCCGATCAACTACACGACGTCCGTGACCGTGCCGCTGGTCGGCGGCTAGAAGGGTGCGGGCAAACAGCACATGAAACCCCTCGCCGCGAGGGTGAAGAGCCGGGGGCATGCGTGCCCTCCCATTCGCTCCGGCGGTCGGCGTACCATCTTAGCAATCTCTAAAGCTCGCAAGGCTGGCGCCAGCCACGAATGCTAGGGATTTGCGGTCATCCTATCAGGAGCGCAGCCATGACCTCTCCCGTCGGAAGCCAGCATGGTGCTGGCATCGTGCATCATTCGAGCAAACCTCAGGGACCGTCGGAAACCTTCCCGGGCAGGAGCGCGGAAAGCATCGGCCACCTGGCAAAGGCCTCCGTTTCCGATACGGATGCCGACGACTCGAACGCGCAGGGAAAGGCCGCGTCCCGCATCGCCCGCATGGATCTTACCGTGCTTTCCCCGGCCGGCCCGGCAGACGGAGGTCAGGCGTCGGATAGCTCTTCCGCCGCGGCCGCCGGCGACGTTGAAAGCGCCTGAAACGGCCGCCGGTCCGACGAGGCGGGCGGGCGGCTCGCCGTTTCAGTGGAGCTCCGAGGTCCTAGCAGCCCTGGGCTGTCGTTTTCATCTGGCCGGGTGCGTTCGATTTGGCGCTCGTGTCCTGCTGGCCGGGGGCGGCTTGCTTCGCGGTGCCGGTCGTCTGTTGTCCAGGCGCGCAATCCTTCGCCGAATTCGGGTTGGTCGAGTTCGTCTTGGTCTGGTCCGTGTCCTGGCTGCTGGGCATCGTCGTCGTGGACGTCGATGAAGAACCAGACGATGTGCCCGACTGCGCCGTCGCCAGACCGCCGGACAGGGCAAGCAGGGCGGCGGCAAGAAGTATCGGTTTCATGAGATTTGGTCCTTTCGGCTAGTATCCCTTCGGTTGTTCAACCCCGCCGGTGCACAAGTGTTCCGACGCCAATGCGCAGGGGTCTGAGCGGCTTTCGATGACTTGGAGAAATGTTTGGGACCATGGTCCGGCTGGACAAGGGCACTCATTTTTCCAATGGGCCCAAGGGTGCTCGGCCCTTTGTTTTCGATATTATTTTCAACGGCTTAGAGGGATTTCTCACGAAAATTATGTGGCAAGTCACGCAATGCTCTCAGTTCGCGACCGCAGTTGCTTAAAGTTTATCCGACGCCGTTAGGAAATTCTCATAAGACGCTGCCTAGCGGTTGGGCCAAGGTAACGATTCATCTGCGGAGAAGGACAATGACTTTGCGAAAAACACTCCTGGCATCCCTTGCCATCCTGGCGCTCGCGGCTGCTCCGGCGCTTGCCGGCGGCAACGGCAATGGCGGCGGCAACGGCGGCGGCCATGGTAATAGCGGCAACGGCGGCAACGGAAACGGTAATGCCGGCGGCAACGGCAACAGCGGCGCAACACATGGCAAGTCGGCCTCGGCCCCGGGCCAGAACAAGGGCACCGACGACAGCTCGGACGATAGCTCGACCGACACCACCACGACCGCTTCCACGCCAAGTGGGAAGAACATTCACGCCAAGCTCGGTCGGCTGAATTCCTTGCAGCGCAACATCAACGCCTACATGAATTCCAAGAGCAAGAAGTTCGCCAGCATACAGGCCTACGTGACGCAGGCAGCGGCGGCCAAGAACGCGCAGGCCAAGCTCGACGCGGCGAACGCGCAACTGGCGGCCGACCAGAGCAAGCTCGCCAGTCTTACCCAGCAGCTCGCCGATCTCAACGCGACTGACACGACGGGCTTCACGCCAGAACAGCAGGCGGCCCTCGATGCGCAGATCGCCGATGTTCAGAGCCAGATCGACGCTCAGAACGCGGCTATCACCGCCGACACGCAGGCAGTCACCGATGCGCAGGCCGCGGTTGCCGCGAACCCGGCGCCCACCGATGCCTCCCTGGACGCGGCGCTGACCGACATGGCCAACAAGCCGGTCGACGCCGACGTCACCGCCTGGGCCAAGGACACGCTGGCGAGCAAGATCGACGCCATGGCAGCGGCCACGACAACCCCATAAGGCCGGGAGAACCGAGCAGAGGGTGAACCAGAAAGCCGCCGGGCCTCGCCCGGCGGCTTTTTGGCATTTCGGCGGCAACGCTTCGCGCTCGCGGAAAACAGAGGCTCGCCCCGGGGCGAGGCGAGCCAAAGCGGGAGCCGCATTGTTGGGTGTCGGTTCCCGCTACAGGTTGCCACCTGGATTCACGAACGGCCGGTGCTTTCTTGGAGGATGAAAGGGCAGGGCGCGACGTTCGGGCGTCACTCACTCGACGCCTCAAAAAGTATCGTATTCCGATACACCTATCCTCAACCTAAGTGGCCGGCAACAACTTTCGACGTCGGGAGGTAAGCCGCGCAGGATTGCATGAGGGTTTTGGGTGGCGTGCTTGCATTCATCCTCGACGGACGGCAACTCGGCCCAATGCGTCAGGGCGTCGGACCTCCGGCACCTTGTTTCCGATGAAGCACAGTGCCAATGTAAATGGGGACTCCCTGTTCTTGCCCGCCATGGCGCATGGCTTAGACTCCGCCCCCGGCGACCCGAGCCCAGATATGGGGAGTTGAGAAGACGGCAGTCGATTCCTCAGGGATGTAGCTGTTCCTTCATCGAGCCCGCCACTGGTTCAAAACCCAGTCGGCGGGCTTTCGATTTTCGAGCTAGTCCGCGTGATCGAGCAGGCGGGTGGCGTCCGGGCGGCCGCGGCCCTGTTTGCTCCCGGCGTGGTCGATGCCCTCGACCGTGATGGCGAACGTTCCGTTCTCTGTCCTGCCGATGAAGCCCTTCGCCTTGAGGTACCAAAGGTGGAATTCAAGGTGCTCGCGCGGACAGCCCGACAGGCGTTCGAGCTCGTCGTCTCCGATGCCTGGATTGTTGACGTCGCGTCGGCGCCTCACATAGAGAAGCGACAGCAAATTGGCCTGGATGGCGGCATCCCTGTCCATGCCGCCGCCGTCGCGCGCGCCATCCGTGAGTTCGTGGCGAAGGCCCAGATGCTCGCGGTAGAGGATGTCGTACTGGGCCCGCTTGACTGGATCCCGCAGCGTATTGTGGGCCTCGACGATCTCGCTGAAGCGCGATTCATTGCCTGTTTCCCGATTATCGGGATGATAGCGCATAGCAAAATAACGGAAAATCCGCTCGATTGTCTCAGAATTGGCCTTCGGGCTTATTTCCAGAATTTCGTAGTAGTCAATGAACATGTAATCGTGCTTCCGCAATTACGGAAACCACTCCCCCGACCCCAAGCATTGCCCAAATGCTGCACATATGCAAGGCGCGGGAGGGGGTCGACATCAGCCATGTGCAAAGCTGTTCCTCCCGGAACAACCCTCCGGGCAGAAAACCGCTCACACTTTTCCTGGAATTGCTCTAGGTTGGCGCGGTCTGAAATTCAGGTGGCAACCTGGATGGGGGCCGACCTCAAGCCCGGCTCCCCTCTTGGCTCGCCTCGAAAGAGGCGAGCCCTTTTTTCGAGGCAGCCTCCCGGCTTTCGCCCGAAGGCTTCCCCGACCTAAAGCGCGTCGCGATCCTACGGATTCGGTTTTACGCATGTCCTTATCCCGAAACCGGTTCCCACTTTCGGGAGACATGCTTTAAGGTGCGCCATGGCTAAGCCATGGCTAATATGGCTTGCTGGATATAGACTTCACAGAGTCGGGTCCACAGAGGCATTGGGAGGGACAACAGAAATGCCACGCGTATCGGAACTCTTCTTCAAGACAGCTATCATCTTTCTCATCCTGGGCATCGCCGCCGGGCTGCGGATGGCGATTTCGGGCGATCACAGCGCCTTCCCGGCGCATGCCCACATCAATCTTCTTGGCTGGGTCACCAGCGCCATCTTCGGCGGCTATTATGCGCTCAACCCCGCCAAGGCCGAGCGCCGCATCGCCATGATCCATTACGGCCTCTATACGATCGGCATCGTGATCATGCTGCCGGCGCTCTACTGGATGCTGGCGGCAGGCCATCCGGAGATCGAGCCGGTGGTGGCGATAGGCTCGCTGATCGTCGCAGCCGCAGTGCTGGTTTTTGGCTTGGTCGTCTTCTCGTCGTCGGAGACGGTGCGCTCCGCCTCACCAGCCGCGGCACGCTAGCCTGGTTCGAGCAGGGGGCCTCGGCCTGGACGGGCTGGGGCCTCCAACCAGGAGCACGACAAGCCGGCCGTCAGCGTTGGGCCGAACAACCTTTGTTGCAGACGGGCGATGTTGACAATACCAAACTGATCGCGCTTCGGAAGCATAACGCGGGGCTAGGCCGGCTCGCTGCGCTCGAGCAGAGGCGTGCAGTGTGTCGGACGAAACGGATTGCAGCCGGTTTCCGGGAAAGGCGATTGGCCGGCCCTTCGCGAGAAGGCTACGCCGGTTAAGGCAGAAGCTTCGGAAACAGCAGCGAGATGAGAGCGCGGATGATGCCATCGCGCTCGAACGGGCCAGGCAATTTGGCGGGCGAGGCGGCGCCGTCGCTCGACTTGGCCTCGTCGGTCACGCGTGCCTCGCCATGCACCAGCCACAGCACCGCCGCGAAGTAGCCGGCCTGCAGAATAACCGCGGCAAGGACCGTCCAGCCCAATGCCGCCCACATCGATCCCGTGGACATGAATGTCCAGCCGAGGATCACCAGAAGCGTCGCCGCCATTCCCACAAGAAACTGCGGAAAATACATTTGCCCAACCGAGCGCCGCGACCATGTCCAGTCGTCGACGATCTCGCCCATATCTCTACCCGTCATGACCCTTGCACCTTTTCCGGGGGGACCGCAAGCTTGAACAATCTGCCCGCGGCCCGGCCGCACCATCGTCCGCACCGACAGGGACCAAGGATGCAGGACTTCCTTGTAACAACCGGCAATTGCGCCGGATCGTTCCATGGCCGGCGGCATTCAAGCAGCGCCTTATGGACCGCGTCGACGACGGGCGGCGATACTTGTAAGGGCAACGACGGCCGGACGAAAAAAAGACCCGCCGAGGCGGGCCTTTTTTGTCTTCATGCTGTCCTTGTCAGCTCAGGATCACGACGATCTTGTAAGTGTCGGGGTCGACAATGACGATGCGTCCATCGGCCAGCACGAAATACTCGTAGGATTCATAGGCAGGCACGATCTTGACGATGCGAGCCGGCAGGCGGTGCAGGCGGATCTTGTGCCGCGGCACCTCGACGCCGACTGAAATGTCGAAGTTGACGTCGCGAACCGGCTCGACATGGGTTTCATGAATGACCTGCGTGATCTGCGTCCTCTGCTCCACCGTCACGTTGTTGATCGAGGCCGTCTTGTTCTGGTCGGTCTCGACATTGGTGTTGCCCTGGGCATTCTGCTCGGTCTTGGTGCCGGTGTTGGTCTGAGCGTTCTGCTGGGTCTGCATCTTGGTGGTGCCGCCCTGGGCATTCTGCTCGGTCTGCGTCTTGGTGGTGCCGCTCTGAGCATTCTGCTCGGTGGTGGTGCCGGTCTTGCCCTGAGCCTGCTGTTTCTTCTTAAGCGTGGTGTTGTCCTGGGCATTCTGCTCGGTGCTGGTGCCGGTCTTGCCCTGGGCGTTCTGTTCCGTCTGCATCTTGGTGGTGCCGCCCTGAGCGTTCTGCTCGGTGTTCGTGCCGGCCTTGCCCTGGGCCTGCTGCTTCTTCTTGAGCTGCGTGTTGTCCTGGGCGTTCTGGTCGGTCTTGGTGCCGGCCTGGCCCTGGGCCTGCTCATCGGTCTTCATCTTGGCCTTGCCCTGGGCCTGCTCCTGCGTGTTGGCGCCGGCCTTGCCCTGGGCGTTCATTTCGGTTTTCGATTTGGTCTCGCCCTGGGCCTGCCCGCCTGCCTTGCCGCCTTTCTGGCAATCGGCCGTGCCGGCCGCGCAATTGTTGTCGCCGCCGCTTGGCTGCGCGGATTGGGTTTGCGCCATCGCGGCGCCGCAACTCACACTGAGCGCGATCATGCTTGTGATCAGCAGGTGTTTCATTGGATTTCTCCTCGGAAAGTCGGTCCCTTCGCATGGGTAACCCCGCCCGAAACGCATTGTTCCGAAATTGCTGAAAGGGGCGAAAAGGTTGGTTTTGCGGAACACGGCGGCATCAATCTTTGCAGGCGGCGGTCCAAATTTCGCAGGAACAACGCCAGGCGATTGGCGTTACGACAATGCCGACCCGCTGTGGAAAATCGCAGGCGCAGCATCAAGGCGATTTGAGCCAATCCACATAGGAGAGACGAACAATGAAAATGCACTTCACCTCCGCCGCCGCCGGCTTGCTGCTTCTTGCCGGCATCGGAGCCGCCGCCGCGCAGGATGTCGTCATCGCGCCGGAGCAGGAAACCGTCATCAAGGAGTATGTTCACAAGCAGCCGCTGGCTTCGGTGAAGGTTCCGGGCGTCGAGTTGAACATCGGCAGCACGGTTCCCGACACGGTCGAACTGCACGAGGTGCCGAACGTCAAATACCGTTACGTTGTCGTCGATAACCGGACAGTGATTGTCGACCCTGGCACTCGCAAGATCGTCAAGGTGCTCGATTAACCGATAGCACGCCGCAATCAGATGGCCCGTCGCCAGTTCCGGCGGCGGGCCATTAACCGATTTTTATTTTGTTACCATACGCTAACGGAACCTTCCCGCCGCGCTTGAGTTAGCGGCTCTGGGCCCACGCTGTCTCATAGACAACACAAATCATTGGCAGGGTGGAGATTCGGGCGGCGGCGAGCAGATACGGGCGGGTCTAGGAGGAGTTTGACCAACATGTCGAAACGAGAAGTCGCAACATCCCGGTCCCTCGGGATGCGCGTCGCCGATCTCAAAGCCAGGATGCGGGACGCCCGGATCACCGACCATGAGATGAAGGCCTTCCAAAAGGTCGCGGCCATCATGGGGGGCGGCGAAGGCTCCCTACGAATCGATGCGGACGACCTGATCGCCGCGTCCTTCGTCACCGAGGCGCTTGGTGAATCAACGTCGACCTGAGAACGGCTGCCAGCCGAAAACCCGCGATCGATCCAGTCGACCGTCAGCCGCCGGCCGGCGGTCCGCGGACGCACTCGTCGGGATATTGTCGGCCAGACCCTGAAACGTGCCGGCAAGGCCAATGCGCACCGGCGCTGTCAGTGCGCAGGCCGCTGCTGCGCCCGGCTTTCGCGTGCCCTGCTGCGTCTGATCTTGGCCTCGCGCAACACCGCGACCGGATCGGCCCCGGTCCACTCGATACCCGCCTTCTTCGCGAAGACCAGGAACGCCTGGCGCGCCTTGTCGAGATCGATCTCTCCGGCCCGCGCCGCCTCGCAGGCGCGCAACGCCGTTGCGTGGCTTTCGCCTCTCGAGGCCGTCGGCCATTCCTTGAGAAAATTCTGCATCTCGGTGAGTGAGGCGATCTCGCGCTTGAAGCCGGCGCCAACGGCGATCGCCACGGGGGCGCGAAGTTCGATGTCGCTTCTGATGTAACCTTCTTGCATGACGGCGGCGCCCTTTGGAGTTCAAAGTCTTGGGGAGTTTCAATGCCTTCCAATGCAGAGCCGATGCGAAGGTTCCGCCACCTCAATTAGTCGTCGCTGACGGAACAACACCTCGCCGAGCACGTTTGCCCCGGGAGCTCAACTATTCGACTTGCCGATGTTTCCGCCCCCCGCGGAGGCAGGGCGGAGCTCGTCAAGACGCGATCCGCAGGATCGTCGTGAACGCAACAGGAGAGAAACGATGAAAACCACCCTCATTCCAGCTGTCGCCGGCCTGGCTTTGATGGCCGGCATCGGCATCGCGGCCGCGGACGAGGTGATCGTCACCCCCGAGCAGCAGACCGTGGTCAAGGAATATGTCCACAAGCATCCGATCGCCTCTGTCAACGTGCTCGGCCTCGAGCTCGGCGTCGGCTCGACCGTGCCCGACACCGTCGAGTTGCAGCAGGTTCCGGACGTCAAGTATCGCTATGCGGTCGTCAACGACCACACGGTGCTGATCGATCCCGGCACGCGCCGCGTTGTCCAGGTGATCCAGTAACATCTGGCGCCTGAAGAGCCCGACCCCAGCCGGATGCTTCGGTGAAGGATAGGGCTCTTCTCGCATCGAGGCACAAGGCCTAGGATAGGCAGCGGTTTGGGAGGCAACGAAGCGGAAGGAGTCGTTGCCATGCATCATCCACACGTCGAATCACCTGACATCGCTCGGCAGGTCGACAAGCTGTTGGCCGAGCACAGGACTGGCCTGTTGTCCATGCAGGAGGCAATTTCCCTGCTGCGCAAGCGCACGGGCACCGACCGCTCTGACGCGGATTTAGCCGGATTGATCACAAAGAAGGCAGCGCATCTCGGCATCGGAGTCGTCACCGACGGACACTGAGCGAATTTGCCGCCTAAGTCGGTCGCATGTGCGTGATACCGAAGACGCCGCGTCAAAATTCCGCTAGTGTTCGCGCCGGGGAACCCATCCAACCCTAGGAGGCGACAGTGACGGACGACAGGCACGAACGCATTCGCCAGCGCGCGCACGAGATCTGGGAGCAGGCCGGCCGGCCCGAAGGCGCTCATATGGAGCATTGGGACCAGGCGGTCGCCGAGATCGACGCGGCAGGCAAGCCGAAGGCGAAGAGCCCGAAGACGACGGCCGCCGCCAAGGCCGAGAAGCCTAAAGCCGCCAAGGCGGAGAAGCCCGCCAAGGCCCCCGCCAAGGCGAAGGCGGCGGCGAAACCCAAAACCAAGGCCTGAATCGGTTCGGCGGCCGCGCCGCCGCCGGGTCACCCCGACAACGATGTCCGACAATGACCTGACGTGGGAGGCCACGGCCGGCCGTTTGGCAGGAAGACGCTCGAACTCCCGTTGAAGGCCGCCGATTCAATAAGTTTAGGTAATCTACTGTTGCTCCTTGGCACCAGATTGAATTTAACCAGAATACTCCCGGTAAAAGTCAGGTATTGGCCCGGAGCCAGCCGTTGACGCGGTGCGGAGCTCAATGGTGGTCTCACGCGAGGGCTTTCTCAATCCAATTCCCGGGGGACCACGGTATGCAGGGCATTCATCGTCTTGTTTCATTCGCATTTCTGGCAGCGGCAAGCGGCTTTCCGGCGTCGGCGCTGGCCAAGCCGGTCGAGTATGTCAAGGTGTGCACGCTTTATGGCGCGCAATACTACTACAGTCCCGGCACCGATACCTGCATCAATGCCAATACCGGCGAGACGCGCCGCTTGACCGAAGACGGCGTGGTTGTCGGCAAGACGGCGCTGGCGAGCAAGGTCGACGACATCGACGGCCGCATCCAACGCGCCTTCGAGGGTGCCTCGGTGGCGTCGGCGCTGACCAGCCCGGACCTGGTACAGGGCGAGCATTTCGGCGTCCGCGTCAACTGGGGCAATGCCGGTCAGTCCAATGCCATGGGCCTCACCGGCGCGGCCGTGCTGGGCGAGGGGTTCATGCCTGGCGGCAACGGCCGGCTGGCCGGCGCCGCGGGCGTCGCCTTCTCCGGCAAGACGGTCGGCGGCAATGCCGGCCTGCAGCTGACCTGGTAAGAGCGGCCGGGGGGCATCATGTTCAGATATTTCCTTGCGCCGGCCATTCTCGGCGCGGCAACGTTGCTTGCGTCGCCATCCGAGGCGGCGGTCGAATATGTCAGGGTCTGCTCCGCCTACGGTCCCAACTACTATTACAGCCCGGGCACCGACACCTGCATCAATGCCCAGACCGGCGTGACCAAACAGGAAGTCGACAATGGCCAGGGCGGGACGACGACGGTCACTGGCAAGACGGCATTGGCCGCCCAGGTCGATGACATCGACAATCGCATCACCCGCGCCTTCGAGAACGCCTCGATCTCGGCCGCGCTCGCCGCGCCCGATCTCGTGCAGGGCGAGCATTTCGGCCTGCGCGTCAACTGGGGGAATGCCGGCTATGCAAATGCCTTCGGCATCACAGGCGCCGCCGTGCTGAGCGAAGGCTTCGCCCACGGCGGCCGACTGACCGCCACGCTTGGCATCGCCTTCGCCGGCAGCCAGGTCGGCGGCAATGCGGGGCTCCAGTTCAGCTGGTAGGAAGGTCAAGAAAAGGGAAGGTGCGCCGCCGAACCGCTAGAGCAATTCCAGGAAAAGTGTGGGCGGTTAGGCTCGGCGCCTTCGCCGTAGCCTTCCGCCCGGATTTGCTCCAAAACAAACGGATGGAGCGGATCGCCGTTTCCGTGCAACGGTGAAACGCTCTAGCGCCCACCCTGCTTCCTGGCGTATTGCGCGACGGCGCAGAGAAGGGCAAGTGCCGCGGTATCGCAGGCGGCCCGCGACGGCGACGGACCCTTGGCGAAAAGGACCGCATCCGCCACCGGAATCGTCAGTCCGTGCCTTCTGGCAAATGAGGTGACTTCGTAGGGCTGATCCTCGGGCAGTGCGCCGATGTCGATTTGCGGTTGCATCAAACATGTTCCTCCCTGGTATGCGTCTATTCCCTCCTTCGCCCGGGAGGAATTAACGCCCGGCCGCTCACCCGCGTCCACCAATTGGCGATTGTGTGAAACGATGCATTTGCCGGAGCGGCGAGCCGAGGTTGCAGCCGGCTGGTTGAAGGGTCCGCGGCGCGGGCTCCTTCGGTCGCCCGCACGGGAGAGGGGAGCTCTCACCAGGCGTCGCTCGACCGGGCGAACCTCACCCCCGCCGCGATCATCGCGCTTTCGCACTCGCTGATCAGCCTGAGGTTTCGCAGATACCGCGCCACCGTTTCCGGCAGCCAGGCGGCGCAGGCTTCGACATAGGCGCGGCCGTGCACCAGCGCGCCGGTCGACAGCCGCTCGTCCTTCTCGGCGATCACTTTCAGATATTGCCGGATGAAGCGGATGTCGTCGGCGATGTCCTGGCTCGCCATGCGCCAGGCGCCGGCGAGGCGCTCGCGCTCGGCGAGCGGCAGCGGCGACAGCAAAGGGCAGGAGAGGTCGGCGAAAGCGGCATGGTTCGCGGTGTTCAAGCAAATTCCCTCAAAGGAAATATCGTACTTTATGTACGAAACATCGTCAAGCGAAGTTCGTACAATTTGAACGATTGGCGGTTATAAGAAATTCGCGGAAATCTTATAACCGTCGGCATCTCCCCCTAGGGGGAGATGAGACTCGTGGCCCATTGGTTCCCGCAAAAAACCGCTTCCCCAACCCGGCAAACAGTGCTTTAACGCGCCCATCCACAGGGGTGCTCCGTACGGTCGGGGCTGAGATGGTGGCGGCAAGCCTCCGGACCCTAAAGCTGATCTGGATAATACCAGCGGAGCGAGGCGGGCCATGTTTTCCGGCGCACAGATTTCCCTTTATCCCATGGCCGACGATTTCGTCGGCGTCATCCTTGGCGCGCTCGGCGCGCTCGACCCTTACCGCGACAGGCTGAGGATCGAGACCGACGACATCTCGACGCTGCTGGTCGGGCCGCCCGAAGTGCTGTTCCCGGCCATGCGCGACCTGTTCGTCGCGGCGGCCAAAAGCGGCAAGCATTGCGTGCTGTCGGCCGCCGTCTCGCGCGGCTGCCCCGGCGAGCCGGACGATCCGATCTGCCGCTCCGACGAGATCGGCGGCCCGGCGATCCCGCTCGACGAGCGCAAACGCGCGGCGCTCGGCGCCGTGCGGTCGACGCCTTCGACCGACCAGGCGGTGGCGGCGCAATTCTCGCTCTATGTGATGGGCACCGGCGACCACATGGACGAGATCTATGGCTGCATCGATTTCCTGAAACAGTCCGGCGTGTTCGACCGTTCCAAGAACTTCTGCACCAGGCTGCGCGGCGACGCCGGCGCGGTGTTCGCCACGCTCAACGAAGCCTTCTGCCGCTTCGGCCCCGGCGCGGGCCACGTGACACTCGACATCACCATCTCGGCCAACAGCCCGACCGCGGTTTGAGCCCAAGCTCAGGCTGTCGAGGTAGATGCTATGGCTGTTTCATTCGATCTGCTGGGCGGGGGAGAGAACTCCGCATCTGATCCTATCCCGGAAGAGGGACGGGGTCCTTCGGCGATTGGCGAAAGCGGGCGCGACAGCCAATCTCCCCCACAAGGGTGGAGATCAGCCTTCACGCGAGCCTTCGCCAGGTTCTTCCCCGCCGCCCTCGCATTCGCCCTGCTCCTCCTCGTCTGGGAATTCTACGCCCGTCTCGGCGGCATCGCGCCCACCGTGCTTCCCGCGCCGTCCGGCGTGCTGGAGCAAGCCTGGGAAAACCGCGCCGCACTTGCCGAAAACACGCTTCCCACCATCCGCGCCACGCTTGCCGGCTTCGCCTGCTCGCTGATCGCCGCCTTCGCGCTTTCGGCCCTGGTCGATTTCTTGGCCCCCCTGCGCCGCGCGCTGTTTCCGCTGCTGATCGCCAGCCAGACCTTGCCGCTGGTGGCGATCGCGCCGCTGGTGGTCTTGTGGTTCGGCTTCGGGCTGTTGCCGAAGATCCTGTTGGTCGCGCTGGTCACCTTCTTCCCGATGATGGTGGCGCTGGTCGAAGGCTATGCCGCGACAAGTGCGGAAATCAGCCAGATGCTTGCCGCCATGGGAGCAGGGCGCTGGCGCATATTCTGGCTGGCGCGGCTGCCGTCGGCGCTGCCCTATTTCTTCGCTGGACTGCGCATCTCCATCACCTATGCGGTGGTCGGCGCGATCTTCGCCGAATATGCGGGCGCCGCGAAGGGGCTGGGCATCTACATGCTCAGTGCCAAGAACAACTTTCGGCCCGATCTCGTGCTTGCCGCCGTTGCAGTCAGCTCGGCGCTGACACTGGCATTGTTTGGTCTGGCCGTCGTGGTGCAGCACCTCGCCATGCCTTGGGAGAGGGCTGGGCGCAACCGCAAGGCCGAAGCCTCCGAGCGCCGGTCATGACCCGGCTCCAGCTCCGCGACGTGCGAAAAAACTTCGGCGCGCTCGAGGTCCTGGCCGGCGTTTCGCTCGATGTCGGCGCGGGTGAGTTCGTGTCGATCCTAGGCCCGTCCGGCGCCGGCAAGTCGACGCTGTTCCAGCTCCTCACGGGCGCGATCCGGGGCGAGGGCGAGATGCGCTTCGACGGCGCGCCGCTCGATGGCGCCCGCTTCGCCTTCATGCCGCAGCGCGACGCGCTGATGCCGTGGCGGCGCGTCATCGACAACGCCACGCTGGGGCTTGAAGTGCAGGGCATGAAGCGCAGCACGGCGCGCGAGCGCGTGGCGCCCCTGTTCGCCGAGTTCGGCCTTGCCGGCTTCGAGCGCGCCTGGCCGGCCGAGCTTTCCGGCGGCATGCGCCAGCGCGCGGCCCTGCTGCGCACCGTGGTGCAGCAGCGCGACATGCTTTTGCTCGACGAGCCTTTCGGCGCGCTCGATGCGCTGACCCGCGCGGCCATGCAGCGCTGGCTCGAAGGCATGTGGCGAAGCCACCGCTGGACCGCACTGCTGATCACCCATGACGTGCGTGAGGCGGTGCTTCTATCCGACCGCATCTACGTGCTTTCGGCGCGGCCCGCGCGCGTGGTGCGTGAGGTGGCCGTGCCGCTGCCGCGTCCGCGCACCGAAAGCGCCGCGCTCGCCCGCGAGGCGGCGGCGATCGAGGCCGGCATCCTCGACACGCTGCTTGGCCAGCCGACCCCGATCAACGACCACCTGATGGAGAACCGAAATGATTGACCTTACCCGCCGCCAGGCGCTGTTCCTGGCCGCCAGCCTGCCATTCGCCGGGGCCGCCACGCGTGCCCGGGCAGCCGCGCAAAAAATCACTGTCGCGCTCGACTGGACCGTCAACACCAACCACATCGGCCTGTTCGTCGCCCGCGACAAGGGCTTCTACAAGGATGCCGGGCTCGATGTCGAAATCCTGCCCTATGGCGACACCGGCTCGGGCACGCTGGTGGCCAACCGTGTCGCCGATTTCGGCATTTCGGGGTCGCTCGGCCTGTTCACGCAAAAGAGCGCCGGCGCCGACCTGAAGGCCGTCTATGCCGTCGTCCAGTCGGAAACCGGCCGCGTCGTCTTCAACGCCGACCGTGCCGCCATCAAAAGCCCGAAGAATCTCGACGGCCTCACCTATGGCGGCTTCGGCAGCGCCTGGGAGAACGCGCTGTTGCAGACCATCATCCGCCATGACGGCGGCAAGGGCGATTTTTCCACCGTGACGCTGGGCACCTCGGCCTACGAGGCGCTGGCCAATGGCGCGGTCGACTTCACGCTAGAAGTCTCGACCTGGGAAGGCGTCGAGGCCGAGCTGAAAGGCTTGAAGCAGCGCAGCTTCCGCTACGCCGATTACGGCGTGCCGGACGAGCACACCACGCTGATCGTTTCCAGCAACGCCTTCCTCGCCGCCAATCCCAAGGCAGCCGCTGCCTTCGTCCAGGCGACGCGGGCCGGCTATGCCTTCGCGGCTGATCACGCGAAGGAGGCGGGCGAACTGCTCGTCGCCGCCAACAAGGATACGCTCACCAACCCGGCGCTGATCGACGCGTCGCTGAAGGCGCTGAACGATGGTCATTTCCTGAAAAGTGCTGCCGGCGCCATCGGCACCATGGACAAGGCGAAGATGGAAGCGATGGGCGGGTATCTGTTCGCCTCGGGGATCCTGCTCGATGGCAACGGCAAGGCGCTGAAGGAGAAGCCGGATCTGGCGGCCTATTTCACGAACGAGTTTCTGGGGTAGGGGCCAAGCGCCGAAGGAACGCGGCCTTGCGCCGGCGCCTTGCCCGGAATCCGGTGCGGAGCCTAATTCTTGACGATGGTGCGAAGCAGCGCGGTTTTGATGTGCCACCCCGGTTCGCCTTGCAGCGACAGGGCGGCTTCATAGAATTTCGCCATGGCCGGACACAGGCCCGGGAAGTCCTGGTTGGCGTTTGAGATGGCCTCCATCTCGGCCGGCGTGCCGCCGATCTTTTTGAAAATGTCAGCGACCAGCGACCAATCCTGATCGCTGGGCGCGACCGCCGGCAGGCCGCTTCTTTTGGCGGCGCCGAAGGCGCGGAACAGAGTGGCGCCGATCCTGTCCAGGTCGGCCAGAAAATCGTGACCAGGCGCACTGATCGCGTCCGGTCCGTTGCGCAGGTAATTGTTGCAGGTGGCCGGCGTTTCGCGCGCCATGACATGATTGAGCATGTCGAGCTGCGCCGAAAGCACTTCCGAAGCATTGCTGTCGGGGGTCGTGGGCAGGAGCGGGGCGTATCTATGCCTGAGATCGGCGACCGCCTGCCTGCTGATATTGCGCACTTCTGTTTGGTTTCCAGCCTGGGCCGCGGCAGTGATCTTACGCAGCATCGCATCGTAGTCGTCCGGAAACTCCCGGGCGATAGCCTCGAAGATCCCGAGATTCTGCTTCCGGATCTCGGCATCGATGTCGGCGGTGGTGAGCGTCCGGGGCGGCATCGCCACAGACTGATGGTGGTGGTGTCCGCCGCCGAACATCGTTGGCATCACGTCAGCCCCAATGATGCTTACGGGGATGACCGCCACCACTTGCAACCATTTCCAAGGTGACATTCGCCGGCGCTCCGACACCCTGCTCACTCCGCCCCGAGGCTCAGTGCCTTCTTGCGGTCGGCCTCGGCGCGTTTCAAATCGCCCTTGGCTGCCCACACCGCGCTTCGCGATTTGTACGCGGCAGCGAAATTTGGCCTTAACTTGATCGCTTGGTTGAGGTCGGTGATGGCGCCGTCATAGTCCGCTTTGCGGGCGCGGATCGTGCCGCGGCCCGAGTAACCGAAAACATTGTTGCGATCGAGTCTAAGCACCATCTCGAAATCGCTGAGTGCTCCCGTGTCTTCATGGAGCTTCATGCGGAACGCGCCCCGACCGGCATATATCCTTGCGTTTGTCGGATCGAGGCGGACGGCGTTTTCGTAGTCCGCCGATGCTCCGTCATAGTCCCCCTGATAGCTGAGGACGCGGCCGCGATCGCTGTAGGTGTCACCGATGTCTGGATCGATGGCTATCGCCTGGCTGTAATCGGCGATGGCATAGGCATAGTCGCCCTTTATCTCGGAAGCGAAGGCACGGGCCACATATGCATCCCGATATGCGGGAAACAGCGCAATCGCTTTGCCATACAGCGCGATGGCACCGTCATAGTCGTTTTTGTTGTCCAGCACCTGAGCCTTCTTGAAAGCCGCCCTGGCTGCAGGTGGGATGCTGCCCGCCGAGGTCGCCGCTCCGCTCTCGATCTTGCCTGACGTCCTTGCCTTCGCCGCCAGTGCTAGTTCGCGGCCTTCGCGGGCAACCGTCATCTTCGGATTGAGCTTCAGCGCCTGGTCGAAATCGGCGATCGCCCGGTCGTAGTCGCCCTTGGCGGCGAAGGCGCCGCCGCGCCCGAAATAGGCCTGCGCGTCATTGGCGTCGAGCTCGATCGCCCGGCTCAAATCGGCGATGGCGCGATCCGGTTGGTTCTTTTTGGTCCACGCGACGGAGCGACCGATGTAAGCGTCCGAATAGTCGGGGTAGAGCCCGATGACCTTGTTGTAGTCCTTGATCGCCGCGTCGTACTTGCCTTTGGCGACAAGCGCGATGGCCCGTCCGACATAGGGTGAGGCATCTTGCGGATCGATAGCCATCGCCTTGTTGAATTCGGCGATCGCACGATCATATTTGCCCTTGTGGTAGAACGCATAGCCGCGATCGACGAAAGCCGCGAGTTCCTTCGGGGATGGTACGATCGAATTACCGCCCATGCCGCCTTTCTGCTGCGCGGCCGTCGCTGCCTTGCGCGCGGCGGCGTAGTTTGGATTGTGCGGGTCTAGCTTGGCCGCCTGATCGAAGTCGGCAATGGCTTCGGCGTAGTTTTTGGCGTCGACCCGAGCCATGCCGCGGCCATAATAGCTGGCCGCGTCTTTCGGATCGATCTCGATCGCCGATGAAAAGGCCTCGATCGCTCGCTTCGGGTCTCCGGTGCCGTACCAGGCCGCTCCAGTACAGAAGAAGGCGCGGCTTGCTTTCGGGTCGAGCCTGATGGCTTTGATGCAATCGTCAAGCGCGCCGTCCGCGTCGCCCGCCGCGCCCTTGGCCAGACCACGGCGCGTGAGCGGCGCGGCGACGTCGGGAATAATGGCGATGGCCTTGTCGAAATCGGCGATTGCGCGGGCAAAATCCTTCTTGCCATCAAAGGCCTTGCCTCGTCCGAAATAGGCGAGCGGGCTCTCGGGATCGATCGCGATGGCCTCTTCATAGGCCTCGATCGCTTCGTCATAGTTTTCTTCGTGCAAGAGGCTGTCGCCCTTGGCCACCGCGACCAGGACGCGGGGATCGCTGGTATCGATAAGCTTCGCCAACTTCGGATCGGCAGGCGAAAGATCGTCACTCGCACTTGGCTCGGCCGAAGCCGCGGTCTCAGCCGGCGCGACGGCGGTGGTGTCCGGTTCGTTCGCGGCGAGATTGGAACCATCCGCGTTGGCAATGCTCGCGGCGGGCTCCCCGCTGGCCGCTACCGCCGCCTTCCGGGCTACGGCATAGTCACCATTGCCGGGATCGAGCTTGAGCGCCTCGTCGAAGTCGGCGATGGCGCCGGTATAGTCCTTGCTATCGGCGCGAGCCATGCCGCGCGCATAGTAGATGGCATCGTCCTTGGGATCGATGCCGATCGCCACCGTATAGGCGGCTATCGCGCGTCCTGCGTCGCCCTTGGCGTGCCAGGCCATGCCTCCGCAATAGTGGGCGTCGCGCGCCTTCGGGTCGAGCGTGGCGGCCCGGTCGCAGTCGGCAAGGGCGCCATCGACATCGCCTGATGTCACCTTGGCGAGGCCACGGCGGAAATATGCCGCGGCAAAATTGGGGGCGAGTTGAATGACCCTGTCGAAATCGGCGATCGCCTGGGCGTAGTCGCGTGTGGCGGCCCGGGCTCTGCCGCGGCCGAAATAGCCGAAGCGGTTGTCGGGTTCGAGCGCGATCACCACGTCATAGGAACCGATCGCCTTGTCATATTTGCCCATGTCCAGCCAGGCATCGCCGCCGAGGATCGCTTGCAGCGCGCGCTGGTCTTTTGTCTCCAGAGACTTTGCAGCCAGCGTGTCGTCAGTGGCCGCCAAATTCGGAAGTACGGGTCGCGGGACCGACGCGCCGCCCCCTGGCTTTGGCTGCCCCAGGTCCTGCGCCTGTGCGGCTTTGCCCCCATCGCTGGCAGCCTGCTCGTCGCAGCTTCTCGATCGTGCGGGATCCAGCTCCACGGCGCGCCGGCAATCGGCCGCCGCGCCGGCCTGGTCGCCCTTGAGTGTCCTGGCGCGGCTGCGGCCGAGATAGGCGTCGGCATTTTTGGGGTCGAGGCCGATTGCCTTGTCGAAATCGAGCAACGCGCCGTCGACGCCATATTTTGCCAGGCGCGCGCCGGCGCGTTCGACCAGTATCCTGGCGGAGGCTTGGTCCTGAGGGGCCTGATCCTGTGTTCCCGCGGCCGGAACGGTTTGCCCGCCGGCCATGAGCGCGGCGCACGCGCCGGCGCGCTGCGGGTCGAGTTCGACAGCGCGCCGGCAGTCGCTCGCGGCAAGGGCATTGTCTCCTTGCGAGGCCGCGGCGACCGCCCGGTCGTAATGGGCCTCGGCGTTGTCGGGATCGAGTGAGATGGCATAGCCGAAGGAAGCGATCGCGCCCGGCACGTCGCCGGAGACCTGCTGCTTCAATGCATCCCGGATTTGCGCGGCAGCCTCTTTGGAACGAACTTGCCTGCCGGTGGCCTCCAACTGCTTGGCCAAAGAGGTAAGATCCGGCTTGGACGCCGTTTCCGCCGGAGGCACCTCGGCGTCATCCTGCCCCGCATCGCAACTGCCAGTCTTCTTCGGATCGAGCGCGATGGCCTTGCGGCAGTCGGCCGCCGCGCCGGCGCTGTCGCCTTTGCGTGATCGCATCAGCGACCGGCCGAGCCACGCCCTGGCATCGGTTGCATCGAGCGCGATCGCCTTGTCGAAATCGGCGAGGGCGCGATCGTCGTTGTCCTTGTTCGCCCAGGCGACGGCTCGGGCGTAGTAGCCGTCGACCATCCCTGCGTCGAGCTCGATCGCCCTATTGGCATCGGCGATCGCGCGCGCCCAGTCGTTCTTGCCGATCCAGGCGGCGCTGCGGTTGGCATAGGCATCGGCGCTCCCCGGGTCCACGGCCAGCGCGGCGTCATAATCGGCAATGGCGCGATCGAACTCGTCCCTGGCGGCGTAGGCGAGGCCGCGATTGACGAGCGCGATGAAATCGGTCGGATCGATGCGGATCGCCTTGTCATACTCCGCAATCGCCTTGTCGCGTTCGCCGGTCTTGCTCCAGGCGGTGCCGAGTCCCGTGTGGGCGTTGCCGTTTTGCGGATCGGCCTCGATCGCCTGCTGGAAATCGAGCATGGCTGCGTCGATCTTGCCCTTGCGCAGGAAGACCGAGCCACGGCTGGAATAGGCGTCGCTGGCGGACGGTTCGAGGCTGATCACAATGTTGAAGTCCGCGATCGCGCGGTCGTAGTCCCCCTTGTTGGACCAGTCGGTGCCGCGGTTGAACAGCGCCGAGGTCGCCTTTGGATCGAGCGCGATCGCCTTGTCGTAGTCGGCGATCGCGCCATTCCAGTCCTGCTTATCGTCCCGAGCGGCGCCCCGATAGAAATAGGCCTTGGTGCGCAGGCGCAACGTCTCCTTGTCGTCCTCGGCAATCGCCGTGCAGGCGGCGATGCGCTGGTCGGCCGAGATCTTGCCGGCGTTGGCTCCCTTCTTGTCGATCGGGCCGCTGTTCGGGCTTCGGTCGCCGCTTTCGTCGCCGAAACAAAGGGCATAGTCCTTCGCAATGGCAGATGCGGGCGTGGCGATAGCGCCAAGCACCGCTATCCCCGCAAGCGCCAGCCCATGTGAGAGCACGGCAACGAATATGCGCGAGATCGCGCCGGTACGGCGAGACATGGCTTGATCCTCCCCCCGGAGTTGCCGCGACGGCGGCTGCAATTCCTATATAGTTCTGTCTTTGTTCTAAAATGCAAGCAGAAATTGCAATGGCCGCCGAAATCGATCCTGCGTCGAGGGATGCGCCTTCACATGTCGATGATCGACCGTCTCACCCGTCCGATGATGGTGATCGCGCCTTCGAGCTCCGGTGGCGGGATATCCAGATACGACGCCGGCTGGAAGGGCGGGTTGTCGTTCGGGCGGTAGCGCTTGTAGGTGGCCCGTCCCGTCTCGTCCGAGATCACATAGCAGCCATTGGTCACCAGCCGCTTGTCGCGCAGATTGACGAAGATGATCGAATCCGGAGGCGAGATCTTGTTCATCGACGGGCCGTCGACGCGCAGCGCGATCCATTCGCCTTCCTCGAGGTCGGCGGTGGGGATCGTCGGATAGTCGGAGAGGTTGACCACGCTGTCCTGGCTGCCCAGCTCGCCGGCGCTGATCCACGACACGATCGGCACGTCTACGGTGACGGGCGAGGGGGCAAGGTGCACAGGCGCCGCTTCCGCGCCATCGCCCCCCAAATTGCCATTGAACAGCAGCCAGCCGGGGTCGACGCCGAACAGCCGGCCGTATTTCTCGGCGGCTTTCCGCGACAACGGTCGGTTGCCGTTCTCATGGCTGATGAGCGTGTTCTTGTTGATCTCGCGCAGCGCCCGCGCGGCATCGCTGGGCGAGGCATAGCCGGCCTGGGCGCGCGCCTGCTGCAATCTGTGCCGGGAATCCATCATCGTACAAAATGCCTGAGATTTATCGTGCAAAGTGTACGATTTCGCTTGCGCGTCATTCGTACATAACGTACGCTTAGCGCATGAATGAGCATCCCGCAAGCATTTCCGCATTGTCAGTGATTCCCGCGCAGCCCACGAGCATCCAGGGACTGCCCACCAGCATCTCTGGGCTTATCGATCGTTGGGGCAGCATCGGTGCTTTCGCCGCCGATGTCGGCTGCGGCTACGAGGCGGCGCGCCAGATGCGCCGGCGCGGCCGCATCGCGCCGCAGCACTGGCCGCATGTGGTGGCGGCGAGCCGCCGGCTGGGCATCGCCGGCGTCAGCTACGAATGGCTGGCCGGCCGCGCCGCGGCCATGCAACGCGCGGGCGCCATGCAAGGGGAGGCGGCATGAACGCGCTGCCCTCACCATTAGAATTCCGATCGTCCGGACTGTCTTCCTCCCCGGTCCGGGCGCATTCCGGGGCGCTTGCCCCGGATCCGGTCGAACCGCCCGCACCCCGGTTCACCGGAACGGCCGGAGCCGCTCCTCCCCCGGCTCCGGCCCCCAATCCGGGCATAAGCTGCATCCGCACCGAGGACGGCACCGTCATCCTGTTCGACCGCGCGTCGGGCAGGGCGGTGTCGGGCCTGACGCGGGCTGCGGCTGAAGCCAGGCTTCGCGAGCTGGAAGGGGCCGCGCGCCCGGCCTGATCCCACCCCTTTTTTGAACCCGCCGACGGCCTCGCGGCCGAACCCAGGCGCTTGGGCTTCAGCCCGGCGCTTTCGCATGCCCATGACCCAAGCAATCGACGGAATATGAAGATGGCAGCCGCCTACACCGAAAAGGAAATCGACGAGATCGCAGCCTGGCTGAAGGAGGGGCTCTCGGCCTCGCGCATCGCCGGCCGCTTCAGCGCGCTGCGCGGCGCCCCGGTCTCGCGCAACGCCATCATCGGCATCGTCCACCGCAACGCCGGCCTGCGCGCCATCGGCTTCGCCAACCCGAAGGGCGGCCGCGCCGGTGGCAGACCGAGGAAACATGCCCGGCCGGATCGTCCAGGCCGGCGGGGCAGGACAGTGATCGGAGGGGTAACGCTCTCCGAGCCGGCCGCGCTTTCCAGGTTCGCCGAGTTCGTGGAAGGCGCCGGCGGCGAAGCTGCCAATCTCCCCCCTTGCGGGGGAGATGTCCGGCAGGTGTCCGAACCGGATAGATAGGTAACAGAATGGACCGATTAGATGGGTGACAGTTTTCTTGCCAGCCGGGAGGACCGG